>CAYUNZ010000128.1:0-7566 GCA_964446205.1 uncultured Desulfohalobiaceae bacterium | reverse complement strand
TCCTTGGTTGGGAATAAAAAAATCCCCAAACCGGTCTTCTTAAACCGGCTTGGGGGATCTACCAGAGTTTGATATTCCTGCTTACAACATACAAGTCAATTCTCTCCCAGGTCTTTAAGCTTCCATAAGAGATTACCCTCGCTATCCTTTCCTGCATATTCAAATTCCGCCCAATAGCTGTACTCCTGAAACTGCAAGCAGGGCACAAAGATACTGAGGTCACTTGACAAACTGGCGCATTTTTCAGAACTGAACTGGGTAAAATATCTGGATCTATTTATTATTTGGGATTCTAAATCATCATTTAAAGTATCATATGCCTCAATTACCAGAGCCAGGTTGGAGGAGTTTTCTTCAAAGGCTTTTCCTTTATACTCATAAGAATATTTCTCGGATCCATCATCTGGTTGGGACAGCATCCATAGTATGGTTTAGAGAGCTCTATAGTCTATGGTTGCCAAATACTAGGAACTACGTGAACTCTTACCTCTTTTAGCTCCGAAAACTCAGGGATAGACTTCTTGATGTTGTCAGACAAAGCTTGCTCTCGTTCAAGAGAACCTTCAGTTCGCACTATTACAGTTCCATTCTCACTTGTCACATATGTTTTTGGATGAGATTCTACTAATGCAGCCTTTACCTCAGCAGCTAGTAACAAGTCCTTTAAATAACTTTGTGATTCCGGGGTATTTTGTATATAGGGGCGACTGAGAATTTGAGAAATCATGTCCACAATCTCATCTACAGGGATTTTGCTAGCATTGAAAACCATATGATAATGAGAAGCATCACAAGGATCTACACCGGTAATATATACATTCCATTTCCGCCTTTCATCATCATCTTTTTGCAAAATTTGACGCGCCTCTTGTATTGATATGTTTGATCTCTTCATTTCTTCATTAACTCTGTTCTCAAAGTCGGCCCTAATTCTAACCTTTAACAAATGTTTGACACCACTTAGAAAGACATGACCACCAAGTCCATGGTATATTACATTGTCATTAACCATATGCCTTAGTATAGCTACTCTAATATATGAAAGATACTTCTCTTTACCATAAGAGAAACGATTTAGTACAGAAGGAGCATCGTGAAGAGCCCTTTCCAGCTTTATTTCCGAGATATTGAACAATTGGGAAGCTTCAATCAAAATTTCCCTAGAGATACATTCATACCCCATCTTTTCTGCCAATTCTTCAGCAACCTTTGTTCCTCGTGTATAAGATCCCCTGGAAACAGTTACAATAGGCATAACATACCCTCCTTTAATTCAAAAAAATTAGCAAATTATGGCTAAAGACTTATTTTAATCAGAAACAATTCTGATATTTGCAGCTAAACCTTGTTCTATAAATATTAACAGAATTGTAGTTCCCTTATCAAGTTGTTGGACTTTTTTCAAATACTATCTATATAAATATACTTGCAGAAAACTCCTATTGATGTCAATCTAACACTCAATAAAGTGAACCTAAGTCATATCAGCTTACATTATTCAATTAATAAAAAAACAAGCACCTAACATGAGAGTTTATGTGGATTAAGCCTTGGATATCAATTCACCTTATTCTAGTGATCATGCTTTTGACTGGTTGTTTTCCATCACAGGGAACATACGATTATGAGCATATAAGACAAGAATTTGCCCAGACAGATGAGGTTACAAATAATGATCGAAAAGTGTCTAAAAAGAGAAACAAAGAAAAAAAAACAGAACTTAGAGAGACTCTAACCTTGGAAAAAGCAATTGATTTAGCACTGAAGAACAATCCAGATGTTGCTAGATCCCGAGCAAGTCTAAAAAAGGCCCAAGCAATTCTGGCAGAGGCCAATTCAGCCTTCTGGCCCAGTCTTTCCTTTTACACTGAATACCTCCAGGGTGATTGCCCTTCAAGCTTTTGGTTCAAACATATTGATCAAAGAGAAGTAGACCCTGACGACATGAATGACCCGGATGATTTTAATGATCCTGGTTGGTTTGAGAACTATGAAACAGGGATACAAGGGAAATTGAATTTATTCCGTGGCGGCAGGGATGTCTTGAATAAGAAAATAGCCAAAAAAAGAAAAAAAATAAGCCAACTTGAAAAGATACAGGTTATAAATCAACTAAAGTCTTCTGTTATAAACGCTTTCTATAATACTAAAGCTGCCAAAGATCTCATCAATATTACCCAAAGATCGATCCGAATTGTTAAAAAAGACCTTGAACAGACAAGAATCAGATACAAGGCCGGTGGGGCTCTGAAATCAGATCTTTTATCCATGCAAGTCAGACTTTCCATGGCTCAAGAGGATCTTGTCAAGGCAAAGAACAGGTACAAAAGGAGCTTATCTACACTGTCCAACCTGCTGGGATATAATGCGGCTAAAGATTTTAGGTTGGCAGAATCAAAAGAACTGGATCTAATAACAGAGCTGCCTGATTCTTATCAGGAAGCAGTAGATTATGCCTTGATGCACAGACCTGAGAGCAAAAAGATTCATCAGAGAGTAATAAAGAGGGCAATAGCCCTGGATAAGGCCAAATCATATTATATGCCTAATGTGAATGTCCTGGGCAAGTATTATCACGATGATCCTAATCTTTCCTTTGATCAAAACCGGGAGAACTGGACTATTGGAATCAGGCTTGACTGGGATCTGTTCTCCGGTCTGAGCAGGCAAGCCAGAATTAAACAAGCTGAATCATCTATACAAGAGATGTTTGCTCAGGACAAAAAGACTGCCCAAGCTATTCAACTGGAGGTCAAAAAGGCCCTTTTACAGCTTAAGGAGGCTAAGTCCAGACAAGAGGTAGCCAGAAAGAGTGTCAAGCAGGCTAAAGAATCTTTGCGATTGGTCAGGAGACAATATAAAGGGGGTTCTTCTACCATAACCAGATACTTGAACGCAGAACTGGATCTCAAAAGATCGCAATATCGTTATAGCCTGGCCTTTTTTGCCAGACAAAAAGCCCTGGCTGATTTGGCCAGGGCTTTGGGTTATTGGGGACACGGAGCATTTGATTGAAGAGATTTTTCAGGTGAAAACAGAAAGGATGTAAACTGTTGTCCTTTACCTGTTGAAGGCAAGCAAAAAACATCACGGCAAACGTTAACCATCGGTAAGTATAAAAAAGGTTTCCCTATGAGACCAAAAAACAAGAAAGTTATAACCCTTGTTCTCGGTTTGTCCTTTCTGATCTTTTTGATCCTTTATATAAGTGGCTTTTTTGCCACCGGCCTTATCGGACCTAAGGACAGAGTGTCTGTGACTGGATCAGGATTTGAACCTACCAGAATAGGACAGGCCCAAAAGGTTAGAGTCATTGCTTGGTCTAAAGTAGTGGGGACAATCCAATCCAAGACTCAAATCAAGATTCAACCTCAAATCAGGGCCAAGATACTGGAAATTAGATCCAGACCAGGACATATGGTTGAAAAAGACGAGATTCTGGTGATTTTGGATGACAGCAATTATAGAGCAAAATGGCAACAGAGCAAACAAAAACTTAATATGGTCCAATCCGGTTTAGCCAGGGCCAGGGAAGAAATCAAGGCAGCCAAAGCGGTCTATAAACAGCGAAAGGCTCAGTACACGCGGATTAAAAAATACTATTCGACTGAGGTAGCCACAAAAAAGGATTTGGAGAAGGCTGAATCCAATTACCTTCAAGCCCAATCCAGACTTCAACAGGCCAAAGACGGTTTACAGGAAGCCGGATTTAGAGTCAAAAAGACCAAGAAATTGGTTGAAGAGTCCCAAATAGCTCTGGGTTATAGCAAAATAACTGCCCCAATTAAGGGCCAGGTAGCCAAAAGGTTTTCCGATCCCGGAGATTTGGCCAGGCCAGGGAAAACTATCTTATTACTGCAAAATGGGGCTAGCTTACGATTAGAGGCCCAGGTTCGAGAAGAACTCATTCCAATAGTCTCCATCGGCCAGAGATTTAAGGTCGATATCCCTTCTATAAATAAAACAGTTCAGGGAAAGGTTGATGAAATTGAGCCAAATGCTGATTCCAAGAGCAGGACCTTTAAAGTCAAAATCTCACTCCCCAAATTGCCCGGCATATATCCCGGGATGTTCGGCAGGCTCTTTCTGCCAGCAAGAAAAAGAGAAGCTATTTTGGTCCCTAAATCCGCTGTCCAAGAGGTAGGCCAGTTAAATCTTGTGACTGTCAAAAAAGGTGATAGCTGGCAGAGAATCTTTGTTGAGATCGGTTCTGAG
Organism: uncultured Desulfohalobiaceae bacterium; assembly: GCA_964446205.1. Taxonomy (GTDB): domain Bacteria; phylum Desulfobacterota; class Desulfovibrionia; order Desulfovibrionales; family Desulfothermaceae; genus CAYUNZ01. The sequence continues at coordinate 3,351 of CAYUNZ010000128.1, read as the reverse complement.
AGACAAGATCAGCTAGAAGTCCTGTCCGGCCTATCCGGAAATGAGAAGATAGCCTTGTTCGGAGAAAGGAATGCCCCAGACAAATGATCCTGAAGTAAAAGGCCTTATACCCAAAATCGTTAATGCCTTCCTGGATTCCAAGCTCTCTGTCATTGTCATTGTATTGGGATTAGCCCTTGGAACAGCTGCGGTCCTGGTCACTCCCAGAGAGGAAGAACCGCAGATCGTGGTCCCTATGGCTGATGTCTATGTCCAGGCCCCTGGAGCCAATGCCAAGGAAGTTGAAAAACTGGTAGCCACACCCTTGGAAAAACTGTTGTGGCAAATAGACGGTGTCGAATACGTCTATTCTATTTCCAAAAAGAACAAAGCCTTGGTCACGGTTCGTTTCTATGTGGGAGAAGATAGGGAAAGATCTCTGGTTAAGCTCTATAATCAGATCCGAATGCACAAGGATCAGGTCCCCCCCTTGGTCAAGAGCTGGCTGGTTAAGCCAGTAGAAATAGATGATGTCCCTATTGTCAACCTGACCCTGTATTCAAAGACCTACAATGACTGTCAATTAAGGAGAACTGGTCAGGAAGTCCTGTCCAGGTTGACTGAAGTAAAAAACATTTCCAGATCAAAGATCATCGGAGGTAGGAAAAGAGAGATAAGGATAAAGCTTTCTCCCGATCGCCTGACCGGTTTGCACATATCTGCTCTGGAAGTGGTCAAAGCCTTGAAAGGAGCCGACACTTCGGTTAATGCCGGAAATTTTTCCTATGCCAACCAAGTCATCGAAGTCAGCAGCAATTCCTTCTTGCATTCAGCCAAGGAGGTTAAGAACCTGATGGTCGGTGTCCATCAGGGAAAACCAGTCTATATTAAGGACTTGGCCAAAGTTGTCCACGGACCTGAAGAGCCCTCTTGTTATACAAGGATAGGCTTTTCCCATTACTTTGAAAAGACAAAGGCCAAAGACTCTGGGTCAATTGATCTTTCTGATGATCACGTATCCAATCTCAAGGAGGAAACCTTTCCGGCCGTAACTTTGGCTTTGGCCAAGAAAAAGGGGACTAATGCCGTCTGGGTGGCCAGGGATATCTTAGACAAAGTGGATGAATTAAAGTCTACGGTCATCCCGGACAGAGTTAAAATGGAGATAACCCGTAACTACGGCAAGACTGCTCAGGACAAAGTCAACAGTTTGTTGAGAAATCTGCTTTTTGCCATATTGACTGTGGTTATCTTGCTGACCATCACCCTGGGGGGCAGGGAAGCTGCTATTGTAGCTTTGGCTGTGCCCATCAGTTTCTCCCTGGCCCTTTTTGTCAACTATCTCCTGGGTTATACCGTAAACAGGGTGACTTTGTTTGCCTTGATCCTGTCTTTGGGCTTGGTAGTCGATGATCCAATAACCAATGTCGACAATATTCAACGCCACATCAGAAAAGGGGGGACATCTCCGCACAAGGCAACCTTGAATGCAGTCCAGGAGGTCTTGCCGGCTGTTATCATGTCTACTCTGGCCATCATCGTCTCTTTCTCTCCCATGTTCTTTATAACCGGGATGATGGGTCCCTACATGGCTCCTATGGCGGCAAATGTGCCCTTAACTGTCGGTTTCTCTACCTTATGCGCCCTGACCATTGTCCCCTGGATGAGCTACCATCTCTTAGGAAAGATCAATCAACAGCTTAACCCGGAAAAAACCGATCATAAAAACAATAAAGGACCAAACTTTACAGAAACCCTTTACAGAAAAATATTTACTCCCTTCATGGAATTTAGGTCTCTTCGCTGGACCCTTATGGTTATTATCATCATCGGCCTTTTGGCCTCCATGTCTTTGGTAGTTCTTAGAAAGGTCCCTTTAAAGATGCTCCCTTTTGACAATAAAGATGAGTTCCAAGTAGTTATAGATATGCCTGAGGGCACACCAATGGAAAAAACTAGTTCAATAGTCGGTGATTTTGAAAATTACCTAAGACAGGTCCCGGAAGTGACTAATTTTGTTTCTTATGTCGGCACTGCTTCACCAATTGACTTTAACGGCCTAGTCAGACATTACTATTTAAGACAAGGGGAGAATCAAGCTGATATAAGGGTCAATCTGTTGGACAAAGACAAAAGGTCGATGCAGAGTCACGAGATCGTTTTACGTCTGCGTCAAGATCTGGAAAGAATTGCCTCCAAGAATAATGCTGCTTTAAAGATTGTGGAAGTCCCTCCCGGACCTCCTGTTTTGTCTACTGTGGTCGGGGAAGTCTACGGCCAAGAAAAGAACTCTTACCACGATTTGATCCAGACAGCTAATAGATTAACAAAGATAATGCATCAGGAGCCTTTTGTAACTGATATTGATGATACGACCATTGATCCTCAAAGAAAGCTGTCTTTTGCCCTGGACAGAGAAAAGTCCTCCTTACATGGTGTTAGTTCAGATCAAATAAACAAGATCCTGACTCTGACCTTGAGCGGGATTAAACCTACTACTGTACATCTGGGCCAGGAACGAAAGCCTTTAATGATCAATGTTCTCCCTCCCAAAACCAAAAGGATCGGGATAGCCAATTTATCGCAAATCCCTGTCAAATCAAAAGAAAACAAGATGCTGGCTTTGGGAGAACTGGGAGACTTTAGCTGGAAAAAGGAAGAACAACCTATTTATCATAAAAACTTAAAAAGGGTAGTCTATGTAACCTCGGAGATGGCTGGAAGATCTCCTGCCGAAGCGATTTTGGATATGCAGTCCAAAGTCCAAAAGACTGATTTGCCTTGGGGGACCAAGGTTAAATGGGATGGAGAAGGGGAATGGCAAATAACTTTAAGGGTCTTCAGGGACCTGGGGATTGCCTTTGCTGCTGCCCTGATAGGTATTTATATCTTGCTTATTGTCCAAACTAGCTCTTTCTTTCTACCCTTTGTCATCCTATTGGCCATTCCCTTAACCCTCTTGGGGATAATGCCAGGATTCTGGATTTTGAACCTGATAACCAATCCTCCGATCCAGGGTTATGCCAATCCGGTCTTTTTTACCGCTACAGCTATGATAGGCATGATCGCCTTAGGCGGAATAGTCATTCGCAATTCTTTGGTCCTGATAGAGTTTATTCATTATGCCCTGGCTCGGGGGGAAAGCTTTACTGAAGCCATCATTAAAAGTGGAGCCTCCAGACTTAGGCCTATCGTATTGACAGCCATAACTACCGGCCTGGGGGTCTGGTCTATTACCTTGGATCCGGTATTCTCTGGACTGGCTTGGGCCTTGATCTTCGGTTTATTGGCTTCGACTGTATTTACCCTGCTGGTCGTCCCAGTAACCTACTACTCCCTGTATAAGAAAAAGTATGATTAGCTGTCTAGTAA
>CAYUNZ010000127.1:5893-7588 GCA_964446205.1 uncultured Desulfohalobiaceae bacterium | reverse complement strand
TTTTTTCTTTCTCTATTTGAGCTGTGATCAACTCTCGTAGGTGCTTTTTGTTTATTTTACCTACTTTGGTTAATGGAAGGCTTTCTACAATTTCAAGTCGTTCTGGAAGCTTGAATTTGGCAATTTTTCTTTCTTGATAGAGGAATGTATTGAGATCCTCTAAAGGAATCTCTTGATCTTGTTTAGGTACTACAAAAACGCATGTTTTTTCGCCCATTATAGGGTCAGGCATGGCTACTACAGCACATTCACTAACCATGTGATGGGCAAGTACATGATTTTCAACTTCTTCAGCACTGATATTTTCCCCCCCGCGATTGATTATGTCCTTAACTCGACCCTCGTATATGACATTACCGCTTTGATGAAGACTAACCAAATCACCAGTCTTGTAAAATCCATCAGCAGTGAAATCTTTGGCATTTTGTTCAGGGGCACGAAAATAACCTCGGATAGTATGGGGACCTCGTACCCAGAGTTCTCCAACTTCTCCGGGTTTGACCTCTTCTTTTCTATCAGGTTGCACAATTTTGAACTCATCTCCTGGTGAAATCGGTCGTCCCTGAGTATGAATCTTGACTTCTTCCGGATCGTTTAAACGAGTGAATAAAAGTGGACCTTCGGCAAAGCCTAAGACTTCTTGGAAATCACATTTCAGAGTTTCTTTAATTCTAATAGCTACTTCAGGATTGAGCTTTGCACCTCCGGAGATGATGATTTTTAAGGAATCTAAGTTGTAATCTGATACATGGGGATAGTTGAGGACATTTAATATCATAGCTGGCACTGCTTGCCAGTGGGTTACTTTATAGCGTTGGATCAACTCCAAAATTGCTTTAGGTCTTGTATCCTTTGTCAGTATTTCACATCCACCTTTGGATAATACTGATTTTAGACCTGGACAAGCAATAGCAAAATTATGGAGTTGGGGAATAGCTATAAGGACCTTTGTTTCTTCATTGAAGTTGCATATCTCAGCGCATTGTAGAAAATTATGGACATAGTCGTTGTGGGTCCTGGGGATTAATTTGGGTAAGCCTGTAGTACCTCCGGAAAGCTGGAAAACTACAGGAAAATTTGCATTTGGACGTGGCAATACTTCCTGGTCTATACGTTTCTCAATAGGATCTTCCAGTAGTTTATCTATCGAATAGTATCCTTTTATTGGTTCTGCTCCGGTGACAAGTACAAACTCTAAGGTATTGCTCTCTTTTTGAATATTACAAGCCATTTCCTGAAAATCAAAATCCTTTATTTGGCTTTCTATGGCCAAGGCACGTGCGTCGCTAAATCTGACGAAATGTTCGATTTCAGTTTGCCTGTGGGCTGGAAGAGCCATAACTGGAATACAGCCGGCTTTAATTATTGCTAGGTACGAGATGACGACTTCAGGTTTATTGGGTATCTGCAACACCACCTTGTCGTAGAGCCTCAAACCAAGTGAATGCAGATGCAGAGCTAAGCGGTTGACCAATTTTTCTAGCTCGGCATAACTGAAGATCCTGTTATCATCTCCAATTAAAGCAGTATGTTCAGCATAGCGTTTAAAATTTTCGTCCATAATCTCACCAATTGTTTTATCCAGCCAATATCCTTTTTCTCTGTATGTTATGGCAAATTCTTCTGGCCAGGGAGTAAAATCTTTCATAATGCCCCTCCTTAATTGTTACTGGATTAAAGGTTGTTAAATAGTCT
>CAYUNZ010000127.1:0-5793 GCA_964446205.1 uncultured Desulfohalobiaceae bacterium | reverse complement strand
ACCTGATGAATGTTGAATTGAAAACCACTCTTAAAATTAGGCCAAAGCATCAATATAACCGATGACTAAAAAAATACATTGGAGAGAATTTATGAAACAACATGGTCAAAATGAATTGTTTCTTGAGAAAATTGAGTTGTTTAGACTTATTTTTGATAATCTCTATAATGGGGCATTAATCACAGACAAAAAAGGTTATATTCTTTATTTTAATAAGCCTTATGGTGATTTTTTAGGAATTGACCCAAGAGCACAGATTGGTAAACATTGTACAGAAGTGATCGCAAATTCTCGCATGCATCTTGTGGCTGAGAGTGGGGAGCCTGAGATAAACCAGGTCTTGAATATCAAAGGTCAAAACATGATTGTCCAACGTATCCCCATAAAACATAATAAAGAGGTTATAGCGGTATTTGGTCAGATCAAATTTTATGATATAAGCCATATGGGAGAACTTATAAGAAAGATTTCCCACTTGGAATCAAAGGTTGCTTATCATGATCAAGTCTTGTCAGGGGTTAGATCTACTAATAATGCTCAGTACGAATTTAAAGACATTTTAAGCCAAATTGATTCTATGAAAGCCTTGAAAAAGAAGGCTCTGAATATGGCTGATTCAGACTTCCCTGTATTAATATATGGTGAAAGCGGTACCGGTAAGGAGCTCTTTGCTCAGGCTGTTCACAACACTAGCTCTAGAAGGCACTCTCCTTTTGTTAAAATAAACTGTGGAGCAATTCCAAGAGAGTTGGCAGAGTCCGAACTGTTTGGTTATGAGAAAGGTGCTTTTACCGGTGCAGATACAAAAGGGAAGCCTGGGAAATTTGAATTGGCCCACAAGGGTACAATTTTTTTAGATGAAATAGGGGAGTTGCCTTTTGATCTTCAGTCAACTCTCTTAAATATTTTAGAGGAAAAAACATTTGAGAGAATAGGGGGCACTAGCAGGATTCGCACGGATTTTCGTCTTATTGCAGCTACTAATCAGGATATTGAGAGGATGTTGATTGAAAAGAGATTTCGTGACGACCTGTTCTATAGATTGAATGTTTTGACCTTAAATATCCCTCCTCTTAGAGATAGGAGAGATGATATTATTATGTTGGCCTATTATTTTTTGGATGAACTCATTCAAGAAAATAATTTTCAAAAAATACAGTTAACTAGTGAAGTAGAACATGTCTTAAAGGACTATAGCTGGCCGGGAAATGTTCGTGAATTAAAAAATCTTATGAAAAAATTAATTTTTCAAGATAGAAAAGAAGATGATGTTATACATGTAGAAGATCTGCCTTTAGATTTTATTAGAGATAGTAACTATCAGGAAAAAGATGATAAAAACAGATGTAATTTTGGAAGTTTTAAAGATATGAAATCAGTTTTTGAAAAGGAGATTATTGCAAGGGTACTAAAAGAAAACAATTTTAATAAGAGACAAACAGCGAAGCAACTTGGTATCCATAGGAGTCTTTTATATAATAAAATAAAAAAATATAAAATTGCAAGTTAAAATAGTATAAGTTTAGATCTTTTTCAATCGAGTAAACAATTACTTAAAATGCAAGTATATAGTATTGATGGCATTGTAAAGGAAAATATTTGATATGAACAATCAAAAAAGATTTTTGGATGAATTGAATGACAACAGGATATTTAGGCTTATTTTTGAAAATCTTTATGAGGGGGCTATTATTACTGACAACAAGGGATATATCCTTTTTTTCAACAAACCCTATGGGGAATTTTTGGGAGTGGAGCCAAGGGAACAAATCGGCAAACATTGTACGGAGATATTTGAGAATAGCCGAATGCATATTGTTGGAAAGACAGGAAAACCGGAAATAAATCATATTGTAAAGATAAAAGGCCAGAATATGGTCGTGCAAAGGATTCCAATAGTGCAAGGTGAAAATATTATAGCCGTCTTTGGGCAGGTAAAATTTTATGATGTTCATGATGTTGGAGAACTGGCTCGTAAAATATCTCAATTGGAATCAAAAGTTAAACATTATGAACAGGAACTAGCTAATTGTAGGGCAATACGTTATACAATCAACAGTATTGTTTCTACTAGTGAAAAGATGAAATCTTTAAAGACCAGAGCATTGAAAGCAGCCTCAACTCAACATCCAATCTTGGTTTATGGAGAAAGTGGAACAGGTAAAGAGCTCTTTGCTCAGGCAATACATCTGGCAAGTCATAGGAGAGATTTTCCATTTGTTAGAATAAATTGTGGGGCAATCCCTAAGGAACTGGTTGAATCCGAACTCTTTGGTTACGAAAAAGGGGCTTTCACTGGAGCAAATAATAAGGGGAAATCAGGCAAATTTGAACTGGCCCATAAGGGGACAATATTTTTTGATGAGATCGGTGAATTACCTTTAGAAATTCAACCTAGCTTATTGAATGTGTTGGAAGAAAAGATGTTTGAACGTGTTGGCGGGATCTCTGTTATATATTCAGATTTTCGTATTATTGCAGCTACAAATCAAGACTTGGAGCAAATGGTAGAAGAAAAAAAATTTCGGGAGGACCTTTTTTACAGATTAAATGTTATACCGCTTTATATTCCTCCACTTCGTGATCGTAAGGAAGATATCCTGCCTATTTTTTACCATATTTTGTATGAGATTAGCTTGGAGAAACCTAATAGTTCAGAAATCCATTTAACCCAGGAGGCTCAAAATGTATTAATAGAGTATTATTGGCCTGGTAATGTTAGAGAAGTAAAGAATGTTGTCGAAAGAATAATTTTTGCATTAGAAAAGACAGACAAAGTGATTGATGTACAGGACTTACCACCGTATATGCTCCACCATCGAAGTTATGGTCAAGAAAGTGATATTGCTACTCTTAAGGACTCGCATGCCTTTACTGAAAAAGAATTAATTTGTCATGTATTAAAAGAAAACAATTATAATAAAACGGAAGCGGCAAAGAAATTGGGTATACACAGGACCCATCTATATAAAAAATTACAAAAATATAATTTGAAATTTTAAATTTTAAATGATTATTACATTTTATTTGGAAGCCAGATAGTAATACAAGGGAATAGATAAATCAAAAAAATGCCAAAGATGGTGATCAAAACAAAGGGAAAAGCAGAAGCATAGACGTCGGTCATAGTGTTTTTTGCAGGTGTCACCCCTTTCATAATAAACAAAAGCAAACCAAACGGTGGTGTGATTAGTCCAACAGTGATGCTTAGTAACATGAGCAATCCAAACCAGATCGGATCAAAATTTAAGCTCTGGACAACAGGCATAAAGATGGGGACACCAATCATGATCATGGATATTTGTTCAATCATCGTCCCCATTAGTATTAAGATAAAGAGTATGACAGCTACTATTAGTTTCGGGGAAATAGGCAGATTAGATGCTATTTCCACAATCCCGCGAGTAATTCCTGTAAAGGCAAGGAGTTGACTAAAGGCTACTGATCCGGCAACGATCATAAAAATCATTGTGGAAATTCTCAAGCACCTCTTTGCTGCTGTGATGACAGCCTCTTTAGATAACCGTTTAGAGACACCAGCCAGAAAAAAGCTTGCGGTTGCCCCTAATGCAGATGATTCTGTCGGCGTTGCAAGCCCTGAAAATATACCACCCAGGACAGCAAGGATGATGAAGGTCAATGGTAATAGATACTTAACGATATCCTTGATCAGATTGGAGTCATACTTTTCTTTTTTTTGTCCTATTGGCGCCCAATTTGGCTTTATAAGACAAGCTATGGCTACATAAATAGCAAATAAAAAAGATAAGAGAATGCCTGGGAAAAATCCTGCGATCAACAACTTCCCGACTGAAATTCCCGCTTGAGCTGCGAGTATAATGGCTAGAGTGCTTGGAGGTATGACAACGGCAAGTGCACTGCCAGCCATGATTGGCCCCATGGTCATGTACTTTGAATAACTGCGCTTGTCCATTTCCGGGACAAGAAGTGATCCAAACATAGCACAAGTCCCAAGAGCAGAACCAGTCAAACAATCAAATAGTGCACCTGCTCCAATGGCTACCATACTTAGTCTTCCTGGCAGGCGCTTAAGAATCCTTTCAACGACCTCAATTGCTTTTGAAGCCATGCCTGAAACAAATATAATTTCACCCATGATGATGAAGAGGGGTACAGGGGCTAAGGTAAAGATACCTATTGAATCTATAATACTTCTGACAAGGGAACTTAATCCTGGGAATCCGCCCATGAAAAAGATGATCCCGATAATATCAATCAACAGGAAGGCGACAAAGACCGGTATACCACTCATTAAAAGGAAGAGTAGGCCTCCAATCAGAATTAGAAAGGTGATTTCCCAACCCATAGATATCCTCGGGTGAAAATTTATAATGCTTTGATTTTGGTCTGGCTAGGATTGTCCGTCCAAATTTTAACATTCATCTGTTGATAGAAATACTTATATGAAAAATTGTATGACTATAATCATGGTCATCGTTGCGGAAATACATAAATCTTATTAATTGTATTCTGTTGAACTCTTGCCAGAAAAATAATGATAGACAATACGAAGTGATTCTACGAAAAGGATGAAAAAACCGAAAGGGATAATACTGAGAAGAATCCATTTGGGGAAAGTATATACCTTTACTTGAAGTGTGCCTGCTAAAAAAGCATCCCATGTGGTTATAGTTCCTGTTATAGTGAGCATCAAGCAGATAGCTGCAACAATAATATATATTATACCAAAATATATTTCTTTCAATCTTTTTCTGCCCTTTAAAAGAGTAGGGACCATGTCCATACTTACATGACCCCCGCTCTTTAGTAACCAGCCTGTAGCAAAGAAAGTAGAGACAATCAGGATATATTCACTTACTTCCAACTTCCAGGCCAAGGCATACTCTGTTCTTCTCAAAAAAACAGAGAGAGTTATAGAAATCATCATGAATAAATAAAAACAAGAGGCTATAAGGACCAACCCATTCAAGAACTTTTCCCAAATATTACATACTTTGGTTAGATATTTCTTTAATATGGTCATAAGACTGCTCAATAAATGGCTTTAGAAAGAAATAATATGGGTTGCTATATCTACTTTTTGTTCTTATTCAGAGACCAATGGTCTCAACTTTTTGACATTGGCAGACTTTTTAATCGCAGCTTGCCATCCTTCTTTGTAGGCCATATCAATATACCATTCTCTATCTTGGGGAGAGAATTTTATTTCTTCCATACCACTGTCTATTAGTTCTTTGGTGATTTTTTTTCGATTCTTGATTTGAGCCTCATAGGTTTTCTTTTCATATTCTTTGAACATTTGGGTCATGACATCTTTTTGTTCCTTTGAAAGTGAATCCCATCTCTTTTTATTCATCATTACATAGACATCAACTGTCCAAATTGGAGGGCCCCAAATATACTTACATACTTCGTTCCATGCCCAGGGGGTAATGTCACGACCTCCCCACCAGAAACCGTCCACTGTCCCTCGTTCCAATGCAGTGTATACCTCTCCTCCGGCAGTCTGGACTGCTTTGGCTCCAAGAGGATCTATAAGAGGTTTGTATATGGGTACTATCCTCATTGTCAGCCCGCTTAAGTCTGGTTCTGTCCTTTTGACATTGAGAAAGCCTTGAAAGGAATGTCCGCTGGAGGCACGGGCCAAAAATTCCAGTCCTTTTTTATTATGCCATTTATTCATTAAGTCGAAGGCTCCGCTTCCCCTGTCTTCCCAGGGGCGAGTGGCCATAAGTTTGATGGCATCTGCTTCAGGGACAACACCGGTGTTATAGGCACCGGCAGTGTAAGCCATATCAATGATCCCTGCTT
>CAYUNZ010000126.1:5434-7632 GCA_964446205.1 uncultured Desulfohalobiaceae bacterium | reverse complement strand
TTATGCCGGGGGAGGGAGTCGAACCCTCACGGACTCAAAGCCCGCGGGATTTTGAGTCCCGTGCGTCTACCAATTCCGCCACCCCGGCAATAAAAAATAAATTATCCTTGAAGTGGTATACATGTCAAGAATTTTATGAGAGATTTTTTCTAGACCATTGGTCTTTCTTATGGCAGAAAGGGTGCTCTGCAGCGAAACCTTGAACTGTTATCAGTTGACCTCAAGGTAAAGAAATAAAACGGGGACCATATTTCGGTTAAAATAAAATGGAGAGAAGAGATGATTCTGGATGAATCTTATATTGATAAATTAAAAGACTATCTTGAGTCAGGGGAGTTATCCGAAGTCTTTGAATATTCGCCAGAGGAACGTCGATTTGAAATCCTTGATTTTTTGGAAAAGATTATCGAACTTGGCGAGGTAGCAGATAAAACTGCCACAGAGGTCATATTCAAAAATTCTCAACTTGGCTCATTTCTTGGAGAGAAGAACCAGAAATAACGTTTGAGATCAGGGTAAAGAATATATTCTTTTTGGTCTATAAAAGACCAAGATGCTGGACAAATATTCTTTGTATGATCCCAGTTATGATTGGAAAAAATAACTGCTTGGCCTTGGGGATGGATCAGGGCATGAACAGCTTTTAAAAGTTCCTTCCAATTAAGAAAGCCTCGACTTAAGATAATTCTAGCTGTAAATTGTTCCTGATTTAGTTGCTCAAGAGACTGGGGGAGAATTGAGGTTTGGTTCAATTGCAGTTGGGACAAGACTACTCGGAGAAAGACAAACCGCTTCTGGTTGGGTTCGATCATGAGGTATTGACCTGCATGCCAAATGATTCGAAGTGGGATACCGGGGATACCGGCTCCTGCCCCAATGTCCAATATGAGATCATCTGGCTGTATATTTAGTGAAGATAAATAATTGCCTAGATAGAAACTATCGGCAATAAGTTCGTGCAAAATTTTCTTCCAATGCCGCGAACCGACAAGATTCATATGCATATTCCACTTCAAAACTAAGTTGATATAAGTGGTCAAGTCATCAACTGCTTTTTTTGAAAATTGCAATTGGACCTTATCCAGCTCGGAATTGATCTCTTGTCCATCGACAAAAGGCTTGTCCTTGTCAGTCCTCATATTTTACCTATCAAAAAAAGGGGCCAAAGATACTGTTTTTAGCCAGTTCTGGTTAGAAGATTTGTCACAAATGAGGTTAAAGAATATTTTAAAGGCCAAGAATAAATAAGGAGTGAGATATATGCAAGATAAGATGGCTGCTGTTTTCCCTGGACAGGGGTCTCAAGAACAGGGTATGGGAAGAGATGTAGCTGAAAAATATACTGAAGCTATGGAGTTGTGGAAAGAAGCGGAAAGGATTGTCAAATCCCCATTAAGAGAGATTTATTGGCAAGGTGATGATCAGGCTATGGCTGAGACTAGATACCAACAACCAGCCTTAGTTGTTGTTGGTCTTAGCATTTGGGATCAATTATCTGCAAAGATCCCATGGTCGTACTTTGCCGGTCACAGTATCGGGGAATACACTGCTTTGGCTGCAGGTAAGGTCCTGGACAAAAAAGATGTTCTGGAGATTGTTGGTTTAAGAGCCCGTCTGATGTCTGAGGCTGGTCAGGAGCAGGCAGGGAAGATGGCGGCAGTATTGAGATTGGATCAGGAGCAGGTTGAAGGGATTGTCCAGGAGTCAAAGGAAGAAACTGGACAAGAATTATGTGTCGCCAACTATAATAGCCCTCAGCAACTAGTTATTAGTGGAGCTACTCAGGCGGTTGATGAAGCTTGTAAACTCATTACCTCCAAAAAAGGTCGTTCTATTGTCTTACCGGTTAGTGGGGCCTTTCACTCCAATCTAATGCAAGAAGCTGCTAAAGAATTGTCCGTCTATATGGAAAGATTTCATTGGAGAAATGCTGAAATACCAATATATTTTAATGTCACGGCAGAGCCGGAGAGCAAAGGTCAGGATATTTGCCGGATCATGCAGAAACAGATGATATCTTCTGTTTTGTGGACCCAGATTATTGAGAATCAATGGCAGGCCGGAGTAAGACACTGGTATGAGATTGGACCAAAAGGGGTGTTGTCCCGTCTTATTCAATATATCCTAAAAGGTAAAGAGGAGCCTTGGGAAGTAAATGCTATTGCTGGTCTGGAACAAGTTAGTGACTTATCATCTCA
>CAYUNZ010000126.1:0-5334 GCA_964446205.1 uncultured Desulfohalobiaceae bacterium | reverse complement strand
AACGTTGAGCAGACAACATTTTTAAGAGGTGGAAATAGAAATATGCGGGCAAAACTCTATTTGGAAAAACTTTTGAAGCAGGCTTTAGACAAAAATAATCTAGAATGGTCGGCAAAGTTGAGCCTAGAATTGCCTAAAGACAAGCAATTTGGTGATATGGCCACAAATGCAGCCATGGTTTTGAGTAAACAGGCCGGGATGTCTCCTAGGGATCTGGCTGAAGCCTTAAGAAAGGAGCTCCAGGGTGACCCGGATATAGAGGCAATTGAGATAGCTGGCCCAGGATTTTTGAACTTTACCTTCAAGCTTCGATTTTGGCAGCAGATGGTGGGTGTTATTCAAAAAGAGGCTGATTACTATGGGGCTTCTGATATAGGTGCCGGAAAGAGGGTCCTGGAAGAATATGTCTCTGCTAATCCTACCGGGCCGTTGCATATAGGCCATGGTCGAGGAGCAGCGGTAGGTGATAGTTTGGCCAGGATTCTCAGATTTTCCGGTTATGAAGTCATGACTGAATATTATCTCAATGATGCCGGTCGACAGATGTCTTTACTGGCCACATCGATATGGTCCAGGTACCTGGAACTGTTGGGTCAAGATAACGGATTCCCAGAAGAGGGTTACAGAGGTGGATATATATATGATCTTGCCAAAGCAATTCTGGAGGAATATAATCAGTCTCTTTTGTCTTGGCCGAAGGATGAGGCTATAGCACTTTGCGGTCAACTGGGTACAAAGAAGATATTTGACAGTATAAAGAATGACTTAAAAGTGTTCGAAGCTGAGCACGATGCTTGGTTCTCTGAAAAGCAATTGATTGAAAATCATAAAGTAGAAGATACATTGGACTGGTTGGTTGATAAGGGTCTTGTTTATGAGGATAATGGAGCCTTGTGGTTTCAGAGCAGTCTTTTCGGAGATGATAAAGATCGGGTTGTTCGCAAATCAGACCATACACTGACCTATTTTGCTTCTGATATTGCCTATCATGCCAACAAATTCTCTCGAGGTTTCGAATATCTTATAGATGTCTGGGGAGCAGATCACCATGGTTATATCCCAAGAATAAAAGCAGCAGTTCAAGGGCTAGGTCATACAGGGGTGGATTTGGAGGTAGTTTTGATTCAACTGGTTAACCTCCTGCGTAACGGTGAACAAGTCTCCATGTCAACTAGAGCCGGAGAATTTGATACCTTGGCTGATGTTTGTCATGAGGTTGGTGTGGATGCAGCCAGATTTATGTTCTTGACTCGCAAGAGTGACAGCCATTTGGATTTCGATCTGGAATTGCTTAAAGAAAAGAGTATGGATAATCCGGTTTACTATGTCCAATATGCCCATGCCAGGATTTGTTCCATGATAGGGAAGGCAAAAGAAAAGAAAATTGATTCTGAGGATGATTGCATTGGGGTAAATGGACATCTTGATACAAATGAAGATATTGAGCTGTTAAAGACATTGGATGGTTTTCCAGAGACCGTGCAGGTAGCTGCCAGGACATTGAGTCCTCATCATATCAGCTTTTATTTACAGGAATTGGCTGGTATGCTACACAGATATTACAATAAACATAATGTCCTTAATTCTGGAGATCAGAGTTTGACCAAGGCACGTTTGGCCTTGATGAAGGCAGTTAGGCAAGTTCTCAGGAATGGTTTGGGATTGTTGGGGGTAAGTGCTCCAGAAACAATGTGAAAATTATGGGCACAAACAAAAAGAAAACTTCAAGAAATAAACGAGTCCAGAAAAAAAATGACTCATTTGTCTGGACAAGGCCGGGGTTTTTTACTTTGGCAATTGTTTTTGTTTTGGCGCTGGTTTGGGCCTTTATTCTAGGTATCTTGGTAGGAAGGGGGTATCATCCTGAGGCTTATATCCCTGGTTTGTCCATGCTTTTCTCTCATTCAGATAAGAATATAAATGAAAAACAATCAGTTGGAAGTAGTGATAAAAAAAACAGATCAGTCCTGCGTTCAGAAGAACTTGGTTTTTATAAAGAATTAACTAGATCGTCTCGAAGGGGCAAGTCCAAGTTGAGCTCCTCTTCAGCCAAGGAGTATATCAGAAATGAGAACACTTCAGATCCGAATGATGGGGTGGTATATAAATACGTTTATCAGGTAGCTGCTTTTCAGACCAAAGAACCGGCTGAAGCTTTATACCAAAGTCTTAAAGATAAGGGATATCAGGTAATAACCAAACAGATCAAAAAAGATCAGAGGGTATGGTATCGGGTCTTTGTTCCTTTTAAGGGTTTGCCTGAGGAGGCTGAAAGATTTAAGAATAAATTGGCAGGCCTTGGGGGGACCAATCCTTTTATTCGGCAAAAGGAGAAGTTAGAGTAACAATAATGTTATGCCCTGTTTTTGTAAACTTTTTTGCATTGCATTTGCATCATAGATATCTCGGATTTAGCCCATTTAGTCTATATGATTTGGGAATAGCGAATGAATCTGGTTGAACGGGTGGGTTTGTATTGATTCATCCGGTGGAAGAGGAGGTTTTGACATGACTTTTGTACCGCGAGAGGCCTTTTTCACCAAAGGGATAGGCCGGCATAAGAACAAATTGCAATCATTCGAATTGGCCCTAAGGGATGCGAAAATTGAGAAACAGAATATTGTCTATGTCTCAAGTATTTTCCCTCCGAAATGTAGGCTTATTTCAATTGAGGAAGGTATTGAGAAGTTAGAGCCGGGACAGATGACTTATTGTGTTATGGCTAAGAACGCAACCAATGAAAAGGCTCGTCTCGTGGGTGCAGCAGTAGGCATGGCTTTTCCAGCTGATGAAAGTCACTATGGTTATATATCCGAACACCATGCTTTTGGGGCAGATGAGCAAGAGATCGGGGATTTTGCTGAAGATTTGGCTTCAACTATGTTGGCCACTACTTTGGGTATAGATTTTGATCCGGATAAAGATTATGATGAACGAAGGGAGATCTATCTCATGAGTGGAGCCATAATCGACTCAGCTTCAGAACCATGTGTGACTCGAGGTGTAGCCGGGTTGTGGACTACGGTTATCTCTGCCGCAGTTTTTGTGCCCTGATATTTTAATAATATAATTTAATGGTATTAATGCAAGGTCCATGTACACACAATATCTTGATTTAGAGACAAGGGAAGGAAAAGGAATCATACTCTGGCCTGTACCATATGAAGGTACAGCCAGTTTTGCTAAAGGAACAGCCAATGGGCCTGGGGCGATATTAAGGGCCAGTTATGAGATTGAAACCTGGGATCAAGAGCTTGGTATAGATTTAGCTGATCTGGCCAATTTCCAAACTTTGCCCTTTTTTCGTGCTCCAGCTAGCGGACCTGAAGATATGTATCAGCGAATGCTATCCTATTTGAAATCGCAAATCAGTCCTCAAGAAGACTTCCTCCTGACTTTGGGTGGCGAACACAGTATTGCCCTGGCTCCGATAGAACTTTATCAACAATATTATCCTGAAATGGCAGTACTCCATTTAGATGCCCACGCTGATTTTCGGGAGTCCTTTCAATCCAGCAGATATTCCCATGCCTGTGTTATGTCCAGAGTAGCCGAACTAGGTTTACCCATTGTCTCTCTGGGTGTGAGGAGCCTTTCAAAACAGGAACAGCAGAAAATATATGCCAAAGAGCGTTCCAAGTTTGTCACATTTTTTGCGTGGGATTTGACTGATCCGGAAAAAATAGCCGCTGAGGTTCGTGATTTCCTTGGTCAAAGACCTTTGTATATCACCTTTGATGCTGATGTTTTGGATCCTTCAATCATGCCGGGTACAGGGACACCGGAACCGGGCGGGCTTTCCTTTAACTGGCTAAATCATTTCTGGTTTCATTTGTTCCCCAATCTCTCTTTGCTAGGGATGGATTTTTGTGAGCTAAGCCCCTTACCTGCCTGTGGCGTGGTTTCCGAATCTGTGGCTGTCAGGTGTATAAATAAAATACTGGCTTCCTCTTTACTCCATTCTTCAAGGACTGTTTCTAGGACATAATTGAATAATTGATTTTTATTTGGTAATTTATTTACCCTGTTTCAAGTGTGGTATCAGGATTTAACCGGTTATACCCTGGAATATAGGGATAAGGGAGTGAATAATGACTGAAAAGAAAATACAAGGCCGACATTTGAGCCAGCTGGTTGATCCGGATCAGCTTGATCTTCAGCCATTAAAGAGTCTTGATCCTGATGAAGTAGTTGATACAGACGAACTCCTTCAGGCTATGTCCAAAACCGCATTTAGCGGAAGGTCTTTAGGTGAGGCCTTGGATATATTGGAAATCATGGTTGAAGATCCGGAGTGTCATGTAGTTGCTACATTCTCCGGGGCCATGACAGTAGCCAAGATGGGCACAATTATCTGTAAAATGATCGATAAAGGCTGGATAGATACTGTTATTTCTACCGGCGCTCTTATGGCGCATGGATTTATTGAATCCCTTGATCTTCGACACTACAAATATGAATCTGAAAAACATAATGATGAGACATTGTTTGCCGGTGGATTAAACCGGGTCTACGACACCCTTGAGCCGGAGTTGAATTTTATTCAGGCCGAGAAGGTTATGGATGATGTCCTCGAGGATATTCAGGGTGAGGAGTTTATGTCTTCATATTCTCTTTGCCAGGCTATCGGAAGGCATTTGAACCTTCATTATCAAGGCAAGGGAATCCTAAAGAGTGCCTATGAAAAGGGGGTTCCGGTTTACATCCCGGCTTTTACCGATTCTGAACTGGCCTTGGATGTGGCTACCAATATTTTGAGACGTTTCCCTCAGGTGTCTCAAGGGAGTTTTGATGCCAAAACCTTGCCTTTTCAGTTCAACCCCTTTCTAGATCTATATCATTATACCCATCGGGCTACTCAAGCCAAAAAATTGGGTATATTTACTATTGGTGGTGGTGTACCCAGAAATTGGGCCCAGCAGCTTGGGCCTTTTGTGGAAATGGCCAAGGAAAAGTTGGGTGAGCAAAGTTGGAATATTAAACGTTTCCAGTACGGGATAAGGATTTGTCCGGAACCTGACCATTGGGGGGGATTATCCGGTTGTACTTACCAAGAAGGTATCTCTTGGGGGAAATTTGTGCCTGTGTCTCAGGGCGGTCGATATTCTGAAGTTTATAGTGATGCAACGCTTGTTTGGCCAATTTTGATAAAAGGATTGCAAGAAAGGCTCAATAAGAAAAGAGCCGGATGAATATTTAGCTTCCTTAAGCAAGGAAGAACGTTGACCGTGAACCGTTGACCCAGTTAAATAAAAAGAGATTTAACCGGGTAAACCGTGGACCGAAGAAATAAGAATAAGAAAGTCATTTCTTAACCTCTTCGTCTTGCGGTTC
>CAYUNZ010000125.1:0-7656 GCA_964446205.1 uncultured Desulfohalobiaceae bacterium | reverse complement strand
TCCATTTCCTTTATCTTTTTGGATAAAGCAAAACGTCCTTGAGCAAAGACTCCATAATCGCCCCCTCCGGCCATGGCTGAGGCAAAGCGGATTTTATTGGCGTTTATCAGCCAGATATTGGACCATTTTTTCTCAATAGCCTCATCAAATAAACTCTTCTTTTGTTGGGCAAGGCCTTTCTCCCAGATAGCAGACATACTTTCTGTAGCTGCCTTTACGGCCTTGTTTGATTGGGTAATGGTATTTTGTAATCTTTGCCAGTGATTGTTTACCCACGAGCTTCCATGACAGGCTTTACAGACAGCTTGCATGCGGTTTTTTCGTGTTTTCTGTTGGGTTGGATCAATGAGTCCGTTTTCAATGGGTTGACCATTGAGTTCAGTAGGAAGATTCAGTCCAGCTGAATTTTTTAATTTGGTTGTGTCTGGCTCACTGGGATGAGGATGGGCGTAAATAAGACCAAAGATCCGCCATGATAGACGAGTGCCCATATTATGTGATCGTTTGGCTATAACTTGGCCGTTTTTATCAACTGTCAAGCTCATGTGGCAAACAGCACATGTTGGCGCTGTAAAATCTTGGCCGACGGTCCATGGGACTTTGGAGAAATTCCAAGAATTGACTTTAGCAAAGAATATATTGCCATGCTTGCTGGCTGAATAGACCTTGTATGCAGGTACATCCGGTCCAATATGACATTCTTTGCAAGTATACGGTTTTCTGGCCTCAGCAATAGAGAAGGCATGTCTTGTATGGCAGGCTGTACAAGAGCCTTTGCTCTTGTCAGGATTTACTCTACCTGATCCTTGATTTGGCCAGCCTTTTATAATCGGGAATTGCATCGGACCCATTGAAGTCTTTCTGGTTTTGTTACCAGTAACCAAGAGTTGGGTACCGTGGCAATAGTAACAAGATTCAGCCCGGGTAAAGTCGTTGGCCGGCTGAAAGCCAATTTTTGTCTTATCTTCTATGATTGTGCCGTGGATTGTTCTTTGAAGATCCTGATAGACAGGGTTTTGATTGAGATTCTTTCTGGCAAAAGACATAATGTTTCTTGCATATTGCTCTGTCTCTTGTCTATGACATAGGGCACAGTCTTTTGGCGTGACAACAGTATGGACTTGAAACCCAGCGTGGGAAAAGGAGTCTTTATGTGTCTTAGGGGACAAAGTATGGCATTCAGCACATCCAACAGTCACCTTTTGCAGATTTTTGGGGATATCTGAACTCGAAATACGTTTGGCCAATCCCTGTACCTGCTGGCTTTGTTTAGGAGTATTATGGCTGTGGCGGCTTGTTTGCCAGTCTTCTACAATACCAGGGTGGATTGTATTGTGGCAGGAAAGACATGTCTTTGTTTTATCGCTTATAGGAGGAGCATCGGAGCCAAAGCAGCTTTGATATAATGATAGAAGGAAAAATAAAAAAAGAAATGTTGTCCAAAAAGTACGCATAAAGACTCCTTTGATACATAACTTTGAATACCTTAAAATTTTGCCCGCCTGCACTCATTGTTGGGACTTAAGAGAGTAAGCAGGCGGGCAAAATGAATGTCATTCAGCAATCTAGGGAATGGCTAGTTAACAAAAAATAAGGAGACTGATAACTTCTCTAAAGATTATAAAGTTCTTTCGTAACTGTTTAGTCCTTGGCAACTAATTGAAAAAGGGGCTTGAAAACGTAAGTTCAAAAAAACCCCTTTTTCATAGGACTAAACTAATTCGTTCTTTCTTTTCTCAAATGCTTCTATCTTGGAGTTTTGGCACTGGCTGAGGCGTCGAGAGAGCACTGTGTGAAATCGACTGATTTGTGACATTTGGGGCAGGTATGGGCCTTGTCAAATTCGTCTGAAAATATTTCCAGTTCTTCTCCACATTCTGGACAGTTACAAGTAAAGGAACTCAAGTTCTTAAAGCTTTCAAAGCCAGGGCAATGCTGTGGTGTTGGTTTTTCAGGCATAGTATATACTCCTTTAAAATTTGAATTTAGACTATCAAATCCTATATGTCAAAATTAAGAAATTGTCAATATAATAATTTTGAGTATACAGTTACAAACATAGCAGTAATCAAGAAAATAATGGGACAGGAACAATCTATCTATTTGACTTCAAGGCAAGAGCAATCTATATCAGGTCTTGAAGAGAAAAGAGTTTGTTCCCAATTTTTTTGAGAAGCAGTGCAAACATAAATAATGCTATGAGACTTAGAAGTTTTCTTATAATCTTTTTCTTGATGTTGGTTATGATTTTTTCTTGGGGTAACTATACGGTTGCCCGAAAAGTTCAGGACCAATTGGGACGTAATATAGTTATTCCTACAGCCTTGAAACGAATTGTCTCATTGGCTCCAAGTTTAACAGAGTGTATGTTTGCTTTAGAAAATGGCAACAAGCTTGTTGGTGTGACCAAATATTCAGATTATCCCCCTCAAGCTGTTCAATTACCCAAGGTTGGTTCTTATGTAAATCTAGACTTGGAAAAGATTGTTTCTTTACAGCCTGATTTGTGTTTGGCAACCAAAGACGGAAATCCTATCAAAGTTATTGACCGGCTTGAGGAACTCGGAATCCCTGTTTATGCCCTGGATCCTAGAAACTTATCAACTGTAATGGAGACCATTAATGAGTTAGGACAGCTATTAAAGGCCCAAAAGAAGTCGTCCAAGGTCGTCCAGGGAATGAAAAAAAGGGTTGAACTGATCAAGAAACGAGTTGCCAAGACTAACAGTCGTCCAAGGGTTTTTTTCCAAATTGGGAGTTCGCCAATTGTCTCTGTAGGTTCTCGGACATTTATTCATGAGCTTATCAAGCTTGCCGGCGGTGTTAATGTAGCAGCTGGTTCAGTAGATTATCCCCGTTTTTCTAGTGAAGAGGTCCTTATTTTAAATCCGGATATAATAGTCATAAACTCTATGACCAGGGATCAACAAATCTTGGAGTGGGCAAAACAGCGGTGGAGTGAGTTTCCAAATCTTCCGGCTGTAAAAAAGAAACAAATTTATGGAGTCAACTCTGATTATTTTAACCGGGCCGGTCCCAGATTGGTAAAAGGTTTAGAGATCCTGGCCGGTCTTTTTCACCCGGAGATGTTTCCAAAGGCCAAGGACTGAATTTTGTGATGCTAGATGACTTGAAGATACTTTTTGTAGGCAATTGCAAATTTCATAATAATGTTATAACCTAAAAAAAAGATTATATTTAGGGGTTTGAGTGGAAAGAGATTCTCAGAGGGGTAGGTATGTTCTCAAAAGGATACTGTTTGTATCATCAGGGCTTATGCTGCTCCTGGCAATTATGTTTTATTTGGGTCTGGCCATAGGCTCGACAGGATATGACCTTTTTGAAGTCATAGAGGGGCTCTTCTTTGCTAATCAAGACAATACCGAGTCGGTTGCCCAAACTATTATCTGGCAAATTCGTCTCCCCAGAGTCTTGTTGGCTACTTTTGTCGGGGGCACTCTTGGGGTCGGTGGCTTGGTGTTTCAAGCCTTGTTGCGTAACCCCTTGGCAGAACCCTATATTTTGGGGATCTCGGGAGGATCAGCAGTAGGTGCTATTGTTGGCATGATGTTAGGTCTGGCAATGTTTCCGGGTGTAGCCGGACTTGCTTTTTTGGGCAGCATAGTTACCTTGATTGTGGTTTTGTTCATAGCTACTGGAAGGAGGTTGTTTCAGGAAAATAGTTTGCTTTTGGCCGGAGTAATGGTCAATGCTTTCTGTTCGGCTATTATTATGTTTTTGATTTCTATGACCCGAAACGCAAAATTACAAAATGTCTTGTTTTGGCTAATGGGTGACTTGTCGAATACAGTCCTTGAACAGACCCTTGCCCTTGGTTGCATCTTGCTGCCGTGCTTTATTTTTGTCTTTATCATGGCTCGCCCAATGAATATATTACAATTGGGGAGGGAGACTGCCTTAAGTTTAGGTGTTCATGTACTTGGTGTCACCCTATCTCTTTTGATTGTGACATCACTTATTGTCAGCGCTATTGTCTGCCTTTCCGGATTGGTGGGTTTTGTTGGATTGGTTATTCCCCATATTCTTCGTCTTGTTCTAGGTTCTGATCATCGGATCCTGGTGCCGGCCAGCGTTATAGGTGGCGGTGTCTTTATGGTTGGTTGTGATTTATTGGCCAGGAGTCTGCCTTCACAGGGAGAGTTGCCGGTTGGAGTGGTCACAGCAATTATCGGAGCCCCTTTGTTTATCTTTTTGCTCTACAGGAGCAAAACATGAACCCAATTGTATCCTTGGACAATGTTGGACTCTATTATGGCCAATCACGGATTGTAAGTGATATAAGCTTTCAAATTCAACCTGGGCAATTTTTTGTGATTATTGGTCCGAATGGATCTGGCAAGACCAGCCTGATGAAGTTGATGGCCGGGATTGTCAAACCATCACAGGGTCATATACAGCTTCGGCAAAAGAATATTCAAACTTATTCTCGTAGGCAATTGGCCCGTCATTTGGCCTATGTTCCTCAGAGTTTTCAACATGAGTATGCCTTTACTGTTCGGGAGACAATTCTTATGGGTCGGTCCCCTCATCTAGGACTTTTGGGACTGGAAGGTACCCAGGATGAGGAAATAGCTGAAAGATCTATGAGAGCCACCCAGACTGTTCATTTGTCGTCACGAAGAATGGATCAATTGAGCGGGGGAGAACAGCAAAGGGTCTTGATAGCCAGGGCTCTGACTCAGGACCCGGCCATACTTTTGTTGGATGAACCAACCTCTGCCCTGGATTTGTCTCATCAGATATTGGTCATGGATTTGTTGGAAAATTTAAAGAAAGAATTCAATGTAACTGTAGTTATGATTGCCCATGATCTCAATATTGCAGCCTTGTATGGTGAATGTCTTCTCCTGCTGCATAAAGGCTGTATTTCTCGGATCGGTCCAGCTAGACAGGTACTGACCTTTGATAATCTGGAAGAGGTCTATAGATGTATTTTGCTGGTTCATGAAAGTTCCTTGGACAAAATCCCTCAGGTAAGTTTGATACCTGGACGTTATTTGGATTCAGACCTGACTAGTTCTCCAAATTTGCCATAGCTTGTAGCATTGAGATTGGAATGTAGAGATCTGTCTATCTTTTAAGATCAGGGCTTTTCAAGTGTTTCAAGGAATTGGCAGTGCTGTGATGTCGTCAATGAATCAATATGTTAAGGGGTTACAATGTCTGTTTCTGTCATTGATCTCAAGGATGTCTCCTTGACCATACAAAAAGAGACTATTCTTGAGGAGATTGATCTAAGTGTCAAAGATGGTGAATTTTTGGCTGTACTTGGCCCTAATGGGGGTGGAAAAACAACCCTTATCAAGGTTATTCTGGGTCTTATGAGGCCGACGAAAGGGGAGGTTTCAATATTTGGCCAGAGCCCGATCAAGAACCGTTCCCAGATTGGTTATCTCCCACAGCATGCCTCTATTCAGACCAAATTCCCGATGAATGTTTTGAATGTAATATTAATGGGCTTTGTTGGGAAGAGATCGTTTGGATGGCGATATACCCAATGGGAGAAGGAACGAGCCCTGGTTGCCCTGGAAAATGTGGGGATGCGTCATTATGCTGAATACGATGTTGAAAATCTTTCAGGTGGACAGAGACAGCGGGTTCTCATCGCCCGAGCCCTGGTTTCTGATCCATGTCTATTGCTCCTGGATGAACCAACTTCCAATATTGACCCTCAGAGTCGATTTTGTTTTTATGAATTCTTGTCAGATCTGAGCAGCAAAGTGACTATACTTGTGGTTAGCCATGACTTGAGTATAACGGCCTCCAAGGTTAGCTCTATAGCTTGTTTGAATAGGAAATTGATTTATAATGAAAAGCCGGAAATTACTCAGGATATGTTTTCTTTGCTTTACGGTGTTCATAACCATAATTGTCCCATGGCTAATGTCTTTCCCTCAGAAAGTGTCTTTTTGTCTCAAATCCACACGAGAGATCAATGATTGAGGCCTTTTCTTACGGATTCATTCAGAATGCCTTTTTAGCTGCTATATTGGCTAGTATTGCCTGTGGTTTGATTGGAACTATGGTGGTAATCAATCGGATGGTTTTTTTGGCTGGTGGGGTGGCCCATACTGCTTATGGCGGTGTCGGCTTGGCTTTTTTTTTGGGTCTCCCTGTTATGCCGTGCACAATTGCCTTTACTACCGTGGCCTCTTTACTTATGGCCAATTTTACTTTTCGTCAAAGAAGACAGACCGAAACAATTATTGGGATGTTTTGGGCCGCAGGGATGGCCATAGGTATTCTTCTTATGGATTGTACCCCGGGCTATCATGTCAATCTAATGAGCTATCTATTTGGTAGTATTCTGACCGTTTCCTCTTTTGACATTTGGGTTATGATTGGTTTGAATATTTTCTTACTGATGGCTATACTTATTTTCTATAAGGACTTTGCTGCAATGTCTTTTGATGAGGAGTTTGCTCTTAGTCGTGGGGCACCGGTCAAGTTTCTGTATTTTTTGCTTATGGCTATGATCGCTGTTTCTGTAGTCATGATAATCCAGGTCGTAGGTCTTATTCTGGTTATTGCCTTACTGACCATTCCCCCTTATCTGGCCCAGCTCAGGATATCATCTTTGGGACAGATGATGATGAAAGCTACCTTATGGAGCTTGGTTTTTTGTCTTTTCGGGCTTTGGTTGGCCTATCGTTTCGATCTGACCTCAGGAGCTACCATAATTGCTGTAGCCACAGGCTCCTTTTTCGTTGTTTATGTCTTAAGAAAATTCAAGGTAATAGGAACTTCTTTTTAATTTTTAATGTACGGTAAAGGGTCAAAATAGATCTTTCTTATGTCAACATAACGCAGATAATAGTTAGGTTGTCAAAACCCTTTCTAACCAGTAGGATCTCTTCTTCAAGCCGATCTACAATTTTTTGGGCCTGATTAAACTCGCGGGTTATTGCAGCTACCTCTTCGTTGCTCATAAAGTCAAAAAGTCCGTCGCAACCTACTACAAGTGCGAATTCGTCTTTTGAGATATCTGTGGTTGAAGTTTCAGGTTCAGCTATTATCCCGGCCGGTTTAAAGAATGGGTCGCCAAGGGATCTGGTAGGCATTAGTCCCTGTCCATGTCTTATAACATACGGGGGTATTGTTTCTGTCCCTAGTTGACGGAGGCGTTTGTTCTCTAGGGAATTGTCGAGCCGATGGTCTTGAGTAAGTTGTCTCAAATGTTTGTTGCCGATAAGCATTGCCCTGGAATCACCGACATGGGCTGTAGTAATTGTTGTGTTGCTAATAAGAAAATTGACTGCAGTGGTACCTGAGTCATCATTACTTATCTCATCCGATATAGCCTGATAGGCTTGAATGAAGGCCTTTTCCCTTTCCTGTCCGAGGTTGAGCTGCTCAATTACCCTTTGATGAAGGTTTTTGGCGGTGTAATGAGAGGCATAGTCACCGGAGTGACCGTCGTATACTCCCCCAAAACACCAACCTAGTCCAGCAAAATTGATGTCTATATAATAGCTGTCCTCCATAGACCAACGGAGTCCTTGTTTTGAGGTTACAGCCACATCCCACATAAGACATCTTTCCAGAACATAATTTTTTCTGTTGACCTACATGCCCTTGCGGGCACAACGAAGCATGAAAGATGTGAACCGTGGACTGTGAACTGTGAACCGTAAG
>CAYUNZ010000124.1:0-7657 GCA_964446205.1 uncultured Desulfohalobiaceae bacterium | reverse complement strand
TCAGATGTTTTTTTGAGCTATAGCCGCAGTCTGATCCGATAGGATTTCATCATGGGCCATCAGCAATCCCTGGAGAAGTAAATCATCGCAGACAACATCTATTCCGGAGCAGATTTGGATCAACTTCTGGGCAAATCCTCCTGTGGCTATTGTGAGGGCTTGACCGGAGAGTTTTTTCTTTAACTGTTCACAAAGACCATCAATCATGGTAGAAAAACCAAATATAAATCCGTTGTTCATACTTGTGACCGTACTTATGCCTATCTCAAGGTCGTTTGAAGACAGATCCAGTCCTATCTTCGGAAGCTTGGCTGTCAGTCCACCCAAAGCCTGTAAAGAAGACAACATGCCCGGACAGATAAGTCCTCCGATATATCCCCAGTCTTGAACACACTCCAGAGTGGTTGCTGTCCCAAAATCAATGACAATCAGTCCCGGACTTGATAAATAGAGTTTTCTGGCTGCATAAGCGGTCACTAGTCTGTCAGCCCCAACCTCTTCCGGGTGGGCATAGTAGTTCTTTAAAGGTAGATCAACGTCTTGGGGGAGAAAGACGACATGACTGTGACTGAATTTCTCACCAGCTCTTTTGATGACCGGGTCCAATGAGGGTACAACCGAGGAAACCATCCAAGTTTTAATCACCTTGGTATCAACAGAGAGATAGTCACAGAGCTGAAATATTTTCAAACCAAAGGTATCCGCTGTCTCTTGCAAAGAGGTCGGTATGACAAAGGTGTGGAGAATTACTGAAGCTCTGGCAAAGCCGATCTTGATATTTGTATTGCCGACATCAATTAGCAGAGTAAAGTGCTCGTTGGCCATAGCTTTAAAAGATAATCCTGGCTAAGATTTCATTACTTATCAGCATCCCTTTTGTTGTCAGTCGAAGGGAACCGTGACTGTTCTGGATCAATTCCTGTTCTGAGAGCATATCCAAGAGATCAGGATCAGTCCGGGCCAAGTATTTTTTTCTGATTAACTGGAATTCCTCAACATCTATCCCATGACTGGTCCTTAATTTGAGCATAACATACTCTCGGTCCTTTTCTTCAGACGAGAGGTCTTCTCCTTCCTCAAATAGATTCCAACGGGCAATTTTCCTTTCGTATGCCTGCCAATCCTGAGGGTTATAACATCGTTTGCCCGATAAAGTAGAAACACTTGAAGGCCCAAGGCCCAAATAGTCACAACCATGCCAGTAGCCCAAGTTATGCCGGCAGCAATAACCAGGCCAGGCAAAGTTGGAGATCTCATAATGCCGATATCCTTTTTGTGAAAGAAAGTCAGAGCCATAAAGAAACATCTTGCTCTGTTCTTCCTCATCAGGCAGACTGAATTGTCCCTGTTCAATCCCGGCTGCTAGAGGAGTATCCGGTTCAATAGTCAGGCCATAACAAGATATATGTTGCACATCAACTTGTTGAATATGTTCAAGATCATCGAGCCAACCCTCATGGTTTTGCTCTGGTAGCCCCCACAACATGTCGATATTTATGTTCTTGAAACCTGCTGCTTTAGCCATCTCACAAACAGAGATCGCCTTTTCGGCTGAATGGGCTCGTCCCAGCAATTCAAGTTTCGAATTGTCGAGGCTTTGTACCCCAAGACTAAGTCTATTGATGCCAAGATCCAATAATCCAACCAGATAATCCCGTGAGGATATTGTTTCCGGGTTGGCCTCTAGACTAAACTCTATCTCTTTGTCCCGAGTAAAATATTTATCAACAGTACCAAGTATTTTTTCCAATTCCTCTTTTTTCAACAGGCTCGGTGTTCCGCCTCCGATATAGATACTTTTGATATCAGGACATCCCAGAAGTTGTCCCCAGTAGTTGATTTCCAGGATTAATAGATGGATATAATGTTCTACAGCCGCACGGGAATAGATTTGAGAAAAAAAGGCTCAGTAGAAACATTTTTGCAAACAAAAGGGGAAATGTAGATACAAAAGCATACCAATAAACCTAGACAGACATACATTTTTCCAGCTCGTTTTGAAAGCGTTCCTTTTCACTGTAGATACAGCCACAGTATTGTTGCCTATATATTCCCCATTTCTGACTCAATGCAATCCCTTCCTGCCATCCCTTACGAAAGTCTTTATAAAGAAACTTTACCCCGGAACCTCCTGAAATATCTTCAGCCAAGCTGACTATCCGGTCATGTTTTTGAATCTTGCTATATAGAAGAGTAGTTGTGAAATAGTCGAATTTACCTCGTTTGGCTAAAGAAAAGGCCCTCTCCAACCTCATCTGATAGCAGTGAAAGCATCTGTTCTGCTCTCGAAAAACGATTTGTCGAAGATATGAGACCGGATCATACTCATCGTCTTTATAGATCACTCTGATACCTAGATGATCAGAAACTTTAGATACCCCCTGCCTTCGTCTTAAATATTCCTGCAATGGATGTATGTTAGGATTGTAAAATAAACCAATAACCTCATAACCTTCCCGGAGCAGCTCTTGGACAGGGTATATAGCACAGGGTCCACAACATATATGCAACAGAACCTTCTCTTGAGACATCATACCCCTTTATCAGCGACTATAAAGATTTCAGTCTGAAAGTCCTTTTCCATCTCAATAAGCTTTTTACGTTTATTGTTTAGCAAATATGTCATCAACTTAGGTTCAACTTTATATTCCAGGGTATTGTTGGCTACTTTGTTGTTCAGTTGCCAATAAAGGTCTTTGAGCACCTGCAAAGACCTCCATTCCAAATTTCTAATCAATCCGGAGCCTTGGCAATAAGGGCACTCCTCCAATGTTGTTGATAGTGCGGTAGCCCCCATACGTTGCCTGACCAGCTCGAGAAGTCCAAAACGGGAAATCTTTCCAACAGTTGTTCTTGCTTTGTCATCTTTAAAGGCATTTCGTAACCGCTTTTCGACATCCCGACAATACTTTCGCTCTTTCATTTCAATGAAATCTATGACCACCTGACCACCAATATCCCGCAATCTAAGCTGATGAGCAATCTCTTGAGCTGCCTCTAAATTAGTTTTCAGGGCCATTTCCTTGAAATTGCTTTCTCCTCCGATTTTGCCGGAATTAATATCTACAGCTGTTAGTGCCTCAGTCTGGTCAAAGACGACTTCACCACCACTAGGCAACAAAACCTTTCTGGTATGTACACACTCCAGCTGACGAATCAAATTAAAACGTTCAAACAATGTCTTTTCAGTATTGGAATGTTTTTTGACCAGTCTCTTTCGTCTGGGAAAAACCAAAGAAGCAAACTCTTGTATTTGTTTGGCTGTATCATCATGATCAACCCAGACTTCACTGACATCAGCAGTTAAATAATCCCGCACGGCTCGAAATGCCAAGTCCTTCTCCTCATAAATCAAAATCGGGCTCTTTTCCGATACCCCTTTTTTACGAACTTCTCCCCAGAGGCGTTTTAAGAACTGCAGATCTTGGGATAAATTGGCTTTGTTTTGGTTGGCACTAACAGTACGTAAGATAATACCGACTCCTGATTCAAGATTGAATTCATCGACAATCTTTTTTAAGCGATCCCTTTCTTTTTCATCTTCAATCTTTCTGGAAATGGCCAATTGTTCACGACCAGGCGTGAGAACGAAGTACCTACCTGGCAGTGTTAAATAGGTGGTCAGAAATGCCCCTTTACTCCCTGTTGGCTCCTTTACTACCTGAACCAAGAGCTCTTGACCTGGTTTTAGGACTTTCTGAATAGGTGGATATTTATGACCTTTTACAGTCTTCTCATCAATTAGGTAATACTCAGGATGAACCTCATCTACTTGAAGGAATCCTTTTTTATCAAAACCATAATTGATAAAAGCTGCTTGCAAAGACGGATCGATGTTATGGATATATCCCTTATAAATATTCCGTTTTGTCTTCATTTGTTGAAGCATTTCCACATAATATTCCTCAACCCTGCCATCTCGGGTCAGGACTACTTCAATCTGTTCTCCTGGAAGAACACTGATAAACATCTTTCTCTGTCTTTTTACTGCCATAAATCCCTCAAACCGCTATAAATTTACTCACAAGACACCTCTGTTTATTTGTTTATGCCTTGCAATTTGTCGGCAATGTACATAGTTATTTTCAAAGCCTGTATATTTTGATATTGTGAGTCAAATTAACGCAAAGGTCAAGATAAAGCCTGAATTTGTCAGTCTCCTCGCTCAAGCAAGATATGGTATCTAGAAATAGATATTCAGAAGCCCCTTTATTCAAGACTCATTGATCATAACCCTTTAAACTCTACTTCTAAAAACAAACATGATCTTAAAAACAAAAATCATTGCTCTTGTTAGTATAGCCATAGTCCTTATCGGCTTCTATCTAATATGGCACATCTCTCCTTTTGCCCAATATGCAGAGGTTAGCTCTTTAATCCAAGAGATAGAAAAACTTAAAAATTATCCAGCCATACCTCTTATTTGTATCCTTATTTACCTTGTAGCCGGGCTGATCTTGTTTCCTATGACTTTACTAAATATAGCTATTGTCATTGTCTTCGGTCCATGGCTCGGGTTCTGTTATGCCTACCTAGGTAACGTCTTAAGCGCCATTCTCACCTTTTCCATTGTCCGAACTTTTGGGCACAAACCATTTCATTATATCTTTGGACAGAGAATAGAAAACATAAGTCAGCTGACAGCCCAAAAAGGTGTTATCTCAGTTATTTTTCTCCGTAATACTCCTATCAGCTTTGCCATCCTCAGTATGGTTGCCGGAGTCTCTCATATCAATTTTAAGGATTTCTTCTGGGGTAACTTAATCGGCATCATCCCAGGTATTACTATTGTTAGTTTCTTTACCGGCAAGCTAATACAAATACTTTCTCATCCAAATCTTCAAGATATTTTTGTCCTTTTACTTGGAGGAATTTGTATTATCTTGCTCTGGTATTTGCTCTTTAGAAAACTCAAGAAATCTGCCGTTGAAAAGCAAATCGTCTAAGGCCTAAGAAAAAGGAGAAATAATTATGCCGGATCTCAAGAAGACATATGGATATAGCTATGCACTCTTCCAACTTGACGGCCAAGAGGAAAGTATAGTCTATTGTGCAAGTGTAGGAAGGATTGGTTGATATGGAATGATCAGTCAAAAATGATTTGGCTGATAAGATATCAGCCAAATAACTCTTTATCTTTTTAGGTTTTATTTCCCGTGTTCCATAGGCAAATTCATTTTTGAAAAGAATGTAGGTTTATGAATACAATTCTTTATCCCCCAACATCTTAATTCCTCAATCCACGACTTTCTAAATATTAATGTAATTTTTTCTATCAATCCCAACTACGTTTGTCCTCAATGGCATTTATCTGAGGTGGAAGCGAGCCTGGAGAGAGGACTTGTAGTTTGGGCCTTATCTTTATTTTTTCCCTAAATGTATGTAAGAGTTCATCCTCCCGGGTAAAGTTTGAGGCCTCGATATAAAGGGCAACTTCGTCTATGCCACCAGGATTAGTAACTTCCAATTGCCACCGTTTTATTTCATCAAACCTGGAAACGACTTGTTCTATCTGATGAGGGTAGACAAATAGACCTTTTATTCGGGCAGTAGTATCAACTCGGCCTATAATACCTCCTAACCGCGGTGATGTTCGCCCACATGGACAGGCCCCCCGCTCTATATAGGACAGATCACCAGTGGCTAACCTAATAAGCGGATAAGTCTTGTTAAAAGGTGTGACAACTACTTCACCGACTTCACCATCCTTAAGAGGAATCCCGGTATCTGGATGACATATCTCAACAAAGGCCCGATTGGCAATATGTAATCCAGATTTATGGTAACATTCATACCCAATACAACCAACATCAGCAGTACCATAGCCCTCACGCATGATCAGGTCGAATTTTTTCTCCAAGGTATTTCTGACCTTTTCCGGCAATTTCTCAGCCGTAACAAAGGCCACTTCCATGTTAAGATCCTTGCGCAAATTGAGACCCATATTCTCGGCTTTCTGTCCCAAGTGCATCAAGTAACTGGCTGTACCTACATAACCGGTCACCCTCAACTTTTGCATAATCTCCAGCTGAGTGTTTGTATTCCCAGGTCCGGCCGGTATAACAGCACACTCCAGATTCCGCATCGGCTCTTCAAACATCAAACCTACGGGATTAAAATGGTAATTAAAGCAATTTTGGATGATGTCACCAGACCTAAATCCGGCTGAATAAAATCCTTCAGTCCAGCCCCAATAATCACCAGAGCGATCCTGTGGGTCAAATATTGGCCCTGGAGAAAGAAACACCCTTCTCATTTTACCCAAATCTTTGGTCAATAAACCACCCAAGCGAGGTCCCATAGACTGGAGAAAAATGAGCTCCTTTTTTTTCAAAATAGGAATGTGCTTGATATCAGAGAGTTCTTTGAACTTATTGACGTCAAACTGGGCCCGATCAAACCTTTTTTTGACCTCTTCTGAATACCGATAAGCATATTTTAAAAGTTCTTTTAAATGAATACGATAAAATTGTTCCCTCTCGGACTGATCAAGAACTTCGAGTCGGTTGTAAATTCCCTCTGTGCGGTCTTTTCGAGTCATAAACTCTCCCTATTTCAATATTTGATAAAAACCATACCTGTTTTACAGCTAGTATGCACCTGCAAAAAGTAATTTTGCAGACTCAGAGGTTAGATCTCAGAAATCAGATATCAGTAAAAGCGTTATAAAAGTAGTTTTGCTCTGATTCTGATAAATCTGACTTTTTGAAGTGGCCTCAGCAAAGAAAAGGTAAACCATAAACAGAATAATATAATACATTCTTTTTAAGAGACAATAGATATATTTTAATTTTCCCCGGAATTTATTTATAAAGAATTATATCCCCTGGACTATTAGTTTAGTCCTATGAAAAAGGAACTTTCTTTTTCAATTAGTTGCAAAGGGCTAAACAGTTATGCCCTGGCAAAAATAAGGTATCCTGTATGAGCAACCATCTTATCATCAGGACGAAGTCGTTCCGGGACAGGCTTATATTTGCGTATAAGGATCTCTATAATTTCCTGCTCATAAAAATAATTGTCCTTAAGACCTTCAAGCAAATCCTGTACTTGATTGACTGTTGGAACCAAAAACCCTACTGGGGAGCCATTTTGAACAGATTGCCGTACTTGAGTTAAATAATCCCAAGGGGTTCTAACATCCAAAAAGCAGGTGTCAGCATTCTTGATGCCAAATCCATCACTGATATCCCTTTGGTGGGCCACGACATTTTGGCCAAAACCTACCCTAGAAAGATTCTTTTGGCAGAGATTGTAAAATTCCTCCCGACTTTCATAGGTAAAAACCTTGCCTTTTGAACCTGCAAACCAGGCCAAAGCCATGGTCAGGCTGCCGGAACCGCTTCCTGCCTCTATCACCTTTGAACCAGGACCAATCCCTAACTTGAGAAGAATATAACCAATATCCTTAGGATAGATTATCTGTGTCCTTCTCTCAATATTTTTCAAAAGATCATACACGGTCGGTTTGAGTATCCTGTAGGATATGCCCAGATGAGTTGTAATCTGATAACCATAATCAGCCTCACAGACATCTCTGAGTGCCAATTTGCCATCATGAGTATGAAGGACTAAATCAGGATCAATCACCCGCAAAAAACGTTTACCCTTTGGACTGACCAAATAGACTAAATCACCATCTGAGATCATTTTATTA
>CAYUNZ010000123.1:0-7659 GCA_964446205.1 uncultured Desulfohalobiaceae bacterium | reverse complement strand
GAAACGTCAGGATATTTACCAAGAGAAAGAAGTTTCTCCTTACCGTTAAAACGGTACTTATATCTCCATAATTTACCACCTGCAGGAGTCACTTCCAAATATAGTCCACCCCCATCAGATAACTTATATTTTTGGGAAGTGGGTTTGGCTCCCTTGATTTTAACCTCGGCTAATTTCATAGAACCTCCGAGTTATTACCTGTAATTTTAATAGGATAAATAAAATTGGGGGTATCTTTAAGCAAAATATCTTAATATAGGCTAAATTACCCCAAAACTACCCCCACACACCCCCGGATGTCAATGGATTTTGTTGGACACAAAAATAGTTATATTAAAACTTAAGTCTTGATATAGATAGCTTTTTAAGATTGGATTAGATTTGGTTGGATTTGAAGGTGGTGCCCGGGGCCGGAATCGAACCGGCACGGGACATCGTCCCAAGGGATTTTAAGTCCCTTGCGTCTACCAAAATTCCGCCACCCGGGCTAAAAAATATATTTAAACTGAAATTTCACTTATAGTCAATACCTTTTTCTGGTCCGGCAAAAAAGATTCTGACAACCTGTTCAGTAGTGCGAATTGTATTGTCAAAGGCCTTGTTCATGGCCTCATTGATGTCCATCGGTCCGGGGCAGATACTAAATGCAGCCGAGACTCCTATTTGTCCCAGTTCATAGGAAAGATCATCTTTGATATTACCGACTAAAAAGACACAAGGTAGATTGTATTTTTTAGCTGTCAAGGCTACCCCAGCAGGTCCTTTGCCATAAAGAGTTTGATAATCTAATTGACCTTCAGCCGAGATAACCAGATCAGCATTGGCCAAATGTCTTTCCAAATCTACGATCTCAAGCATCAAGTCAACGCCTTTTTTTAAAGATGACCCGAGAAAGGTATGGAACCCAGCCCCTAATCCTCCAGCAGCACCACCTCCTTTAAGATTACGGACATCTTTAGACAATTTTTTCATTATAGTTTCGGCCAAATTAATCATCCCTGTCTCAAGGGATTCAACCTGCTCAAGTGTGGCCCCTTTCTGCGGACCATATACCTTAGAGGCTCCTGATTGACCCAAAAGGACATTATTAACATCACAGACAACATCAATCTGGACTTTTTTGAGGCGAGGATCAAGACCGGTCAAATCTATATCGCGAATACGATGAAGCTCCCCTCCGATAGGTTCAACCTCCTTATCATCCTCATCCAGGAATCTAGCTCCAAGGGCACTGGCCATGCCCACACCCCCATCATTTGTTGCACTACCACCAAGTCCAACAATAATATGGGAGATATTGTAGTCCAGGGCAGCGGCTATTAGTTCGCCCGTTCCGTAACTAGTTGTCAACATAGGGTTTCTGGCCTCTTCTGGTAAGAGAGCTAAACCACTAGATTTGGCCGTTTCTATAGCCACCAAATCCTGCTCCGGGACAAGACAAAACTGAGCTTTTATCTTATCACCACGTGGTCCGAAGACTTTTGCAGATTCAATCTTCCCGGAAAAGATATCTGCAAAAACCTCCACTAGACCGTCTCCACCATCAGAAAATGGAATCTGAACGATATCTAGCTGCTTAGAATATCGAGATATACCGATAGCCATGGCCTCGGCAGTCTCTTTGGCTGTCAGACTGCCTTTCATAGCGTTTGGTGCAAGGACAATCTTTTTCATAGGATAGCTCTCTTGTTTACAGCAAAAATGTGTCTTTAAGTTCTCGTGTTAACCTCCATGGGCCGTGTAACCGGCCCACAAAGAAAAATGAAAGAATTTTAACCACCCCTGGCCTTTCTTTAAAATGGAGGGGAACTTAAAATGAAGTGATTGTCCCTCTTAGATTCCCCCCCTTTCAAAGGCTAGTCTTTATACACACATAACACCGTAGGATAATAAGGTATTGATCATTTTTCAACCACCCCTTAATCCCCTCCTTGCGAAGGAGGGGACTTTTAACCGTCTGATCTGGCTGAATATCTATGATGACGATCCTCGATAAGCTAAACGGTTTCAGATGAAAACTGCGTAGACAACCCCGGTCATCTTAATTCCCCTCCTTGGCAAGGAGGGGCAGGGGTGGTTGGGACAGTGACTCTGAAACCTTATTTTTTTCAGAACATTATAACCCCACGGTGTCAAGTGTGTGCGATGCCCAGCTTTCCAAGGAGGGGATTAAGGGGTGGTCAATATTTCAATATGATAAGCAAATTCTTTTCATGTTAATGTAGAATAAAAATGTTGAATCTTATTCATGTCTTCATAATGAAGCCTGACATTTCTTATTTAGGGCAAGCGAAGAAGTGTTTATTCGTGTGCATTAGAGTGATTCGTAGGTCGAATCTTTTTCTTAATTTTCCAAAGTATTAGCAAATTCGTATCAGTATTTTCTGAAAAGGCAAATTTCCCCTTGGCATAATAGCAGGGTGCTTGATAGAGTCTTGTCATGGACGTTAAGAAATATCGACCTCGATGTGTTGTTTTAGGGCTTGATGGGCTACCTTACTCCCTGGCTCAAAAATTAAGCCAAACAGATAGATTCCCGAATTTGAGAAAGATTGCTCTTTCCTCAGGGAGTCAACCTATTCACTCTGAGCTACCTGACCTCTCGCCGGTCAATTGGACCTCTTTTTATACGGCCTCCGGACCGGAACATCATGGAATCTTTGGTTTTACAGCTATTAATCCTATTAATTACCGCCTTTCAATCTCAAATTACTCCATGGTTAAGTGTCCGACGATATTTGAGAGTCTAAACTTATCGAATCGGATTTGTAAAGTCATTAATCTACCAAATACCTATCCGGCCAAGCCTCTTAAAGGGATGCTTATATCCGGATTTGTTTCGGTTGATCTGCAAAATGCAGTTTATCCCCCCTTTCTTTATCCCAGGCTCAAGGATGAAAATTATAAATTGGAGGCTGATACTCGAAAGGGGCGGAATGATCCAGATCTTCTATTCTCTGAACTAAACAAGACTTTGACTTCCAGACGACGTGCCCTTGAGCTCTTTTGGCCAGATCTGGAGTGGGATCTTTTTGTCTTGGTCTTAACAGAAACAGATCGCTTGGGTCATTTTTTCTTTCCTTCCATTATTGACTCTAAGGATCCATTTCATTCTTTATGCCTGGACCTTTTAGGGCATTGGGATAAAGTTATTGGTGAGTTTTTGGAACGTTACCAAGCTTTGCCTGAGCCCAAAAGACTTCTCGTACTGGCAGATCATGGTTTTACCTCTTTAACCACCGAGGTGGACTTAAATGTCTGGCTTGAACAAAGTGGGTTGTTACAGATGCAGTATCTGCCTAGCAATGAATGGGACAGTTCATGTATCGGTTCTAAAACAAAGGCTTTTGCCCTTGATCCGGGACGGATATACTTACACCGTGCCTCTCGGTTTGGCAGAGGTTGCCTTTCTGAAGAAGAGGCTTTAACCCTGAGGGGGGAGTTGATTTGTGAACTAAAAAAATTGACCTATAATCAAGAACCCGTCTTTGAAGACATTGTTTGTGGTCAAGATCTCTATCCTGGGGCAGATTCTCCTCAATGCCCTGACCTTGTCTGTATCCCAAGACCAGGTATTGATCTCAAGGCCAAGTTTGATCGCCATGAGATCTTTGGTTATTTTGGCCGAACAGGGACTCATACATATAAGGATGCCATGTTTTTTGACAGTCAACAAAAACAGATTTGTTCTGTCAAGGAAGTTGGCAGCGAGGTCCTTAATTTCTTCAAATATCAGGATAAAGGACTAATTGAATCTATATGAATTTTGAACCGGAAAAGAATCTGAATCCTGCTCAGTATCAGGCAGTGACCGTAAGTTCAGGACCTGTTTTGGTTATAGCCGGGGCGGGGAGCGGAAAGACACGGACCATCATTTATCGACTTGCCTATCTGGTGGATCAAGGTTTTGATCCAAGCTCCATACTTTTACTTACCTTTACCAGAAAGTCGTCTCAGGAAATGCTGACCCGGGCCAGTAATTTGCTTGGCCAGGGATTGCACGGTGTGAGTGGTGGGACTTTTCACTCCTTTGCTAATAATGTATTGCGCCGCTATGCCTCTGCTGTTAATTTCCCAAACGACTTTACTATCCTTGATCGTGGGGATTCGGAAGAGGTTATAAAACAAATCAAGGATCTTCAGACAAAGGAAAAGAAAGACCGGTCATTTCCTAAAAAAGGAACACTGGTATCAATGATTAGCAAGAGCAGGAACAAAGAAATCAGTCTTGAGGTAACCCTAGAAAAGGACGGCTCGCATCTATTGCCTTATCTAGATGATATCCAGGCTATTGCTGATAACTATACAAAATTTAAACATGCTCATGGGTTGCTTGATTATGATGATCTCTTGTTTTTGCTGGAAGAGCTCCTTCTGGAAAGACAGGATCTTTGTGACTTTCTGAGGCTTGGCTGCCGACATATACTTGTCGATGAATTCCAGGATACCAATCGCGTCCAGGGCCGGATAATCAAACACCTGTCCGGACCGGAAGGCAATCTTATGGCTGTCGGCGATGACGCCCAGTCAATCTATTCTTTTCGAGGGGCTACTGTCAGCAATATACTGGATTTTACTAAAATTTTTCCGAAAACCCAGGTCATTAAGCTAGAGCAAAATTACCGTTCAACCCAGGCCATTCTCCATTTGAGTAACCAGATCCTTGTCGGGGCCAGGGAGAAATATGAAAAAAAGCTATTTTCAGAAGATAAACAAGGACCAAAACCCCAACTTCTGCGTCCTATTAGTGATCAATCACAGGCCCAGATTGTACTTGAGAAAATATTTGAGCTCTCTCAAAGTGTCGGTCTGAATGAGATTGCTGTGCTCTTTAGAGCCGGGTATCAATCATACCCTTTGGAGGTGATCTTGAACAAAGCCGGCTTTACCTTTCAAAAGTATGGTGGTCTTAAGTTTACAGAAACCGCCCATATTAAAGATGTTCTGGCTTATCTTCGACTTGTCCTGAATCCATCAGATTTACCTGCCTGGCAGCGGGTGATGACTCTTATTCCGGGTATTGGGCCCAAGAGTTGTGAACGTCTCTATAATTGTTTGTTTCAAGAAGATAAGGAGTTTCTGGAAAAGACGGTTAAGAAGAATCAGGAGCTCTATGAACTGCTCAAGGTTTTGGATCAGCTAAGGGAGAAGTCTAAGCAACCGCCATTTAAAATGATTGAGCAGATTATGGAATCTTATAGATCCCTGTTTGAACAAAAATATAGGGACGATTTCCCCAGAAGAATTGCCGGGTTGGAACAGTTGTCGCAAATAGCCTCCACTTATTCAGATCTACGGGTCTTTCTGACTGATATGACCTTAGACCCTCCTGAGCAGGTCGGTTTGGATAAAAATCATCAGGAGTCTTTAATATTATCAACGGTTCATTCGGCCAAAGGCTTGGAGTGGGACGCTGTCATTATCCTTGATCTTGTTGAGGAACGCTTTCCGTCCAGGCATGCTCTGTTTGATAGTGACCTTATGGAAGAGGAAAGGCGCCTGTTTTATGTGGCCTGCACCCGGGCCAGAGAATATTTAGGGCTTAGCCTTCCTGATTCAATCTATAGTCGTTCTGCCAGTCGGACAGACCCAACTACCCCAAGTCCTTTTATTCAAGAACTTGATCCCAACTCATATGAGGAATTTCGGGAGAGATATTCCGGACAGTTTTCTGGAAATAATTTTGATCGGTCTTCCAGTCAGGTTGAGGTTTCTGTAGACCCAGGAGTATCTTCAATACAGGACTTTGGATTTTGTCAGCACAAAATCTTTGGTCGAGGCAAAGTTGTTAGTTTTATTCCTCCCAACAAATACAAGGTCAATTTTCCAGGTTTTGGTCTCAAGGTTATACAAGGTGAGTATATTCAGATGGAAATATAAACATATGGATGCAATAAAAACGCAGCCCCATCTTAGTGATCACGCCGACTTTTGGATACGGACTCTGAATCTGGAGTCTCATCCAGAGGGTGGTTATTTCCGGGAAATTTTTCGATCTGAAGAATATATTCATGAGGACCATCTACCTTCTAGATATAATGGTCACCGGAATTTTTTGACCGCCATATATTACCTGCTAAAGAGCGAACAATGTTCAAGATTTCACCGTCTTCAGTCTGACGAGGTCTGGCATTATTGTACAGGGAGCCCCTTGAGGCTGTATATCATTCATCAAAACAGGGAGCTCGAAACTGTCAGTCTTGGTCCAGACCCCCATCAGGATCATGTCTTCCAGTTTATTGTTCCCAAAGAGTCCTGGTTAGGGGCTCATGTAACGGAAAAGAATTCATACTCCCTTATAAGCTGTATTATGGCTCCAGGATTTGATTATCAGGACTTTGAGATGGGCAGCTGTTCAAGGTTGCAGGATCAATTTCCAGAGCACAAGGCAATTATTCAACACCTGACATGATGGACTAGCAAAGAGTATCTTGTAGCCCCTGGATTGTAGAAATCAGGACGTTAGATGGCAAAGTATGATTTTTTGCAGCAAATAGGTCCAATCGATCCCTCTCTTAGAGTTATAGAATGTCCCAAATCGGTCAGTGAGGCCAGAGAAATTCAAGTAAGGCTCAAGTCACGGGTCGTGCTTGAGGATATGTTTGAACCTCTTGACCTTATTGCCGGGATGGATGTCGCTTATCCCAAAAGAAGAAAACTGGGTCGGGCCGGGTGTGTGGTCCTGAGCCTTGACAGCCTTCAGGTCTGTGATCAAAGCCTGACTGAAGGATCGGTTACTTTTCCTTATGTCCCTGGCTACCTTTCCTTTAGGGAAGTACCTTTGCTCATCGATTTATACAAAAAGCTGAGGCTCAAACCTAAGCTTATTTTTTGTGACGGTCAGGGAATAGCCCATCCCAGAAAATTTGGTTTGGCCTGTCATTTGGGAGTCGTTTGCAATATTCCAACCATAGGGGTGGCCAAATCCAAGTTGATCGGGGAACATCAAACCTTGCCAAATAAAAGGGGTACATGGGTATACTTGAGGCATCAAGGGGAGGTGATCGGAGCTGTTGTCTGCACCAGGTCATACGTCAAGCCTGTCTTTGTCTCACCAGGTCATAAGGTCAGCCTTGAGACTGCTGTCAATTTGACTCTCAAGACCTGCTCCGGCTACAGGATACCTGAACCGACCCGCCAAGCCGACCACCTATGTTCATCAATATAGACAATAAGCATCCAGCCATATTGGTTTTCGTTCCACAATGTTGACCACCTGGATGGGGAGAATTATTATAAATCAAGTTATAGAAATATAGAAATCCTGTGATCATAAATAAGGGAGTCGGAAAAAATGGAAATAAATAAAGCCAAAGAGATTTTGGGCGAGCATTTTGCCTTTATTGCCGATGATGTGGTCCCGGTTATTGCAGACTTGAATTTACCCCCAAATGCCCGTGTACTTGATGTCGGGACAGGGATGGGATACCTGGCTACAATCCTGGCTTTGAAAGGTTACGAGGTCCTAACCGGGCAGCCGGAGTCAGACGATTCAACATATGCCCAGAGCAACTGGCTGGAGAATGTCAGAAAGGTCGGAGTGGAACATCAGATCACATTTAGACACTTTGGTGCCGAGGCTATGCCATTTGAAGACAAGAGCTTTGATGCGGTCTTCTTTCTGGGTGTTTTGCACCATGTGGAAGAGGACTATAGACT
>CAYUNZ010000122.1:6545-7785 GCA_964446205.1 uncultured Desulfohalobiaceae bacterium | reverse complement strand
GAAAGGTGATATTTGGGTTAATTTTGGCTTTGTGGATTAGCTTGGGTTTACATGTTTTTTAGTGTGGCATGTTACATTTCAGTGAGACCAAGGATATGAGTCATGTCACATTATTATTTGATACCAATTGTGATTATATTCGCCCTGATTGAATTCTCTCGATATTTGCTATTTTTTTATTTGGCATGTTGCTTGCTGTAATAAAAGAAAAGGTCTCTATACCTGTAGTAGTGATCAACTTTTTATGGAGGCGGTTATGTATCAAGATATACAGTCCATTACAAAAGAGGTCCGCGATATCCATTCAAGTCTGGATGACGGGATCAAGCTGTCCAAGATATTATTTGAATCAGCCTCGACTCCGGTCCTTTTTCTCGACGATGAGTTAACAATACTGATGGTCAACACCAGCTGGACCAAGTATCTGGGTTGGAGGCAAGATAATCTCCTTGGTCGAAAGATAGGCAAGTTCATTAGTGAGGATCATATTCAGGATTTTTATCAGCTTCAAAATTCTTTACACAGGGATGAACAATACTGGAGGGGGGAATTCCTGATCAAGGACAATAGAGGACATCAAATTCGCTCTGAACTTACAGTCCAGAGAGTGGAGCTCAAGGAAAAGACAATTTATTCTTTGTATCTCAAGGTGCCCTTAAATCTTCCTGAGTTTAATGTCCAGAAAAGAAAAGGGGGTAGAGAGAATCAGATAAGTGAGATCCTGAACAGGGCCATCCAATCATTGGAAAGAGACCAGACCCGATATAATCAGGATTTGGTCCACCACATCGAGGTTAATCTGCTTCCCACCCTGGAGAAGATGTCCAGGGAGCCGTCATTGAAGATCAGAAACAGTTATTTGAAAGTCATTACTGATGAGCTGACCTCTTTGTCCGATAACTCGATGATGGAGAATGACGGTGATTTGCTTAAACTGACGCCGACAGAGATGGAGATATGCCAATACATTCAAGCTGGTAGAAGCAGTCAAGAGATCTCAGAGATGATGTATTCTTCTTTTGAGACTATTCAAACCCATCGCAAGAACATCCGCAAGAAAATGGGGCTTAAGGGTAAAAAGACTCCTTTGTGTACCTATCTCCGGGTTAAGAAAAGACTGCCCAAGCCCAGAGAAGACAAAGCTCCATTGGCCTAAGGATAAGTTAAACATCAAAGAACGTCTACCGTTGTCCGTTTACCGTCTACCGAAGAACGGGAAACAAAGATCGAATGTAATCTA
>CAYUNZ010000122.1:2147-6445 GCA_964446205.1 uncultured Desulfohalobiaceae bacterium | reverse complement strand
TAAGGACTACTTGAACTTGGCTGCCTCGTCTTGATCCAGAAGTTCCATTGGTTGTCCGCAACAGACCAGGTCTCCGTCTCCACCTTGTTTTACTTCAACCACATTACCACATAGGTTGCATCTGTAGAATTCATTCTTTTTGGGCATAAACTGTCCTCCTTGGTTATGATTTCGAATTTTAATTCATATCTTCCCATTTCAAGTCCCTGTTGTCTCTGTTTCCGGCTTGACCAGAACCACTGGTACCGGAGACTGGTCAGAGATTTTCAAGGCCACACTACCCAAATTGCCTCCAGGCTTGCCGGTTTGTTCCAAACCTTGCCCGCGGCTGGTCATGACGATCATGTCCACATTTTCCTCCTCTACAGTTTTGAGTATTTTCTGGACTGTTTCTCCCCGCAGGATTCGGACTTCAAAGTACGGGCAACTGCTTAGTTCCTTGGTGCAGATGTTTTGAAGTTCTTCCTTGGCCTTTTCCAGTTCCCAATCTTGAAATTTCTCTATATGTTCCGGACTTGGATAGCTCCCATAGGCAGGAAAAAAAGAACACAGATCTGGTGCAACATAAAGGGCCACGACTCGTGACCCATATTTTTCAGCCAAAGAATTGATCTGGGGTATGGCCTTGTAAGAGGCCTTGGAGAATTCTGTGGGCCAGAGTATTGTATGTACCATTTGTCCTTCCTTTGTTGTTTTTCTCCAAGCTTGGCTG
Source organism: uncultured Desulfohalobiaceae bacterium (assembly GCA_964446205.1). Lineage (GTDB taxonomy): Bacteria > Desulfobacterota > Desulfovibrionia > Desulfovibrionales > Desulfothermaceae > CAYUNZ01. The sequence goes on along the minus strand of CAYUNZ010000122.1, from coordinate 5,733 downwards.
AGCCAAAATTTGGAGAACTATTTGGATACTTACTTCATTAAAATTTAAAGCAATAATTATGCCAATAATAGAAAAGTCGCTACAGCTAGTTTTGATCCATCCCCGAATTATCCCCTTGTATCTTTTGGTCTCGAAGACTAGATACATATTTTGTAATCATGAGATCCCTGTCTGGAATTGATTTCAATCAGAATTTATAAACTATGAACAAATAGATTTGTCAAAAGGAGGAAGAAAATGTCCAGAATAGTTTATATCGATCAGGATGAATGCATTGGATGCGGATCTTGTGAAGAGATCTGCGATGAGGTCTTTAAGCTGAATGAGGAGACTGAAAAGGCTGAGGTTGTTAAGCCGGAAGGCGGACCTGAAGATCTGATCCAGGAAGCCATTGATTCCTGTCCTGTTGAGTGTATCTATTGGCAGGAATGAAGGAAAGACTTATTCGTACCTGGTATTACTTTTATAATTGACCGAAGAAACAGGATGAGGTTTGCATAGCAAATAAGAAAAGGAAAGACATGACTATGTGTAATATTTTGATAACCGGAAGCAATCGGGGGCTGGGTCTGGAATGGGTCAGGCAGTATGCCAGGGAGGGTTGCCGGGTTTATGCCACCTGCAGGCATCCTATGGAAGCCCATGCCCTTCAGGAGTTGGCCAAGACTTATGACCGGGTCTCTACCCATCGTATGGATGTGACCAAGATGGACGAGATAAATGCTTTGTCCGTGGAGCTATTGGAAGAACCGATAGACATATTGATCAACAATGCCGGGATTTATCTGGAGAAGTACAGGGATGTCGGATTGGGAATGCTCAATTATCAGGACTGGATCAAGACCTTTGAGATCAATACCCTTGGTCCGGTCAGGGTCACCGAGGCCTTTGCCGAGAATGTCGCCCGGAGTAAACGAAAGCAGGTGGTAGTGACCAGTACCCATATGGCCAGTATTGCCGACATAGCTGCTCCAGGTGCTTACTATTATCGCTCGACCAAGGCGGCCTTGAATGCTGTTATGGAAGGCCTCAGCCATGAACTGGAAAGAAAAGGGATCGGATTGTTACTCCTTCATCCCGGTCATGTCAGGACTCGTATGGGAGGGGGAGGAACAGATCTTATGCCTCCCGAGAGCGTCCAAGGTATGAAGACTTTGGTGGATCAATTCACCATGGAGGACATGGGGCGTTTTTTCCGTTATGACGGGGTGGAAATGCCCTGGTAGAAACGGCCATGTCTTTAATCAGGTCAAGAAGGAGTGTTCTGATGGAAGAAGCGTCGTTCTAAAAGAAATTGGCCGAAGCCAAAGTCCATTGTTTTCTCTGTGCTCAACACTGTCATATCGAGCCAGGTGAAAGAGGTAGGTGCGGGGTAAGGGAGAACAGGGATGGAAGATTATGGAGCTTGGTCTATGGCAGACCTATTGCCAAAAATATTGATCCAATCGAAAAAAAACCCCTCTACCATTTCTATCCTGGCAGTCTAAGTTATTCCATTGGGACTGAAGGCTGCAACTTTAGTTGCCTGTTTTGCCAAAATGCCGATATCGCCCAGGGGCCGAAGCTGAACCGTCGAATTAACGGTAATAAATCCCGACCCGAAGACATAGTCAATGAGGCCAGCCAGACCGATTGCCTCAGTATAGCTTATACCTATACCGAACCGGTTATCTTTCTGGAATACGCCCTGGATGTGTCCAAAGTTGCCAAAAATAATGGTTTGGCAAATGTCTTTATCACCAATGGATACATGACCAGGCAGGCCCTGGATGGGGCTGCGCCTTTTATAGATGCCGCCAACGTCGATCTGAAGTCATTTTCCGATGATTTTTATAGAGAACGCTGTGGGGCCAGACTTAAACCGGTATTGTTGACCATAGAGGGGCTGAAAGAAAAAAATGTCTGGCTGGAAGTAACCACCCTGATCATACCGGGACTCAATGACAGCCAGCAGGAATTGAGACAACTGGCCGAATTTCTTGTTTCCATAGACAAAGACCTGCCCTGGCACATATCAGCCTGTTATCCCAGTTACCGTATGAAGGATTACCCTTTAACACCAGAAAAGACCCTGTATATGGCCAGGTCTGTCGGCCTGGAGGTCGGCTTAAACTATGTCTATATGGGAAACATATCCGGGACCGAGGGAAGATATACATATTGCAGCTCTTGTGGTTCCCTGCTGATCGATAGATCCGGATTCACTGCTCAAAAAGGTTTGTTGAGTCGGGGGGTCTGCTCCCGTTGTGGCTCGGTTTTGCCGGGAGTGGGCATGGAGGTCGATGACTGAAGAGACCAAGCTTATGTCTCATACAGGAAAATGGCCCGGTCGACTGACCGGGCTCTTGTTATTAAAAAATGTGACTTATGATGAGACATGACACAATTAAGCTTTTATGTTTTTCTGATCACGGGTTATATCTCGGTCTCTAAATTTCACATTCAATCAATTCGTTGGATTGACCTGAACAGGCAGTATCGACTCTATTCCTATAACCCTCATTTATTATTTGTCTCAGGAGCTCATCTTCATAATCAATACCAGATGAGATTTCCATCAGGCTCAGGTAAAAGGCTTCCCGTCTTGGTGATTTGCAGTTCACTGTCGCATGCGAGCCGCCACAATAGAAGCAACAAAATGACTCTTCCTGATTTTCGAGCCTTAGATGTTCTATTAAATCGGTTATTAGTTCGATTACCATCTTCATGCTGGCCTCCTTTATTAGAGAATTGCTGAAAACTAAAGATGGGGATACAAATGTCGATATATTTTTAATGCAAATACCGGACCAATATATATAACAATGAGGGTATGCTTAACAAAAACAGCTATAAAGATATGTATACAATGGAAGATCTTGTAGTGCTTTAATGTTGATTTTCCCGAAAGTTGGGGCTGCCAGTTATCTGGCCAGATCAAACTTGAGCAAATGTTTATTTATTGGGGGATTGTCTTTGCATCGATAAGTGATCGGATAACAGATAACGGTTAACAGTCCAGTTGGATGAATATAGATCTAAGAAGGTGAAAAAGATGTCAAAAACTGACCATTTGGATGTTCAAGCTCTTACTGAGAGGTTTAACGACAAACCCGATCTTCTCCGGTTGATATATGAAGAGTTTGCCGGACAGGTAGAGAAGGTGATGCCTGAAATACGTTCAGCATTCAACAAGGGTGACCTGAAAAGTCTTGAAAGCCTGGCCCATGCACTCAAGGGTAATGCGGCTCTGATCGGGGCAGGTCAGCTAAGGGATCTGGCTTACACAGTCGAGAAAGCCAGTGCCAGTGGAGATACTGAGGACTTGGAGGCTACTTTGGCTAAACTGTTTTCTGAGGTTGAGAAGACCCTGGACGAGCTTCAAAAGTTCGTCCAGGGCTTCAATTCTTGACTTTTAGCTCATCTGAAAGCTTCTCATACTTCCTTTTGAAGATGCAACTCCATGTCGATCATCTCCTGTGCTCTGGATAATGCCGTTTCCTGGGTGTCTCCTCCAGTGTAAACATGCTTGATCTCATTCCCTTCAGGATCAATTATGGTAAAGGCATACTCCGAACATCGATCATGATGGGGTTGAATACGAATG
>CAYUNZ010000122.1:0-2047 GCA_964446205.1 uncultured Desulfohalobiaceae bacterium | reverse complement strand
TTTATAAGAAGAATGTAATTTTATCTTACAAGTTATATTTGTTAATGTCTCTTTAGACCGTCACACTCTTGTACTTGGCATAGAGATCATGAACTCTTTTCTTCAGGGTTTTGAGCTTCTTTGTGTCCTCATCTGAAGCAAATTTGGGCTCATGGATACTGAACAGACTATTTGAAAGCTCGTCTATGACGTGTTCAGTTGCAGTACACCATTCTGAAGTGCACTGCTCTGACATGCTAGAGGCTTCATCAATGTCCTTTTCTGTTTTTACAAGGGCCTCTTCAAGTCCCTGTAAATACTCTCGCCAGTTGGTTGTAATACTGTCATGGATGTCTGATTGTGGTTGTTTCATAAGATTTACCTCCATGGTATTTTGTAATAGTTTTAAAGTCCGATCTGAAGTGGTTGTGATTATTTTCTACTCAATTGAGAGTCAAAAGTTTCTATACAATATTGTGTAGTTATTGACATTTTTTTGATTGTTTCCGACAGGTGTAATTTATAACTTTCTGATTTATTTGTGTTTTAACCAATAACTATTAACCGATAGCAGATAACTTTTAACTGTCCAGTACTCAAGTTTGACAGCCTTATTAATGACCTAAGGTCAACATTTGCTTGGTCATTTCAAAATCTTGGTGATCTTGGGCATATTACTCGCTTTTTGCCGCCAGTTCTTTATGTAGATGCCTAACATCAGCCCCAGACAAATAATAAAGAGCACAGCTGACCCGAACACAGCGGACAGATCCTGGTCACCAAAAGGATTCAGGGTACCGCCAAGGATAGCTCCGACAATCAAGGACAGAATGGGCAGGATATAGACAATAAATATTGATTTGCTCAGGGATTGAGTGACAAACCTTATTTCAACTTTTGTGCCCTTAAGGGCTTGGATTGGATTTAGGGCTCTTAGAATCAAGTGGCCTTTGTCCAATTGATCACAGATGTCTTTACTCCAGTCGTCAGTTTGGCAGGCCTTTCTTCTTGGCAGCATTACTTGAGCCGTACCATCCTCCCTGTTTTCGACCACAAATCCATAATCCACTTTTTCCAGCAGACTGGCTTTTCTTGATCTTTCTCCCATATAATCACCTCCTTATCTTCGTTTTACTATACAAGGCATATATCTTGTCTGTGATTACAGCTATTGCTGGTATTTAGGCAATGTCAGGATCAACAGTCCTTTTTGGTCCAAGGCTTTAAGAGACTGTGCTACATAGGAACAGATCTCTATTTTAACTTCCAAGCATAAAATGTGCCAAGTGAAAAGGGATTAGTCTCTTGGAAATGGTATTTTTTGTATTTTTTTGGTAATCTTGAACAAAGAATGATTACAAAACATCCCCAATTTATCACCCTTGAACCTTTTTTTGTTGTCAGACTAATATTTTAATGGAATATAGATGGACTTATCTTGTTAGGTTAACTCTAATGCCCTGAACGGACACAAGCATGAAAAGAATGTGAACGGAGAACCGTGAACTGTGAACCGTAAAACGAAGATGGTAAGAAATTACCTCTTTCTTTATTCTTTTTTCTTCGGTCAACGGTCAACGGTTCACGGTCCACGTTCTTTCATGTTAACCCGTAAATAAAGGAGGTATTATATGTTTAAGAAAGCAGGATTAATCCCTGTAGCATTTATTATTGTCATCTTTTGTTTGAGTTCAACGGCTTGGGCCCATTGTGAAATACCTTGTGGCATATACGATGATGCCATGCGGATAGAGCTGCTAAGAGAGCATGTCACGACCATGGAAAAGTCCATGAACAAGATTACGGAACTGGAAACAAATGGGCCGCAGGAAACCAACCAGATAGTCCGCTGGATTAACAACAAGGAAGATCATGCCAACAAGTTTCAGGAGATAATCAGTCAATACTTCCTGACCCAGCGAATTAAACTGGATGCAGATGATTACACCAAAAAATTGACCATTCTCCATCATATGCTGATATATGCCATGAAGTGCAAGCAAACCGTGGATCTTGACAATATCAAGAAGCTTAACTCCCTGATCGATTCATTCGAGGAAATCTACTT
>CAYUNZ010000121.1:0-7859 GCA_964446205.1 uncultured Desulfohalobiaceae bacterium | reverse complement strand
CACCAAAGGGCAATATTAAAGGAAAAGTAAACGGTTGATAAAAGGAGTTGGCTCATAAAACTTTAGTAAAGTATTTTTTGGGGTTTGTCAAAAAAAATTACTGTTTAAAATTAAATTAAATTTCTCCAATCTTGGTTTGGTCAAGATCTATCAAGGTACTGGTCTTTTATGAACTGGCATATCAACGACCAGACCATCCTGAGCTACAATTACATTGGGATGTATTGATGAGGCCTCCTTGTAAAAACCTTCAGTAGAGGCATATCTTTGTGAAAAATGCAGAAGCACAAGCTGCTTGGCATGTGCAACGCTGGCTATCTCTGCTGCTTGAGCAGCTGTCAAGTGTCGATATTTATAGGCCAGTTCCTGCTCTGTGGTGAGATAGGTGGCTTCACAGACCATCAGATCAACCCCTTTGGCTAATTTGTAGGCATTATCACAAATTCGGGTGTCCAGAACAAAGGCAAAACCTTGTCCTGTCTTGAGGGTACTTACTTCATCCAGATATATGGTCTGCTGATCAACCATAATCCTGCCGTGTCTTTTTAATTGACCAATGTCATAGCCTCTGACTTGATCTGGGAGTAGTTCCGGGAGGATGGTTTGTTGATCAAATTCTTTCAGCCGATAGCCCAGGGTATCGACTCCGTGATCCAGTGGATAGGATTCGATCATTATTTGCTGATCAGAATAGACAATCCCAGGGCTTAAGATGGGCTGAGGGATTATGGAGACTGCCCTGTGATAAATAGCTGCATTCAAAAGAGATTGGAGATATCCCTCACCACTGGATGGATAAAAGATCTCCACGGGGTGCTCGGTCCTGTCCAGGGAGATCCTTTGAATCACCCCCGGCAGACCGAGGCAATGATCGCCGTGGAAATGAGTCAGGCAGATTTTTGTTATTTCTGAGGCCCGTATCCCGGCGTAAATAAGTTGACGTTGGGTTCCTTCACCGGGGTCAAAGAGTATACCTTCTTTGTCCCAGCGTAAAAAACAACCGATATGATTTCTTGTTCTCGTTGGGACCTGACTAGCTGTCCCCAGGATGTAGAGTGTTCTGTTCATCTTGGTAGTTGTTTTCTTGTCATAGCCCTTATCAAGATCATTCAGTATATCAAGAAAGAACCAATATATTTATTTTTGGATAATTCCCGGCCAATTCGAGATGGGATCCTTGGAATCGACAATGTGCATCCCGGCTTCGGCAAAGCGGCGAAAGGTTTTGTCTGCCTCTTCAGTATAGTCGATAGCCCCAGGGATAACAACAGGTGAGGTACAGTCCTCCAGGAGATAGACCTTTTCTACCAGGCTCTTGTCTGTGGCCAATACATCCTCCAACAGATCGGCTATGGTCCAGGCGACACAATGACTTTTGGCTTGGCCGGCGATAATTACGGCATCATAATTAACAAGGGTCTGAAATATTTTCTCATCTTTATGGGCCAAGGTCTCCCCTTCAGGACCTTGGGTAACTTCTGGCCCTATGACCGAGTAGTGTTCAGTAAAAGGATTGTCGCCTTTGACATGAAAAGATGCTTTGGTGGCTCTAGCCAGAGAATGAAAGAAAATCGCCTCTTCTATCGCCGGGACCAGGGCATGTCCGATCCCGCCGAGTATAGCATGGTAGGGCCAGATAGTAAGATTGTACTTGCCGCTTTCCTTTAATTTCCTAGTATAGTGCTTTAAATATTCCTGTCCGTATTCAGAAGAGATGTTCAGATTATGCCCAAGTCTTGGATTGAATTCCCATCGCCCCTCTAAGATATCTTCTTCGGTTACATTGGTGAATGGATCAGGGTGCTCCCCATCCTTATTAACCAGGAAAACACGGTGAAAGACTTGTAGGGGGTGGTGAGTATCCATAGTCGGCATAATATTGGTAATCTTATCCAGATAACGATAAATGAATCGACAAAGCCGAGTATTGTCATCAACAGCTCCTGTTCCGGACCGACCACCGACATAGAGCTCAAACTCGGGGATGCAAAAGGTGTTCTGAATATCGACGAGTAAAAGGCAGATACGAAAATTGTCCTCATAGGCTGGGGAAAGGCCAAAACATCGGGCCCAATTTTCCGCCTGATCTGCTAATCGTTCATATTCAACACGCCAGATCTCTCCGGTCTTTCCTGGGTCAAAATGAGATGGGATATCGAGCTCTTTCTCAGTCATACCGACTCCTGTGCCTATATTCTGCTTTGGATATACGACTGTCTGAAGATAATTTTCAAGGTATTAGTTGTGTTTCTACCAAAATTATTTTGGGGTTAAGAATAATTACTCAGCTAGACAACAAAAGTAATCTAGAGAAGATAGACTGATTTTGCAAGATGATACAAATCTATAAGGCAATAACGTGGAGCTTGGAACAATTGACCAGGATATGAGAATTGCAGACTAATTTGGGCATTCACTTCTTTTTTGAATCTTTATGCTTAAACTATCCGAACACGAAAACCTTCTGCTTCCAGTATTGTTTTACGGGTCTGAGCCTTTAGTGCTGATTTGTATGAGGCAATCTCCAATTGGGCTTGATTGGTTTCATCCCAAATCCAGACATGTTCCAGGAGGATTATACCGGATATGAACAATTCAAAACGAAGCTCTTCTCGGGCTTGATCACGCTCTGCCAGTGAAAGTCCGGCAAAGGAATGTCCACAAATCAACACATGATAGGTAAGGTTATAGTCATCCAGGTTTGGTTTTTTCATACTTTTCCCAAAAATTGAACAAGCTTTTCAGGTACTCTTGTGGTTGATTCTCGTAAGTGTTGTGACCACATCCGGGCAAAACAGTCAGCTGACCCTTTTCTAAGCATCGATAAAAGGCAACCCCTTGTTCGACATCAAAGATAAAGCTTCGGTCAGGGAATATGACCAGGGCTGGTTGGGGAATCGATCGAAGAACTGAGCTGAGATCAAAATATCCTGCACCGTAACTCCCGCCAAAGGAACGATGGAGATCATACCTGAATTCCGCCCGGTCAGGCCCATGAAACTTGATGAGCTTTTTCTGGAGTTCAATGTCTAGTTCAGAGAATAATTTTGGGAACTTAAGGGCATTGAGCTCTTTCATGGTCATGGGGCTGTAGCATTGGGTGCTGGAAGTGACCAATGTTTTGACGTATTGAGTATAAGTGGCTGCATAGTCGGAGGCAACCACCCCGCCTTCGCAATGGCCGACAAGATGTAGAGATCCAAGATCGAGATGCTGTCTCAATTTTTCCAGCTCATCAATGCAGATCTTTCTAAATTCTTGACTCCTGTAATAACTAACAAAATCAGGACCTTCTTCCGACATCCCATAGCCTCGTCGATCATACATCAGTACCTGGAATCCAGCCTCAATGATTGCCGGATAGATTTCTTGCCACATCTTGGAGGCACCAAAACCATGATGGAGAAGGCAGACTGTTTCCCCTTGACCATAAAATTCATAAAATATTTGCACACCATTTATCTCTAAGTAGGCCATATTTTCCCCTTTTTATTTACCAACGGTTGTAAGGTGGTCTTTGTTTGTAATTTATCTCAACAGATATTGAACAGTACTTAAGAGCTTTCTTTTTATGATGAGGAATAAGACTAAAGCATAGCCACTGCCCAGGTAAATGCCCAGGAGAACAAAGAATGCCCCCAGAAAATGGTAGACGTGGAGATGTTCCTTTAAAAAGATTACGGCCAAACTAGCCGCAAAGACAGGGATGAGGTTATAGAAGTTTGCGGATACGGTTGGTCCTAGTTTGTCTATAGCATAATACCAGGCTAAAAAGGCGATAAAGGAAGCAAATATCCCCAAGTAAATCAATCCAGCCCAAATGTGCCAGTCTAGAAAGACCTGCCCATTACCCTGCCAAAATAAGGCTGCTGTTGGGATTAAAAAAATGACCCCAACCCAATTTGCATATGTTGTTGCCGCCAAGACAGAGAGGTTTTTTAACAGTTTTTTACCGACAATAGAATAGACTGCCCAGACAAATGTATCTGAGAAAATAATCAGATCTCCGGGATTGAATTCCAGGGATACAAGGATATCCCAAGAACCATGGATAGCGATAATAAAGACACCGAAAATAGAAACAAAAAAGGCCCCCAGCCTTTTCCAGTCCACTGTCTCTTTAAGCCAAAAGATGGCCAATATGCCGACCAATACAGGATTGAAGGCATTTATTATAGATGAGTTGATTGAGGTTGTGTAATGCAGTCCTAAATATATTAAGGTATTGAAACCGTAAACCCCGGTTAAACCGGCGATAATGATGTATGGCCACATAGATCGTGGTGGAAGTGAAAATCCCTCCTTTAGATAGAGAAAGGAGCTCAACAGGAGACCGGCGACACCGAAGCGACAAGCAGTGATCACAAATGGCGACAGTTCCTTGACCAAGTATTTACCTAATACAAAATTGGTGCTCCATATCAAGGGGGCCAGAATGACAAGTAAGTAGGGGATAATAACGGTTAACTTTCCCATATTCAAGATTCACCTACAAAAAGTCAAAGGGTTATGTATGAGTGGTTTGGTTTAAACAATAATAGCCGCCAGAAAAGACAGGGTCAGCATTGAAAGGATAGTACTCAGGGCGATAGCACTGTTGACCATGTCTTGGTCCAACTCAACAACATGTCCCAAAACCGGAGTCAGGGTAGCCACTGGCATGGAAGCCTCCAATATAAGTATATCCATAGATAAACCACTTTGTTGGAATAGAATGGCTATCCCCCAGCCGAGAAAAGGGGTCAGGCATAAAGTGATCAAGGAAACAGTACAGGCACTTAGAAAGTTTTTATGAAATCTTTTTAGATCCAGCATAATGCCGACACTAAAAAGTATAAGCGGTACAGTCATGTCAGCAAATGGCCGCATACAACGCTCTAACACTTCAGGTACATTGAGCGAAGTAAAACGGGCCAAAAGCCCCAAAATTAGCAGACCAAACATAGGCAGGACTATTTTGATTACCTGGTTATATGGGATTTGGCTTGACCTTTTATGCTGATGTAGAAGGGCGGCCGGGATTCCTAAGCCGTAAAATATTGGCCACCAAAGCAGAATAAAGAATATTACTCTTACCAGGCCATTTTCTCCAAAAAGGGTACCGGCTACGCCAAGACCAAGCCAACCATAGTTGCCGAACATGACACAGACATGAAAGGATGTCTTTTGAGCCGGGGTTTTGAAGGCCAGGGAACCTAGCCAGCCAACACCAAACAGGACCAAAGACAGCAAGACAAATCCCGACATCATAGGCAGCATTGAAGACAATGCCCCGGACTCGATGTCGTACATGGAGAAGAAAATCAAAACAGGGACTGTGAACCTAACACACAACTTTTGTATGCTATGTCCTTCAGGATCACCGAAGAGGCCAATTTCGCGAAAGAATAGGCCAAAACAAATCGGTATAAGGATCTCTATAACCTTTATGAGTACATCCATAGACTTTGAATACCAAATAAGGGGTTAGAGCTTTGCATATGAGCTAAGACCATAAAGGCAAATATTTAATACTGCAAAGGCGTTATCTTGGGAAGAGGTTTTGTCTTTGACTTTTAATATAAGATAGGCTTTTGAATTGTGCTATTGCTAAAAAAAGCGTATATTAAAGTTTTTTTTAAAATTTAGCTATATTATGCAGTACAATTAGCATAAACGCTCTTAAAGGCAATTATTGTACATTATTAGACTATAATCAATTTTGCAATTCATCTCTAAATGAATAAGATGTGCTTTGTTAGCACTCAGTGTAAATGAGTGCTAACATAGTTAAGCGGTTCCATCCATTAAAACACTAAAAGAACTATATATGGAGGTTTGTATTATGAATTTAAAACCATTACATGACCGTGTTTTGGTTAAACGGTTGGAAGAAGAAGAAAAGACCCGCGGCGGAATTATTATTCCAGACACTGCCAAAGAAAAACCAATTCGTGGTGAAATTATTGCAGTTGGTCCGGGCAAAATGAGTGATGAAGGCAAACGAATAGAGATGTCGGTTAAAACAGGTGACAAGGTAATGTTTAACAAGTATGCCGGGACTGAGATAAAGATCGAGGGAGAGGAACACTTGGTCATGCGTGAGGACGATATTGTCGCTATTATAGACTAACTAAATATAATTTATGCCTCAAGGAGGGAAAAAATATGCCAGCTAAAGAAATCAAGTTTCGAGAAGACGCACGGAACGCTTTAAAGCGTGGTGTGGACAAGTTAGCCGAAGCAGTCAAAGTAACCCTGGGCCCCAGGGGTCGGAATGTTGTTATAGAAAAATCCTTTGGCTCTCCGACCATCACCAAGGACGGAGTCACTGTGGCCAAAGAGATAGAAATGGAAGACAAATTTGAGAACATGGGCGCTCAAATGGTCAAGGAAGTGGCCAGCAAGACCAGTGATATTGCTGGTGACGGTACAACAACAGCGACCATCCTGGCTCAAAATATTTTTAGTGAGGGTTTGAAGCTCGTGGCAGCTGAAAGAAATCCTATGTCCATCAAAAGGGGTATTGACAAGGCTTGTGAAGCCATTGTCAAAGAACTGGATAGCAATGCCCACTCAACCAGGGAAGAGAAAGAGATTGCCCAAATCGGCACTATTTCAGCCAACAACGACGCCACTATTGGCAATCTTATTGCTGATGCAATGAATAAGGTTGGGAAAGAAGGTGTTATTACTGTTGAAGAGGCCAAGGGCCTGGAAAATACCTTGGATGTTGTTGAAGGAATGCAGTTCGATCGTGGTTATCTTTCTCCATACTTTGTGACCAATCAGGAAAAGATGACTGTGGAACTGGAAAATGCCCTTATCCTCATCAATGAAAAGAAGATCTCAACCATGAAGGATCTCTTACCTGTTCTGGAACAAGTAGCCAAGCAGAGTAAGCCCTTACTGATTATTGCTGAGGATATAGAGGGTGAAGCATTGGCTACTTTGGTGGTCAACAAGCTTCGCGGTACTCTGCAGGTCTGTGCAGTTAAGGCTCCGGGTTTTGGTGAGCGCCGTAAAGCCATGCTCCAGGACATAGCTGTCCTGACCGGCGGACAGATGATTTCCGAAGATGTGGGCATTAAGCTGGAAAATGTAACTTACAATGACCTTGGTGAAGCCAAACGTATTGTTATTGACAAAGAAAACACGACCATAGTCGACGGTGCCGGCAGTGCTGAAGACATCAAGGCCCGAGTCAGTCAGATCCGGGCTGAGATTGATGAGACTACCTCTGATTATGATCGAGAGAAACTCCAGGAACGCCTGGCCAAGATTGTCGGCGGTGTGGCAGTCATAAATGTCGGTGCAGCTACAGAGACTGAGATGAAGGAAAAGAAGGCAAGAGTGGAAGATGCCTTAAACGCCACTAGAGCTGCTGTTGAGGAAGGTATAGTACCAGGCGGTGGTGTAGCCTTGGTCCGTTGTCTTAAGGCCCTGGATTCGGTCAAGGTAGCTGACGATGAAGAGCAGTCAGGAGTTGAAGTTGTCAGAAAATCCTTGAGCGAGCCCTTGCGCCAGATCTGTATTAATGCAGGTTATGAAGGCTCTATTATAGTTGAGAAGATTAGAACTGAGAAAGAAGGCTATGGTTTCAATGCCTCAACAGGTGAATACGAAGACCTGATCAAGTCCGGGGTTATTGATCCTAAGAAAGTGACCAGAATCGCATTACAGAATGCTTCTTCTATCGCTTCCTTGCTCCTGACCACTGAAGCCGCTGTGGCTGAAAAGCCAGAGGATAAAGACAAAGGCGGAGCAGGTGGTGGTGCACCTGGAATGGGTGGAATGGGTGGTATGGGTGGCATGTACTAAGCCACTTCCCCCTTCAACAAAAAGAAAGAAAAGCCGAGCCCTTTATGGGCTCGGCTTTT
>CAYUNZ010000120.1:0-7865 GCA_964446205.1 uncultured Desulfohalobiaceae bacterium | reverse complement strand
AATTTTGCAGACTGACGCAGCCAAACGGAAAAAGGGCAGTTTCCGGATGAAAACTTTTTAGTTGTCATGTCTATTTGAAGCGTTATCTCCATAAGTGCTATCGAGATCTTTGTTGTTTGATTATAGTTGAAGATCCTTTGAATCTGCTGCTCGGTTTGTCTGGGGGGAATTGATTAATCCATGTTTAAAGGAGGAATTCATGTACCAACGGGAACAATGGGGAACTCGCCTCGGTTTTGTTTTGGCTGCGGTAGGCTCGGCTATTGGTTTGGGGAATATCTGGCGTTTTCCTTATATGGCTTATGATAATGGTGGAGGTGCTTTTCTAATCCCCTATTTCTTTGCTTTGCTTACTGCCGGAATACCTATCATTATACTCGAATTTGGAATAGGACATAAGTATAAAGGCTCTACCCCAGTAACTTTTTCTAAGATAGTTCAAAAATGGGAGTGGCTGGGATGGTGGCAGGTATTTATTGCCTTTGTTATTTCTATCTATTATGTAGTAGTTATTTCTTGGGCCCTGAATTATATGCTCTTGGCTTTAAATCTGGGTTGGGGTGATTCAACTAAGAAATTCTTTTTTCAAGACTTTTTGCAAATCTCATCGAGTCCTTTTGAATTTGTTGGTATAGTTTGGCCGGTTTTGGCCGGGTCCGTAGTAATTTGGTTTGTGACCTGGTTGGTGCTGTATAGCGGAGTCAAAAGGGGCATTGAATTGGCCAACAAGATATTTATGCCCATCCTTTTTGTCCTCTTATTGATCATGCTGTTTCGGTCTGTGACTTTAGAAGGGGCTACAGACGGGATCCAATGGCTTTTTAGACCTGATTTTAGTGCAATATTAAATTTCAAAGTCTGGACAGCTGCTTACGGTCAGATCTTTTTTACCCTCAGTATTTGTTTTGCCATTATGATCACTTATTCAAGTTATTTACCCGGAAAATCAGATATCAATAACAACGGATTAATGACAGCCTTGATCAATTGTGGTTTCAGCCTTTTGGCCGGGATAATGGTCTTTGGTGTATTGGGTAATATGGCTGTGGAACAGGGGGTTATGGTCAAAGATGTTGTCGATTCCGGGGTTGGTCTTGCTTTTGTCACTATACCCAAGGCTGTTAATTTTTTACCTGCTTCAAGCTTTTTTGGCTTTATGTTCTTTTTGGCCTTAGTATGCGCCGGTTTGAGTTCCATGATTTCAATTACAGAGGCCGGATGTTCGGCTCTTATTGACTCCTTTGGTTGTAGTCGTAAGAAGATAGCCAGTCTTTTTTCTTTAGTCGGATTTTTTTGCAGTCTGGTTTTTATGACTAGAAGTGGTTTATATATATTGGACATAGTTGATCATTTCATTAACAATTTTGGAATAGTCTTTGCCGGTTTGGTCGAAGTTATATTAATGGCCTGGTTTTTTCGGTCTGAACCTTTTGAAGAGCTTTTTGACCCCAAAAAACCTTTGCGCTGGAGTACCTTGGAATCATTGTTTCTGACCGAGTCGATTCGTGAACATACCAATTCTATTTCTGATATCAAAATTGGCATGTGGTGGAATTTCTGTCTTAAGTTCATCACCCCTATTGTTCTTGGTGTAATGGCTTTTGGCAATTTGATCGGTGATTTCCGGGAAAATTATGAAGGTTATCCTTTTTGGGCTTTGGTTATATTTGGCTGGTTGCTTGTAATTTTAATAATTGTCTTGAGTGTAGTGATGCAACATTCTGGTAAGAAAGAAAAGATATTGTAAAGGCTGGCCCTGTTTAAAAACCTCATTATAGGAGAAATTGAATGACTGTAGGAGCTATTATTATGTTGATTTTGGGCTTGGGTGTGACCTGGGGAGGGGCTGCAGTTTGTTTGACTATAGCCCTGAGAAATTACAGTAAGTAGCTTTTTGTAACTATTCTGAAAAGTGGCGCTAGATCCGTTATGGCGAGTGCAGCGTTCTCTATGAAAGAAATGAGAGAGGTGGAGAGATAACTATGGAAAAAAAAGCAACTTCTTTGGAAGAAAAGCTGGCTCTCTCCAAGAGATACTTTGATGATATTTGTCAAGAATTCAATCCTGGACTTATCTTAGTCGCTTGGACTGGTGGTAAAGATTCTACCTTAGTTCTCTGGTTGTGGAAGTTATACCTTGAGACTATATCCGATAACCAGCTGGCCCCTAAGGCCTTGACTGTAGATACAGGTCTTAAGTTTGAAGAAATGCTAGACTTTCGAGGTCGAATCCAACAGGAATGGAGTATTGAGCTTTTTATTGCTCGGCCGGATGTGGATTTGGAAACTTATCCCATTGCCACAGATCCAATTCAGTGTTGTACTGATTTAAAGATTCGCCCCTTGAAGGATAAAATCAGGCAACTTGGTGGGCAGGTACTATTGAGCGGGGTCAGGGCGGATGAGCATCCCAGTCGTCATCAGCGTTTCTGGAAAGAGCAAAGGCAAGATCCAGATTATCTCCAGGTCAATCCTATTCTCTACTGGACAGAAATGGATGTCTGGTCCTTTCATTTATCCAGGGACATCCCTTATTGTCCATTATATGATCAAGGCTATCGTTCCCTTGGATGTCGGCCATGCACCAATCCGTCAAGTGGTGACGAGCGTTCCGGAAGGAATGAGGATAAAGAGCGTTATTTAAATCTGTTAAGCAGTTTGGGGTATTTCTAGAGACAATACCTAGTAAAATAATATTCCCTACCAAAATTCAAATAAATGGCTCTTGTTCTGAAGATGCCGACTGATTGTGTCTGCTTAGATCATATATCCCATGAAAAGGGAAGTTAAGGGGATAGTTGGGAATTTCATCAAATCTGATTAGGCCTATATTTTTTTGTTGCGGGATCTCAGATAGCGGTACTAATCCCATTGGTATTGGGAAGGGAATGACCGATACTTTAATAGATTTTAATCTACTAGCATATCTGTTCTCCAAGTATTCCAAAATAATATCTTTTTCAGATGAATTAAATGTCTCAACAAGGACTTTCCGGCTGCCGGTGGGATCAATCTCTCGATCTTTTCTAATTGGGTCGCCTAGTATTTGTTGCCAATCGTAGACAGCAAGTTCTTCCTCCTGCCAATTGGGTCTGAATAAATGGACCTCAACGTCTTCATGTCCTCTGAATGTGGTTATGACTATAGATAGGGCATATCCTCTATCAACAGGTGGGGTTTGATCTGTATCAGTTATTGTGATATCCATATATTAGATCTCCTTCATTTATTTTTTCTCCAATTAGCATAATCTTGAATAAATTGCAAAATTAAAATTTTATTTACAATTGTCTGTATATCCAAGGCAAGGAGGTAAAAATATGGCTCCGTCCTTTTTTGGGGAGGTTTCTGAACCAAGTGATCATAAAGAAAATCTTTTGGCTCAACTAGGGGTATACTCTGAGCAGAGAGAAGAGATCATTTATCTTATCTCGTCATGTTCTTCAATAGAGCAATTTGAAGAGGAGATCCATGGCTTAAAGAATGAGCTGGAGAATATTCTTATCCAGGTCAAGGCTAAATGGGATAGGCTGTCTGAATCTTGTAATCGGGCGATAAATCAAAATGGATCAAATGATCCGGAAAGTATTTGGCAAAATATGGAAGCATGTGACTCGGATAAGGAAATGATTGATTATTTTAATGGGTTTGATGAGGAATTCAGAAAAAGGGTGGCGGAATATATTTTGTCCAATGTTAATATGTTTCAAGGCAAAGCCCCTGTTTTTGCCAGTCACTACAATATGTTTACCTTTAGACTAGAATAAGGTTTATGTCACTGGAAACACTAGTTGATATTTTCAGATTTATCACCAGATTGAGAAACAAGGAAGCGATCAGGGAGTCAATAGGTTACCGGACCAATGTCATTAGTTATGACCAAGTATTCGAAGGTGTGGCCGCCTTGTCTTCCCTTCTTTTGGATGAGGGCCTCAAAAAAGGTGAACACGTTCTGCTCTGGGGCGAGAATTGTCATCAGTGGTCAGTTACCTTTTGGGCCTGTGTTGTTCGTGGCATAATCGTTGTGCCGATAGATTATCGATTTTCTTTAGCTTATGTTCAAAGGATTCAGGAAGAGGTCCAAGCCCGGATGATTGTCCATGACCAAGCTGTCTTGGACGGGAACGAAAAGACTTTGGCTGGTTTGAAGAGGTTGCCTTTCTCTCAAATTGATGGGATCAAGGGCTCTAAGGATATCTTTTACGAACAGATCGATCAGGATGACATAGTTGAAATCGTCTATACCTCAGGGACTACAGGTAATCCCAAAGGAGTTGTTCACAGGCACTCAAATATAAGTGCCAATCTCAGACCTTTGGCAAGGGAAGTTGCCAAATACAAATGGCCGTTAAGGCCTGTTCAGCCTATCCGGATCTTGGATACCCTCCCCTTAAGCCATATGTTCGGTCAGGCCCTGGGGCTGTTTATCCCCGTCCTTCTCCAAGGAAGCGTTGTCTTTGTCGATAGTCATCACCCCAGAAGCCTGATGGTGACAATCAAAGATGAACGGGTGACAGCTCTGGTCTCTGTACCTCGACTCCTGCACCAGTTGCAGAATTATATTGATCAACACTTCCCTCAAGATCCATGTTCTTTGAAAGGCTTTGGTTTTTTTAATGCCCTGGCCAATGCCTCGAGGTCTCGCAAGCTACATTTGGCTTTTGGCTGGAAGTTCTGGGTAGTTGTTGCCGGAGGGGCTCATGTAAAGACAGAAATGGAAAGGTGGTGGGGGCAGCGCGGTTTTCTTCTTGTCCAGGGCTATGGCCTGACAGAGGCTAGCCCGATTGTTTCTTTGAACCACCCCTTTCACGTGACTAAAGGTTCGTTGGGGAAAGTAATTGAGGGCAATGAAGTTAGAATCGCTCCTGACGGCGAAATCCTGGTCCGCGGTCAAAGCATCTCCTCCCAGTATACCGGTAGAAAAAAGAGTACGGAAACGACTTCTGGGGGTTGGTTTCACACCGGGGACCTTGGAGAAATCGATCAGAAAGGGAACCTCTTCTATAAGGGACGTAAAAAGGATGTTATTGTCACGCCCGAGGGTTACAATGTCTTTCCTTCCGACATTGAAGAGATCCTAAACAGTTTCGATTCAATCCGGGAGAGCGTGGTTGTTGGGGTGGAGACCGAAGGTAAGACCCGTATCCAGGCTGTCTTGCGATTGGAAGACAAACAAGAGCAAGAGATTAGGTGGATAATTCAGGAGGCCAATCAGGTTCTGGAACCCCATCAGCGTATCCAGGGATGGTCTGTCTGGCCTGAAGACGATTTTCCCAGGACCCCAGCGACCTTGAAGGTTAAGCGGGGAGAGGTTGCTGCCTGGGTGGAAAGGTCATTGACCAACAAAGGACAGGAGCCTGAAAGGCAGATCTTCAGGGATGAAGACAAAATAATTGACATACTTAATCAAATTGTTGGCAGAACCCAAGAGCAGATAAAAGACGAGTCCCTCCTGGCTGAAGATCTTGGTCTCTCTTCTCTGGATGCCCTGGAACTCGTGGTTCAACTAGAGCATGTCTTTGGGATATCTCTGGATGAGGCGCAAATAATTAACATCCATAATGTCGGGGAACTGAAGGATTGGCTCAAAACCTCACAAGGTAGAGCTCGGGAAGATAGTTCCGGGATTCAAGAACAATCAAAATCTTCTACCAGACAAAAATCGTCTGAGACATTTTCTGAGAGCCGGCAAGAGGGTCTGATTCCTATACCCAAATGGCCTCGCAGTTTTCCAGCTCGGATTGTAAGGGCTGTTATGCTCAATATGATTATTTTCCCTATAGCTCGGAGAATCATAAATATAAATGTCAAGAATCGTTTTATCCTTGACTCAACATCAGGTCCGGTAATTTTTGCCGCCAATCATGCCAGCCATTTGGATACGCTTGCTATCTTGATGGCTCTGCCTTTTTCTTGGCGTTGTCTGGTTACACCTGGGGCCAGACAGGAACATTTTCAGGCTAGGTTTTCTCCAAAACATTATCTGGTCAAAGATAGATTCGAGGCCAATCTTCAGTATATTTTCGGCTCTTTGATCTTTAATCTGTTCCCTTTGTCTCAGAAGATGGGGAGTACAAGGCGCATATTGCACTATATGGGGCAATTGGTAAAATGGGGGTTGTGCCCGCTTATCTATCCTGAAGGAAGATTCTCACCTGACGGGACAGTACAATCTTTTCAACCAGGCATAGGGTTGATGGCTAAAAGTCTACAACTTAAAGTCATCCCGATATATATTTCCGGCACCTATGAGCTCTTGCCGCCGGGAAAGAAGTGGCCTGTTCCTGGAGAGGTGACGGTCTGTTTTGGACACCCTGTGTCATTAGAAAAGGAAAAAGATGCCAAGAATGCTGCCAAAAAGGTGGAAGATTCTGTCAAGAGTCTGCAATTTTGACTATGGAGCTGGATAACAAGGGTTGGGGCAGATATAGGTCTTGACAATAGGATTAGCCAGGAATAAATTCTAGTTTACAGGCAAGTCATTATTAGTCTTAATAGGATATATTCGGTGTTTGAGGCAGAGTAATCTGCTTTAGATGAAAAGGGAAGCCGGTGTGAATCCGGGACGGTCCCGCCGCTGTGAGTGGAGAGACAATTTGCATTGGCCACTTCATCATACCTATTCAGGGACAAAATGGTGAGGGAAGGCGCAAAGAGTTGATAGATCCACGAGTCAGAAGACCTGCCGAATATATAAAAGGGACTTGGCGGAGATGGTAAATCCCCAAGCTGATACATAGGTTATCAGCTTGGGGATTTTTTTTGCTCATAAAAAACATCAGGAGAATTTTATGCGAGAGACACTTCAAGATATTATCCAAGGTATCAGGAGAATAGATTGTGACATCCAAAGAAAGGCAAGAGATCATTCAGCCAGTCTTGTTATGCCATTTCGAGCCTTGGGGAGGTTGCATGATATAGCTGAGCAGGTTTGTGCCATCCAGGGAACAATAAATCCAGATGTCTCTTCCAAGGCAGTAGTTGTTTTTGCCGCTGATCACGGTGTAGTAGATGAAGGGGTCACTGCTTACCCTCAGAGGGTGTCTTTGGAGATGGTCAAATGTTTTCTTAAAGGAGGGGCCGGGATAAATGCTATCTGTCGTCAGGTAGGAGCCCGAGTACATGTTGTAGATATGGGAATGGCTGGGGATATAGAGCAGGAACTTCAAAAGCAGTATGAGAATCTGACCATTCATAAGCTTGGATGGGGGACAAACAATCTAAGCAGAGAGTCGGCCATGACTTATGAGCAGGCTGAACGATCTCTTTTGGCTGGGTTTGATGAAGCTAGGAAGCTTATCCAAGGAGGGAACAATATGTTGGGAACCGGAGATATGGGTATTGGTAATACAACTCCGGCTTCAGCTATAGGGTCGGTAATAACTAACTCCTCAATCAAGAGTATGGTCGGGCCAGGGACTGGGTTGAATGCCCAAGGAATAGAAAAAAAGATAAAGGCAATTGACAAGGGTATAAACATCAATCAACCTCAATCCAGCAACGGTCTGGATGTCTTGTCTAAGGTTGGTGGATTCGAGATTGGAGGAATTGCCGGTTTTATTCTCGGAGGGGGATTTTACAGAGTGCCTGTGGTGATTGATGGATTTATATCTACCGCCGGGGCACTGATTGCGAAGTCTTTGTCTCCTGGTGTTGTCGATTATCTATTTGCCGGGCATTGTTCCAAGGAGCCAGGACATAGGATTATGCTGGATCATTTAGGGCTTTGTCCTTTGCTTGATTTGGGGATGCGTTTGGGAGAAGGGACAGGTGGTGCCTTGGCTATGACTGTGATTGAATCTGGTGTAAGAGTCTTACAGGATGTCTTGACCTTTGAACAGGCTAGTGTCAGCTGTTAATATGAAA
>CAYUNZ010000119.1:0-7906 GCA_964446205.1 uncultured Desulfohalobiaceae bacterium | reverse complement strand
TTAACCCACATCCAGCCCTTTCAAAAGGGCTGGACAACGAAGCATGAAAGAAGACATTGACCGTGTACCGTGAACCACAAGATGAAGAAATTAAGAAATGATTTCTTTGTTCCTATTAGTTTAGTCCTATGAAAACAGAATATAGGATATCCAAGCAAAATATATGCCAAAAAAGACAGTTCTTGTAAATCAAAATAAATTCAAGGGATCAAGGGATGGATGCTGAACAGGATATATCCAGACAAAGGAAGGATGATGCAGGCTTATATGTCAGAAGATAAGTCCGCTATCTTCAGACCAAAAGACAGCGGACTTAATCTTATAAAGGCAAATCAATGGAGCGAGATCAGTCCTGCTGCGGAGCAGATCAAAATTACAGCTATAATCAAGGCAAAAACAAGGAAAAGATAAGGCTTTTCCTTATTGAGAATCATGCCGATAACTGATCCCCAAGCACCGACAACAGCGGCACAACAGCAGATACCAATACCCAACATGGAGATAGCATCACTAAAGGCCATTTTCCCCAGATACCAGTGCCCATATAAGACTTCACCTTCAGTGGCCTCTTTCCATATAGTATCAGCATCTTCCCCGGCCATAAGGTGGTTGATCATGACATTGGCGTCAAAATACTGATTGACCCCGAAGAAATAAATAATGATTCCAACCAAACTGACAACCATACCGGCCAGAGCTATATAATATGCACAGTCACCGTAAATTATACCTGATAGCAATGCTTTGGTTTCATCTCTGTCTTCCATAATTTCCTCCTACATCATAGCGATTGCTTTGGTTATCAGACGGATGCCGGCCCCAATCATAACAACGATAATGATCCAGCGAATGAATCCTGCCTTGACCTTGAGCATAATCCTGGCCCCGATCAGTGTCCCGATTATAAGTCCGATCATACTGGGGACAGCAAACAAAGGAAACATCCCGCCGCCAACTATATAAGGCCAGACAGCGGCAGTGTCGCCCAATGAGATCATAACCTTACTGCAGGTGGCAGCTACTTTCAACGGGGCCATCATGACCATATTAAAGACAGGAACCATTGCCCAACCGGCACCTAGACCAAACAAGCCTGAAATTAGGCCAACGCCGCAGAATAAGAGTAAACCCCAATGGGCCCTGGTCAACTTATAATGAATGACTTTTCCTAAAGAGGCCTCAAAGTAAGGCACAGGAAGATTAAGCTTGCTAGTAAAGTTGTCCATATGCTCAACATCAGGGTACTCAGCTCTACCTCCGAAAAATATAAACAAACAGCCTATACCGATAACAATAATACCCAGAGCACCACGAATAAAGGCCTCGCCTCCTGCGCCCATGGCATGCTCGATATATCCGGCTAAAAGTGCCCCAAGGACTGCAAAAACAGTATAAGGTACCGCACCGGTAAACAAAAGACGCATATTGGCTATCCCGCGCCTAAGGAAAGGCCTCGCAGCCACAAGGGCTCCGGCCATGGCTACAAATAGTCCGGTAGAACGGATGATATAGGAATCAATGGGAGTAAAACCCATAAATATGGGGGTGAATATGACTCCGCCACCAACTCCGGCCAGGACTGCAAAAATCCCGATAAATGTACACCCAATAAGCAAAAGGATAAAAAAAGTAATAGGACTGATGCCCATAGGTTCAATAGAACCAGCTGCATGAAGCGTCCCTACGCTCGCTGCCACAGCAAGAAGACAAAAAAGAATATAAGAGGCAATTTTCAGTGGCTTCTTCTTATTGGCAAAAAAATGTTTCATTTACTATTCTCCTTTTCCGGTATCAATTCATCAAATGGTCACATTTTAGCTCCTCATACCTTTCTAGTCGGCTAAAAACAAAAAAACAATTTCCCCAAAATGTTTTAAGTAAGTTTTCTAAAACAGAACACATTTAATAATCAAAACTTAGACAACCGGAATTGGTTTTCTCTGGAGCCCTGGCCGGACTGCTAACCAAAAAAATTTTCCACCATGACCATCGCCGTTCAGTTTCTTGTACAAACATATTTCCCCTCCTCTTAAATTTTGTCCCCATTTGACCCTTTGTGAAAAAATCCACAATGTGATATGGAAATCCCATAAATGTTTTGACTTCATTTGTCAAAAAAAATCCCCATAGGCAAAGAGAACAATTGTAACCAAAATTGTATTGCTTATCCTAGAAGGTAAAACATCCATGTTCAAAAAAGGGCCCAAAGTACAATCTTTCACAAGGCGAGATCTTATATTTGGCATTTTAAACCGGTTTCAGAAAAGGGATACCCCCAGGGACAGAACCGGTTTTAGCCCTGAAGCCAGGGAGATTGACCATCTTATTCAAAAAAAAGACTTCCAAAAGGCCATCCCCCTCTTGAGGACTCTGTTACAAAAGAGCCCTGATCATCTCCAGGCCAAACAAAAGCTCGGTTATTGCCTCCTGCAACAAAAGGATTATGAAACATCCCTGCAAGTCTTTGAAGAAATCCTGAAGGATAGGGAGCAGGACAACTTCTCTTTGCTTTACTATGGCCTTGCCTTAGCCAAACTTGGGAAGAAAAATGAGGCTGTTGAGACTTGGAAGAAATACTTCAATATCGACCAACCTTATATCCAAAGGGCAATCAATATACAGATAGCCCTTTACGAAACCGATGGCCCAGGTTCATTGGACGATATGGTCGAAAGTATAGAGCAAGCCATTGCTGATCAGGAAAGAGAAGATTGGTGAGGCGGGCAGAACGAAGAATGAAAAGAATGTTGACCGTTTACCGTGGACCGTCTACCGAAGAATAGGAAACAAAAAAAGTATATAATTTACCGAGAATAAAATTGTAAACACAATTGTTTTTCTTTTTTCTTCGGTTAACGGTCAACGGTTCACGGTCCACATTCTTTTCATGTAAACAAGTGAGTGGGAAAGAAATTGGTTGAGTGTACCAGATCAATGATCCTCGCTTTGTTTATACGATTCATAGGCCCTGTAGATCCCGGCCCCAATCATAATTGCAAAGAAAACAAATATCCCCATGACACCGGCAAAACCATCGTTGGTACTGTGTGACATATTTTTCAGTAATTCCAAAATAGTCTGCATTGTCAAAGCCTCCTAATCGAAATTCTCAAGCAAAGTTTTTCTTCCAGAAAAAGTATTCAATATTCAAAGACCCACTGAGGACCTAACACATCTCTTTCCAAGACCAGCTTGTTCTTTAGCCCCAGCAGGAATGATAGCAATGAAAATTTTTCTTCTGGGCCCTTGACCAAAGTAATCGGACCTTTCAGCCCGGCCAAACTACGAACAAGCTCCACAGCCTGATTCATACCGCCTAATTGGTCGACAAGTCCGTACTCTTTGGCTTGGCGACCGGTATAGGCACGACCATCGGCCAGCTTGCGAACATGCTTAATCTCTAAATGTCTCCCTTTAGCCACGTCCTGAACAAACTGTTCATAGAGATCATCAATAAGGTTTTGCATATAGGCCTTTTCTTTTGGACTCAACGGATGACTTGGAGAACCAGTATCCTTGTAAGGCCCTGAAGTGAGTGTCTCATCCTGGATACCCAGCTTTTGCATAAGCTTCTTCAAATTGACCAATTGAGCCTTGACCCCAATACTCCCGGTAATAGTACCCGGATTGGCCACAATTTTATCTGCTGCACAGGCTATATAATACCCTCCTGAAGCCGCTACAGAGCCCATAGAGACCACAACCGTCTTTTTTTTAGCCAACCTAGCAATGGCAGCATAAATCTCTTGAGAAGGTGCTACACCACCCCCAGGGGAATTGACACGGACAATTACCCCATGGATATCATCATCTCTTGCCAGTTTTTCAATCCAGGCATTGATCCGGTTAGACTTGCTGATCGTCCCTTTAACAGTAACTACACCTAATTTTTGCCGGCCAAAACTGAGCCCATCCGAACCAATCCAAAATGTAAAAACGGCCATGGCCACTATTATAAGGACCACGACCGTAAAAATAAGAAATAATCCAAAGAGGAAAGGGTGTTTCTGACTAAACTTTAACTTATTCACTATCTTCTAACTTTTGACGTATTAGATCCCCAAGGTTATTGCCAGCAGAACTGTTGGTCTCATTCTTTTTCTGTTCCTGAAGTCTCTTTTTTTCCTCTTCTGCCTGATATTGTTTGATCGATAACCCAAGACGGCGTTCATCCGCGCTGACCCGGATAACCTTGGCCTGAACCTCCTGACCTTCTTCATAGAGTTCGGCAGGGCTCTTTATTTTTTTGGTACTTAGTTCTGAGAGATGGACCAAGCCTTCAATGCCGTCTTCAACTTCAACGAAGACACCAAAATCAGTGAGATTGGTTATCTTACCGGCAACATTTGAGCCTTCCGGATAGCGATCAGGTATTTGGATCCATGGGTCTTCTGTCAATTGTTTAATACCTAAGGTAAACTTCTCGTTTTCCTTATCTACTGTCAGTACCTTGGCCTGGATTGAATCCCCAACCTTGTAAAATTCGCTGGGATGATGAATCTTTTTTGTCCAGGACAGGTCTGAGACATGGATAAGGCCGTCAATACCATCTTCAATACCTATAAACAGACCAAAATCAGTTATATTTTTGATCGGTGCCTCAAGGACTGTCCCTTCGGGATACTTCTCAAAAACTAGATCCCAAGGATTGGGTTTGACTTGTTTCATGCCCAGGGATATCCGTTTCTTTTCAGCATCAATGTGTAATATGACCACATCTACGCTATCCCCAACATGAACCATCTGAGAAGGGTGTTTCAATTTTCTGGTCCAAGACATTTCAGAGATATGCACCAAGCCTTCCACTCCAGGCTCAAGCTCAACAAAAGCGCCGTAATCTACCAAGTTGGTTACCTTACCGGCAATCTTCCTGCCTTCAGGATATTTTTCATGGATCCCTTCCCAAGGATTTTGGACAAGCTGTTTCAAACCCAATGAGACTTTTTGTTCCCCTTGATCATAGCTTAAGACTTTAAGCTCAAGGGATTCCCCCAATTGGACCAGCTCTTTGGGGTGCTTTATACGTTTCCAGGACATGTCAGTAATATGCAAAAGTCCGTCCAATCCACCTAAATCAACAAAGACCCCATATTCTGTTATATTCTTGACCTTACCAGTCACAATCTGGCCTTCTTCCAGGGTTTTTAAAAGATCTAGTCGTTGACGCTCCCTTTCCTCTTCCAAAATAATACGGCGGGAGACAATGACATTGCTTCGTTTCCGATTGATCTTTAAGATCCGAAAAGGGTAGTCTTGACCGACCAAGGCATCCATATCCGGTACAGGCCGTAAATCTACATGAGATCCAGGCAAAAAGGCCTCAATCCCCTTAATCTCAACAGTATATCCACCTTTGATGCGCTGAAGGATGGTACCCCAGACATCCTCTCCTGACTGTTGTTGGGCTTCAAGCTCATCAAGGACCTTCATCCTCTTGGCTCGCCTGTGCGACAAAGAAATTGTCCCTTCCAGATTGTCCTTGTGGACTACAAAGACATTGACCTCATCTCCTTCCTGGACTAAGAGATTGCCATCCCGGTCACAAAATTCACTAGTCGGAATCTGACCTTCGGACTTGAAGTTGACATCAACAAGGACATTCTCATCACCGATCTTGACTACCTTACCATATATTATACTGCCTTCTTCCAAGTCATCAAAGTCTGTATTAAGATAGTCCTCTAAAGCGGATTCAAAATCCGTCTCTTCAAAAGCCGGAACACTCTCACCTGAATAATCTTCATTTTGTAATGGTTCTACGTTTTGCATTAACCTTCTACCCCCTAACACAATAAAATTTCGTTCTATCTAGCAGATAGAACTTCAGTTGGCAAGCGTATAAAAGCAAAAATATAAAATTCTTTGACATCTTTTATCCTTTCGGTTGATACTTGGTAATTTAGGGAATAGATATTATGCTTCACAACCCTTGCCAGCTTTATCATCCATAAGTTAAGGCCTGCAGATCATATTCAGTACTATCAACAATTTGAGCCGAGACCAGCTCTCCCGGACAAAGATCATGGCCACTTATATAGGTAAGACCATCGATCTCCGGGGCCTGAAACCAAACTCTGCCCTTGTATAGCGTAGGCCATTCCGGATGCCTTTTATCTATAAGGACATCTTGATAAGTCTGCCTAAAACTCTTGAGCATGTTGAAACTAATCTCTTTTTGTACAGACATCAATACAGATTGTCGCTCCATTTTCTGTTCCTCAGCTATCTGTACCGATTGCCGGGCAGACAAGGTCCCCTCCTCAGGATAAAAAGGAAACACCCCCAAATGAGTAAACTCGGCCTTTTGGACAAAGTCAATCAGCTGTTGGAAATGACTTTCAGTTTCACCAGGATAACCAACAATAAGGCTTGTCCTCAAGGCCGCCTGAGGGAAAAACTCCCGAATCTTCTCAACAATCTCCACAGGCTCATCTTGAGGGTATCGATTCATCCTGGATAGGATCTCACTGTTTATATGTTGAAAAGGTATATCGAAATATGGTAGGAATTTCGGACCAATTTCTTGCAAAAACCGTAAAAAGTCACTTGTCATACCAGATGGATGGAGATATAAAAGCCTTAGCCAATGAAGCTCTGGCAACTTGGCAAGCTGAGCCAGCAATTCCCTGAGCCCGAAACCATGACTAAGATCACGGCCATAGGCCAAGACATCCTGAGCTACCAGACACAGTTCTTTAACCCCTTGATCAAGTAAGGTTTTGGCCTCACTTACTATGTCTTGAACAGGTCTAGACAACTGAGGGCCTCGCAAATAGGGAATCAGGCAAAAACTGCATTTATGTGAACAACCTTCACTTATCTTTAGATAGGCATATCCTGGATCTGTACTGATTACCCTGGCGTGATCCGGCTGATTCTTCTCAACAGACTCAGATATAGAGCTTATTACCTGATATAAAGGGCTTGATCTGTACTTTGATGACAATTTGTCGGCAACTAGTTTGAGCCAGCTTGCCTGCTGTCTGTAAGAAACCCATAGATCCACTTCCGGAAGCTCCAATTTTAATTCATCTTGGTATCGATTCAGCAAACAGCCGCTGACAACAAGAAGAGGCTTTTCAGGCATCCCTCGAGTATCATGGGCAATATCCAAAATAATTTCAATAGATTCTTCCACAGCCGGACGAATAAAGGCACAGGTATTGATCAGAACAATATCGGCTTCCTTCAAAGTAGAAGCTGGTGTATAATAATCCCTTAGTTGGGTCAGCATATTTTCGGTATCAACCAAATTTTTTGGGCACCCTAGACTAACAGTGTATACAGAGATATTTTTCATATGCAATTATTAACTTAAGAGTCAAAACTCTTAATGATGTTTTGTCATTTTACTATTAACCGATAACAGACAACTTTTAACTATCAGTTATTAAGCAAAGGCCTTTTAAAGATGAACAAGAAATACTTAAGCCTGTTATTTCTTCTTACCCTGACCATATTCATATTTTTATGTCCATTATCTGTGATCGGGAAAGGAAAAGAGGCCAATAATAACTCGATTCCCTCAATCTTACAAGCCAAACAAGAAGTCCTCAATGATTATCAGGCCCGGTTAAAGGAAATTGAGAAAAACCTGCCTGAATTATCCAAGCAGTTGCAGTCCCAAATCAAATCCCTCCAACCAAATCTTAATGTTTTTCTGCGCTTAAAGGGCTTTATTAAAAATAACTACAAAGAAACAGTCCTGTTGAAACAAAATATCTCCGGACTAAAGAAAGAAATAAACAACTATATCTCCCCCTTGAATAATCTTTATAAAGAACTTCAAGACCTCCAGAAAACACTGAATGAATACGAGGAAGAACTTGAAGAACGCTTCAACTTTACTTGCATGTTTGAGACAAAGACGGCCAATCATAAGGCCTTGAAAAATGAGCTAAAGACT
>CAYUNZ010000118.1:0-7910 GCA_964446205.1 uncultured Desulfohalobiaceae bacterium | reverse complement strand
TTTATTTTTTCAATGACCTGATAGTATTGATCTGTGGTTGTTTCCTGGGCTAAGAGTGGTAAGACAATAATTCGATATTGTTCAAAGGCATTTTGAACAGCTGAGAGGAGAAAGCCGGTTTCAAGACGTATTTTTGTGATCTTATTGATGAAAATGTTTATAGGACCGTAGTCATTATGAACAATATAATAATAATCGGCATCAAAGGCTTCAGAAATTGTCTGATAAAGTTCTTCATAGGGACGTTGGGCATACTCTTCTCCCGAAGCTTGTAATCTGCTGATCCATTCTTCAATGATCCGGGAGCGATATCTGTTGTGGAATTCTTCTAAATCAAAGTTCATGAGCTTATTTCATAAGAACATCAGTTTTTTTTGACAAAACAGGCATGATCTTGTTCATGTATATTCAAATCAGAAAGTTATATTTTCCATAATATAAAGTTAAGTTTAAGCTAGACAGGCAGATCATGTCAAGGGCAGGTGAGTCTTAGAGCCGCTCCACGAGCTCCAGGTCGATCTCTTGTCTGGATAGGCTGACATTGGTTATCTCGACCCGAAGCTTTTGACCGAGGCTGTATATTTTTCCGGTCCGTTTCCCTGTCAGGCTTTGGTTCTCGGCAGAATACTGATAGTAGTCGTCGGTCAGGCTGGAAAGTCTGACCAGACCATCGGCCATGACCTCAATTAGTTCGACCCAAAATCCAAAATCGGCTAAAGAGGAGATTATCCCTGTGTAAACCTTGCCGATTTTGTCTTGCAAAAAAATAATGGTCAGTCGTTTAATAATGTCCCGTTCTGCAGACATAGCTATACGTTCTTGATTACTAAGATGAACTCCGATCTTAGAGAGTTTTTTTGAGCCCAGTTTCCCACCAGAGGAATGATCTAGGGCTTTTTTGAGGGACCGATGTACACAGAGATCGGCATATCGACGAATCGGTGAGGTGAAATGACAGTAGCATTCAGAGGCCAGACCAAAGTGTTCTTGGTTGTCCGGGCTATAGGAGGCTTGCATCATGGACCTTAAGAGCATTCTATTGACCAGAAATTCCAGGTCGGTGTTTTCCACTTTTTGAAGGAGACTTTGCAGGCTTTGAGAGTCTGTTTGTGATGGGATAGAAGAGGCTAGGGATGTCTTTTCAAGGAGACGGAATAAGGCTCTTAGCTTGTCTTGATCGGGTTCTGGATGGATCCTGTATAAACAAGGGAGTTCATGTGATTCCAAATAAACAGCCACAGACTCATTGGCGGCAATCATGAATTCTTCTATTATTTGATGTCCAAAATGCCTTACTTTTGGACGGATATCCACCGGTTCATTCTGTATGTTGAACAAGATATCCGGTTCAGGTAGATCAAAATCAAGTGAACCCCTTTGTTTTCGTTTTTGATAGAGACTTTGGGCCAAGGAATAAGCCTCTTTTAACATTGGATAGACTGATTTAATACATTCTTGTTCTGCCAAGTCATTCTCCAACAGAGCCCTTTTTATTTGAGAGTAAGTAAGTCTGGCATGGCTTCTGATTATCCCAGTGTAAAAATCAGAGGAAATAGGCTGGCCAGTAGTTGAGAAGCACATCTCCACGACCATAACCAGACGGGGCAGATCAAGTTTTAGACTGCAAAGGTCGTTGGAGAGCTGTTGTGGGAACATTGGTTCGACTGATTGCGGGAAGTAATAGGAATTGGACCTAGATTTGGCCTCTAGATCAAGGGCTGATCCAGGGGCTACATAATGACTAACGTCAGCTATGGCTACATAGAGACGAAAGTTCTTGCCTTCTCGATTGACATAAATAGCATCGTCAAAATCTTTTGCTTTGGCCCCATCAATAGTCACAAAACAAAGTTCACTCAAGTCTCGGCGATCTGCAAAATCTGAGTCAGCAGGTTCTTCCGGGAGCATTGATAGCTCTTCTTGGACCTTGTTCGGGAACGAGGTGGGAATTTTGTGATTGAGCTTGACTATTGATTCCTGAACAGAAGCGTCCTCCTCATTGCCCAAATATTGCTCAGCTTTGGCGGACCAGAATTGATTGTCAATCATTTCTTCTGCTTGAATGATCAGAATATCATTGATTTGAGGTTCAAATGCAAGTGGACTGATATCAACTATAAAATTTATGGGTATGGAACGTTCTGTTGGTTGTCCCCAGAAAAGATTTTTTCCTACTTTCTTAAAGACTATGATTGGTAATCTGGAAAGCTTTCTTTCCAAAATCCTCACAATACGTCCCTCTGGATTCTTGCCCCTTTGTTTTTGAAAAACCGCTGCAACTACTTTGTCCCCTGGCCAGGCATCGTTTAGCTGGTTGGGGGCAATAAAGATGTCCTTTCGGCGTTGATCTTCAGGTATGACAAAGCCGACACCTGATTTTTGGATTTCCAAGCGACCATGGACGAGTTGCATCTTTTCGGTCAGTCCGTAAGCTTTACCGTGGCCTAGACTTATGAGTTTTCCATTGTTGACAAGGTCGGTTAGGATGTTTCGGATAGCTTGTTTTTCGGTTTTGTCAGGGGATAGTTTCTCAAAAATCTCCTTGACCGATAAAGGCTTGGAGTGTTTTCGAAACAATTTTAGTATGGTATTGGCACTATATCCCTTTTGAGTCTTGTTTTTCTTTTTGGCCATAAATGTCCTTTCCCAAATTTTTTCTTCACTATTATAAATGGAAATAGAGAAATTGACAATGACAGCTCCTTGTATCTTTAAAATAAATGAGCTATCCTCTCAAAAGATACAGTCATTGAAGCTATATATACTCATTTTCACTATATGGAGGTTGTTATCTTATGGATAAAAACTCGACAAAAGGTCAGATAATGCCGACTTCGGATTTCTTGAAATTATCTGGACTTGCTCCGGCCCCTTTGGAGAAATTCAAAGATGAAAAGATAATACCGACTATGTGTCATGGTTGTTCTTATGGTGGTTATAATTGTGGTTTGCTGGCCCATGTGAAAAATGGGGTTATGACCCGGGTATCAGGCAATCCTTGTCATCCTCTCAATCGTGGTCGTGTCTGTGCCAAAGGGAATACAGCTGTCCAATGGGTTTACAATAATCAACGTCTCAAATATCCCTTGAAAAGGGTCGGAGAAAAGGGTGAGAATGCCTTTAAAAGGATTTCTTGGGATGAGGCCTTGGAGACTATTGCTGATAAGATCAAGACAATTAAAGATACTTATGGGCCTGAACACATAGTCTTGAGTAAAGGTCAGGCCTCAGGGTGGTTCAACATGTATCATAAGGTCTGGGCCCGTTTCCTGCATGCTCTTGGTTCACCAAATTTTACCTGGTGGGGCGGGTTTGTCTGTTATCTCCCCCCATTGTTTTATGAGATTTTGACCGTTGGTGGTCCTACATATGCCAGAGCTGATTATGACAATGCCGATCTCATTATTGAGTGGTTTACCAGTGGAGGTATGGGTGGTCCGGCTAGAGGTGGAGTTGAAACCAAGGATACCAATTTGCGAAGTGTACCGATAAAGTTGATTCAGAGGTTGAAGCAGGGTGCCGAGCTAGTCATTGTTAATCCTCAGTTGATCCCACTTGGAGCCAATGGTCGAGCCCAAAAATGGTTGCCGATCAAACCCGGGACTGACGCGGCTATGGCCCTAGCCATGATCCATGTCATTATCAATGAACAATTATATGATCGTGATTTTGTCAATAAGTGGTGCTCTGGATTTGAAGAGCTCAAGGAACATGTCCAGCAGTATACACCTGATTGGGCTGAGCAGATAACTGATATACCAGCCCGGGAGATTGTTTCTTTGGCCAAGAGATATGCCACTACTAAACGAGCCTGTATTCGTTTTTCCGAAGCCCCTCAGAAGAGCAATTTGCAACCCCTTATGACCTCTCTGGCTATTTTGATGGCCATTACTGGACATATAGACAGGCCAGGAGGGAATGTCTATTTTTATTCAGCTCAAAAATTGGATATTGATACTTTTGATGACCGAATCTCTGAGGACATGTCAAAACTGGCTCTGGGCTCGGATAAGTTTTGGATCAATATTATGGGTGGCCCCACACATACCGGGGCAGACTTTATCACTTTGATAGATGCCTTGATCAATGGTCAGCCCTATCGACCGAAATTTGGAATGCTTTTTTGCACCAATCCACTTAGTACGGCCAGAGATCCGGATCTGATGGTTAAGGCCTTGCAACAGTTTGAATGTCTTGTGGTAGTCGATATTGTTCCTACTCAGACAGCACGGTATGCAGACATTATCCTTCCCTCGGCTTCAAGGTATGAGAGTCCCGGTCCTCCGAACATCTGGGAGAACCACCTTTTGGCCGGCAGTCAGGTCATTGAACCTTTATGGCAGACAAAGAATGACTTGAATATTATTTTGGAATTAGCCAAAAAACTAGGTTTGGAGAAAGAGTTCTGGGATACTGACTATGAGGCCATGTGCAATGACTACCTAAAAACAACCGGGATCTCCATTGAGGTTTTAAGGGCCAATGCCTTACAGGGGATTTACTTGCCCAGGACCGACTGGATGGACAGACGTGATCGGCATGAGGAGCACTTAGCTAATCTGCCGGAGAAGAAAGTCCAACTCTTTAATTCCTTTTTTCATCAAGGAGGATTTGATCCTTTGCCTGTCTATCGTGGTGAGGCTGAAGACCAACAGAATTCTAATCATCTATTGAATGAATATCCGTTGATTTTTACTGACGAGCATGCCGATTATCTTAACCATCATTCCTGGATGCGGAATATTCCCTGGTTGCGAGAACTCCAAAAGGATAACTATATAAAGATGAATCCAGAGACCGCTAGTGGATATGGTTTAAGTGATGGTGATTGGGTAGAGGTGATCTCACCACATGGCCGGATGAAGGCTGTGGTCAAGGTCTTTAAAGGGATTAGGCCGGGTACTGTTATGGGCCACCATGGTTGGTGGCAAGGCTGTAATGCTTTGGGCTTATCGGAGACATCTGCTTGTGACGGGGGGACCAATCCAAATTCCCTGTTTAATTGGGATGATCGGGATAGAATAACTGAAAATTTGACCAAGAATACACTGGTCAGATTGGTCA
The DNA here is from genome assembly GCA_964446205.1 of uncultured Desulfohalobiaceae bacterium. Taxonomy (GTDB): domain Bacteria; phylum Desulfobacterota; class Desulfovibrionia; order Desulfovibrionales; family Desulfothermaceae; genus CAYUNZ01. Next base: position 2,846 of record CAYUNZ010000118.1, on the reverse strand, counting down.
GGAGTTCTTGTCCGCAGCCTGTTCAACCATTAAAGGAGATAGAGTAATGCCACGATACGGTCTGTATATTGATGTTTTTAAATGTATAGGGTGTTATGGGTGTCTAACCGCATGCAAGAATTGGCATGGTATCCCGGCTGGTGAACAAGGCAGAAGACGTTTGGTTGATGTAACCGAAGGTGATTATCCCCTTATTTCCCGCTGGATCTTTCCTGTTTCTTGTATGCATTGTGATGAACCCCTATGTACCTCTGTTTGTCCTACTGAGGCCACTTTCAAACGTTATGACGGGATCGTGGTCATTGATCAGGAAAAGTGTATTGGATGTGGGGAATGTGTAGAATCCTGTCCCTATAATGCACGTACTATGAGGGCAGGGATCGAAAAAGCTGATGGTTGCGATATGTGTGTTGATCGGCTTGATCAAGGTTTGCTGCCTTATTGTGTGACCTCGTGTGCCGGAGAGGCCATGGCTTTTGGGGATCTAGATGACCCTGGCAGCCGGATTGTAAAGTTGATTGAAGAGTCAAATGCTCAGCAATTGGCAGCAGATTATGGGAGACATCCAAAAATATTTTATGCCAATCTCCATATGCAGACAAATCCTGAAGATGTATTGGCCTAAGATCTATACTGTATCTCAATCGGTTTTATCTGGAGATTTTGTAATTGTTTAGCCTTTTTCATAGGGCTTAACTAATACAGAACTTCAAACTTTTGACTGATCAGAAACTAATACGAGATTTTTAATGCCCGGATATGAAAGCTAAATTATTCTTTGAGATGTGAAAGGACAAGTTATGTTTGTTCAAAGCCAGGAAGACAGTGAAAGAGAACAAGAGTTAATCTTTTTTCGCAGTCTTATGTATAGGGAGTTCAGCAGGTTATACAGATATCCTGATCAAGGATGGTTTGAATCTTTTCCCGGCATATGTAAAAATATAACTCAGGCCTTGGAAGTATTTTCTAAGAGACTTAAAAGCTCAGTCCCGGTTTATCCGAATATTTGGCATGCCTGTCTAAACAACCTGGAAAGGACAGTGATAGAGGCGGAATATGTCCGGCTTTTTGAGTATGATGCCTCTTGTTGTCCTTATGAATCATCTTATATTTCCCATCTATCCCCGCAAAAGATACATGATTCTGTTCGTGCTAGCTATAAATGTGCAGGCTTGGTTTGTTTATCAAGCCCTCAGGAATTACCGGATCATTTCACTCTGGAATGTGAGTTTATGCATTATTTGTCCTATGTGCATGGCCAAGAACTTGGAAAATGGGAGACAGAAAGAGACAAAAATAAATGGGTAGGACTTCAGGATAGATTCCTTAAGGACCATTTATGGCAATGGATAGGCCCATTTTGTCGATGTCTGTTCCATTCATCTGGCCTTGAACTTTACAAATCTCTGGCTGAAATGACAGAGTGGTTTATATTAAATGATCAAGTAGAGGAATTTCAATAGGAGGATTATATGGAATCTCTTTTACGGATTGATGTATCTCAAAGCAATCTCACCGCCAAAGTGGATGCCTTAGGTGAATACAGTGGGCTGGGAGGACGAGGATTGACTTCCATGATTATAAATAAGGAGGTCCCGGCTAACTGCCATCCTTTGGGACCGGAAAACAAGCTGGTCATCGCCCCCGGGCTGTTGAGCGGGACGATTGCCGCTTGCTCAGGCCGCTTGTCTGTTGGATGCAAGAGCCCCTTGACCGGAGGTATAAAGGAGGCCAATGCCGGTGGGCAAGGGGCAAATATCCTGGCTCGTCTTGGGTATGCGGCCATTGTGTTGGAAGGGGAATATCAAGGCGATAATTTTTATATGATTCGTATCTCTAAAGATGGGGTAACTTTTGAGAAAAATGAATCCTTTAGGATGTTGACCAACTATCAGCTTATGGACATGTTTCATGATGAATATGTCAAAAATGGGGCCATGATCAGCATTGGTCCGGCTGGGGAGATGCGAATGGCCAATTCTACTATTGCTGTGACCGATATTGAAGGCCGGCCAACCCGTCATGCTGCTCGAGGCGGAGTGGGGGCTGTTATGGCCTCGAAAGGGATAAAGCTTATACTTCTGGATGGAACTGATGTCCCGATAAGGGAAAATCAAGATAAAAAACAGTTCAGAGAGGCCAACAAGCGTTTTGTGGCAGGCCTGAAAGACCATCCTGTGACCGGAGAAGGCATGCCGGCCTATGGGACCAATCAACTTACCCTGGTCATCAATGAAGCCGGGGCCTACCCAAGCTATAACTTCCGAGAAGGGCGATTCAAAGACGCTGATTTACTAAGTGGCGAAAGACAGGCGGAGCTTGAGACACAACGTGGCGGCACGGCGACCCATGCCTGTCACCGTGGTTGTGTCATACAATGTTCAGGCATATTTGTTGATAAAGACGGTAACTATGTAACCAAGCAGCCGGAATACGAGACAGTCTGGTCCCATGGGGCCAATTGCGGGATTGCAGATCTTGATGTTATTGCCAGATTTGACTTTATGGATGATGACTATGGACTTGATACCATTGAGATGGGGGCGACCATTGGCGTGGCTATGGAGGCTGGATTGATCGAGTACGGCGATATTCAGGGAGCAATTAATCTTGTCCACGAGGTTGGCCAAGGGACGCATTTAGGGAGGATCTTGGGCAGCGGAGCAGCAGTTACGGCCAAGGTCTTTGGCATTGAGAGGGCTCCTGTAGTCAAGGGCCAGGCTATGCCGGCCTATGACCCGCGGGCAATCAAAGGCATTGGGGTGACCTATGCCACCTCTACTATGGGAGCTGATCATACTGCCGGTTATGCAGTCGCGGCCAACATTTTCAAGATCGGTGGCGAC
>CAYUNZ010000117.1:0-7938 GCA_964446205.1 uncultured Desulfohalobiaceae bacterium | reverse complement strand
TAGTCCCTAAATTGCCTTAGAACGGCAAGCCTGCTGCCTATCCAGGATCCATTTCCAGTAGGGTATATACGCACTGTCCCGATAACCTGTCCGTCAGTCTTCAAAATCAAATAGATACTGTCTTGATCATGCTCATCTTCGTCAGTATCCTGAAACAGTCCCTGTTCCTCGACAAACACATTGTGCCTTATTCTAAAGACCTGGGCCAACTCTTCCTTTTCCCGCACCTGATGACAAACAGGGCTATCATTTGTGGACTCAAAGGCAGACAGGGCTGAACAGGCACCACACCTGACACAACCAGCCTTGCTCTTCTTGGATGACAGGCCCTTCTTCCGAAGCAAACCAGCCACGGATTCATAAATCCACACCATATCTTGGGCCGAAGGAGGTCTTACGTCGGCCATCAATGAGCCCTTAATGGGACGAACAGGGACAACAAAGGGGAAGACCCCCATATCTGCCAGGACCTCGCTCCCCCAAACAATAGATTCAAGCGGTTCACCCAACCCGGCTATCAAAAAACTGCTAACTTGATTGGCTCCAAAAATCTCAACAGCCTTTCGCCAGGTATAGTAATACCTCTTCATCCCTATCGCTGCCTTGGCCGGAGCTACACGTTCCAAGGTCTGCCTATGGAAACTCTCAATATGAATACCGACTGTATCAACCCCGGACTTTTTTAACAAATCTATCAAGGAGCTATCTTCGGGTGGAGCAAATTGGACATGGACCGGTAGAGAGGTGTAATCTTTGATCGTCCTGGTACATTCAGCCAGATAATTGATTTCAGGTCCTGGGGGATCAAAGGAGCCTGTGGTCAAAACTGCATGGCAAATACCGTCATACCTTTGAGCTGACTGAGCAACCTCTGCCAGCTGATCCGGTGTTTTCCGATTGACTGTACTGTCTTTCTTTAATGATATTCCGATCCCGCAAAACCTGCATTGCCTATTCGTATTCCAATGAGCACATTTTTGAATAACTGTACTGCCTAAACAATCTCGTCCATGTAGAAGAGCAATCTTCCTATAAGGAATCCCCTCTTTAGTTTCCAAAGAATAAAACTTTGGATCCGAGACAACCTCAACATCAAACAGATAATCATCTCCTTTCTCGAGTACCAGGTGCGAATCCCTGTTGGCAATCCTATAAGGGGATGAATGGATATATGAGCCTCGTATCGGTACATTTAGAGGGGTCTGATCAACAAGAACCATAATCCCGTCAGCCGGACCTGCCCCACCCATCCATCCTTTAACCTGATCAGAAATCCTGACCCCGCAGCTCTGAACCTCTGTCAAAATTTGTTTCCTGGGAATATGCATTTTAACCTTCATTCCTTACTGGCACGAGGAAACATGAAAAGAAGGTGAACCGAGAACCGTGAGACGAAGATGTCAAGAAATTATCCCTTGCTCTCAGTTCTTCGGTCCACGGCCAACGGTTCATGGTCAACATTCTAAACCGAGAGATGATTTTGAATGATCTCCGGGCTATCTGTAAGTTCCTGGCTAGAGGAAATTCTGGAAATCTTGCCCTTATTATCCATCAAATAATGTCTTGACGCAATCTGTAAGGCCAGTCTGTAGTTTTGCTCAACAATAAGCACAGTAATACCACATTCTATACAATAAATGATGACCTCAGCAATCCTCTTAACCATAAACGGGGATAATCCTTGTGAAGGTTCATCAATAATTATAATCTGTGGATTACTCATAAGGGCCCGGGCAATTGCCAGTAATTGTTGTTCACCACCACTTAAGGTTGATCCTTCCTGTTTCGCCCGTTCCCTAAGCAAGGGGAACTGATCATACAGGGTATCAAGGGTCCAAAAATTATTCCCTTTACTCTGACGTTCAGCCAAAAGGAGATTGTCCTCAACATTCAATCCTGGGAAAATATCCCTTTCCGCAGGGACATAGGCAACACCTACCTGTGATATTTTGTGCGGAGGCCATTTGGTAGTTTCATAGCCGTTAATAAAAATTCGACCCTTTTTTGATGGTGTTAAACCCATAATTGAACGTAAGGTGGTTGTTTTGCCCACACCATTACGACCAATAATAGATACAGATTCCCTATCTTCAATATACAGTGATAGACCTTGGATAACATGACTGTTACCGTAAAAGGTGTGAATATCTTCTAATTCGAGAATATTATTGCTCTTTTCCAAGATAGGCCTCCTTGACCTGTTCATTTTCCCGAATCTCTTCAGGAGTCCCTTCAGCTATAATGGTGCCCTGATGTAAAACGGTTATTGCATCTGAGACCGACATAACCACTTCCATGTCATGCTCAATCAAGACAATAGACATCCTTTCGGTCAAAGATCGAATCAGTTCTGTTGTCCGTTTGGTCTCAGCCGGAGACATACCTGCCGTTGGTTCATCCAGAAACATTATTTTGGGATGTGAACTCAAAGAGATAGCTACCTCCAGGACCCTTTGATCCCCATAGGCCAAATTGGCTGCTTCAACCTCGGCCATATCTTTTAGCTCCAATTGATCTAAAATGCTCCAGGTTTCATCATTGACCTGCTTAAGGCTTGTTTTTGAAGAAAAGAGTTTATATGACCCACCTAAATAGGCTTGATTAGCGATCCTGACATTTTCAAAAACAGTCAAGTCAGGAAAGAAACTAGATATTTGAAAAGTTCGCGAAATCCCTCTTTTAACTAATATATGCGGGGGTTTATTGGTGATATCCTTTCCCTGATAAAAGACTTTACCTGAAGAAGCCGGAATTCGACCTGTAATAACGTTGATCATTGTCGTTTTGCCGGCACCGTTAGGACCAATAAGCGACCTGAGTTCATATTCACTAATATTAAAATTGACATTGTCTGTAGCTTTAATACCTCCAAAATGACGGCACAGATCTGAAGTATAAAAGAGTGAACTCATAGTTATGTTCCTTTGACAGTACGTTGCATAAAAGAACTTAAGCCTGCTATCCCTCGAGGCAGGAAAAGGACAAGAAGGATGACAATCAAACCGACATACGTTTTCCAATGAACTGTAAGGGAGCTGATGTAATCTTCAATATAAATAAAGATACAAGCGCCGATTATTGGTCCCCACAAAGAGCGAATGCCCCCTAATAAAACCATCATTAAGATCCCTGCCCCGGCAAATATAGTCATGGTAGGAGGTCCAATATAACCTTTATACAAAATAAAAAGTGCACCACTTATACTAGCCAAGCCACAGGATATTAACCAACCATAAAATTTATATCTATGTACATTATAGCCAATAAAAGAGGCCCTTTCCTCATTTTCCCTTATAGCCTGAAGTACAGCACCAAATGGAGAATGAACCAATCGATAGGCAATAATATAACAGATCACCAAAACAGCCAGGGAAAATAAATACATTGTTCTAGGATCTCCTAAGTTACCAAAATCAAAACCAATTATTTTTAGATCAGGTAAAGGGACCCCCATCAATCCGTCACTTCCACCTGTAATTTCCAATTTCCAAACCAGTGTATAAAACATCATGCCAAAGGCTATGGTCAATAAGGCAAAAGCAAGGCCACCGGTTCGGACCTGTATCCAGCCAACAGGGACAGCAATAATAGTTGTCCCCAAAAATCCGATAAATATGGCCAACCATAAGGCCTCAGGGGCTATATTGATCAAGAATATACCGACAATATAAGCTGAAATGCCCAAGTAGGCGTTATGCATAAAGGATAATAGACCAGTATAACCTAGAAGAAAATCAAGGCTCATAGCCAGCAATCCGTAGATCATCATGGAAGTAACCAACTTGATATAAAACAAACTGTTGGATATGAAAGGGAATGAAATCAAAGCGATCAGGACCACAGCTAAAATTATTATTTTGTAAATCTTGATAGATTGCAAGCCTAGTTTAAATGCATCATTCCTTTGCATACTATTCAATCCTTCCTTCTCTTAAGAGTCCTCGTGGTAAGAAGGCCAAAACTACAGCCATAGTCATATAGACGACAACCATCGCCAATTCGGTAACGAAAAACTCACTCAAACTTTGAATAAACCCGATCAGAAATGCTGCCAGAACAGTTCCTCGCAAACTACCCGGACCCCCAACAACTAGAACAACAAAAGAAATAATCAGTACTTGATGACCCATATCCGGATAAACAGTATACATAGGACCGGCAAGTACTCCGGCAATTCCGGCCAACAATGAACCTAAAACAAAGGTGCCAAGATGGACAACTCGCATATTTATACCTAAACAAGAAACCATTTCCGGAATTTGACTGGCAGCTCTCAAAATCTTTCCTGCCCTGGTCTTGGTCAAAAACAGTAACAGACACCCAAAGACAAATAAACTCAGGGCCAAAACGATTAATCTATAGCCGGGATAGTAAATCCCGGCAAAAGAAAAGGTCTGTCTCATATACTCAGGTAATTCAATATATCGGGTCTCAGCCCCCCAAAAATACCTGACCAGACCATCCAACAGAAACATTAAGCCAAAGGTGATAATCAAAGTATAGACCAAATGTCTGCCCCTAATCGGAGCTATGATTGGTCGTTCAATGATCAAACCCAAAAGAGCAACCAACAATGGGGCTATTATCAAAACAATAAAGTAGTTCCATCCCAGACACAAAAAAGAATAAGCAAAATAGGCACCTAAAGCATAGAAAGACCCATGAGCAAGATTCAAAATTCTGCTCAAACCATAGATTATGTTTAAGCCAACAGTTACAAGAAGATAAACACCGCCCAATACAAGCCCATTGAGAAAAATCATTGCCACTATATTAATATCCATATATTAAACCTTCATAGAGTCAAATTTTATGGGTCTTATACTTACCATTTTCATATCCTGATGGTTAAAACTATTCTTATGATTTTTTTGAAGTGAAGGACCATATTATAGTCCTTCACTCCGGGCATAAAATAACTGAGTGGTCAATTAGAATTTATTCCAGTGGGCTCAATTCATCGTATGGTTCAAGTACCAATTTCTTGTCTTTCATTTTCAACTTTCCTCTTTGTATTGTATACCACGGGAAAGTATGCAGGACATCCATATAGATCTTGGCCCCGTAAGGATTATCAGGGGCCTTTTTGGTCTCTGTTAACACGGCACTGTTCCTCATACAATTATCCATGGCTGAAATTCTGACATGACCATAAGGTCCGTCAAAACTAACTCCCTTCAAACAGGCTGCGATCTTGTCCGGATCAGTACTGCCAGCCCTTTCTATGGCCCTTAATAAGTTCATCGCCCCGCAATAGCTGTGAGCTGCTGCATCCGAAGGAATCAAATCATACTTCTCCCAGAATCTCTTTTCCCAATCGTTGGATTTGGGGGTATCGACATCCCAGGCCCAATCACCAGCGGCAACCAAACCAAGACAATCCTCACCACAAGCCTGTAAGGCCTTTGGACCAGGCAAGGCCCCGGAAACTATCTTGGCTTTCAGACCATATTGTCTGGCTTGCTTTACAAAGGCCGGAATAACATCGGTTATTAATCCGATATAGACACCATCCGCTCCGGAAGCCTTGATCTTGGTAATATAGGAGGACCAATCTTTGGTACTTGTCGGGGCTCTGGCATACCTGTCATTAACCACCTCAACATCATTGGCTTTGGCCAGCTTGATAAATCTTTCAGCCACATCATATCCCCAGGCATAATCATGAACCAGGACATAGTACGATCGATCCCGCAGATCAGGTGTAGACAATATACCCATCATATTTGCCCTTGCCGTCTGATCATTGGCCAATTGACCGGATCTGAAACAATAATCGCTGATGTTATAGAATTTTGTCGTCATGACATGGGTAGTGACAAAAGGGACATTCAGCCTCTCAATGTTTTCCGCTATTGCCAATCCGACTCCACTGGAAAAGACACCGATCAGGGCAACGCAACCATCCTTAAAAACAAGCTTTTCAGCCTTACTGACCGCATGGGACGGCTTGATCTGAGTATCTTCGGCAATAGTCTCAATAGGTCGCCCCAGCAAGGAGCCTTTTTCTTCAGCAGCCATCTCGATACCGTACTTTATCTCTTTACCCCCTTGAGCCACAATTCCGCTTAATGGTGTGATAATTCCGATCTTGACAGGTTCTTTGGCAAAAGTTAGATTTGAAAAAAGAAAAGACAGGGCAATTACAAAAACCAATACTATTAACCATGCTTTATTCATAACTCCCTCCATTGATTTAGGTTAAAAAGGTTAAAATATACACTTTAAAAAAATAACAAGGCTTTTTAAGCATCATTCCCTAAGCACCACCTCCTTTGTCTATAAGAATAATACTTGCCTTCAGAGATTTTGAAATTCCAAATCAAAATAATTCACTCAAAGGTCTTCTTTCTTGACTTCTTAGCATTACTCCTTTGCAGATCCACTTCTTCTCGACTGGAATCAAAAATGAGATGTTCATTTGACCTTGTTAACTCTCTCAGTCCGATATCGACCTCAATGATATGCTTTTCCATTTCTGCCTTGGCCCGATCAGGATCCCGGTCTCGAAGAGCCTCAAATACTTTGCAATGAGCTGAATAGACCATTTGAGCAAATTTCAGATCAGGTTGTAAGAGCTTTTTGATGTTGAAGAGGGAATCCTTTAAGACATCAATCAAAAAGACTATTAGTGGATTTTGTGTAATGAAGGCAAGTTCCCGATGGAATATAATATCTAATTGATAAATATATGTTCCAGATTCCAAATTGTTACGTGTTTGTTCCAGATTACTTTCAATGCGAGATGTATGGTAGTCAGTTATCTTTGAAGCAGCTATTTCGGCAATTTGTGATTCAAGTATGGATCTAAGTTGAGTGAAATCTATAATGGAAGGATTTTGAAAAAATATATAGTTAAAGAAACTATCACGAGCTGTTTGTATATCTACCTTTCTAACAAAAGCTCCTCCGGAAATCCCCTGTCTAATCTCCAAAAGGCCTAGAGCTTCTAGGGCTCTATAAGCTTCCCTTAGAGAAGACTTACTTACGCCGAATCTCTTAGCCAATTCTGACTCTGATGGCAGTCTATCACCAGGCTTTAATGATTCATTGAGTATGGCTTCACGAATTTGTTCAATAATATTTTGAGATATACGAGAAAATTGAATCTGCTCAAACATATATTTTTTACCATTTCATTATTATAAAATTTTATGGCATCAATAATATCTTTTGTCAAGCAAAAATAATAAATTTTAAATGATCATATATTTTAATTTTTTCATAATAAAAATCTAGCTAGTTCCCATCCGGAAATTTCTAATTTCAGGATATGGAAATAATAAGTTTTTAATTCGGAAACTAGCTATAATGTCATAAGAGAAATAAGTGTTTGTATTAATTTTAAGTTAAATAAATTTGCCATATAGTTGGGGTTATCCTGAATAATGTATGTAAGTTGCTATTCAATTTAGAATTTGAATAAGAAAATTGTGAGCTTGCAAAATCAAAAAATGCCAAAATAACAAGCAAAGAAATAAAAATTTTCTAAACGAGACCACCCCAGCCAAAACCTTAACCTATTGCCATATCTTCATATTTAGGGCGAAGCAGACTACCTAAGACGCCAAAAAATAACCAATCATAATTAGACATTCCCTTAAATATCTGGCTATGTTTTGACCTGCACAGTCTTAAGTCAGGTATCTCTTCGTCAAGTCCTCTTCTAAAGCTACTGTTTACTGAAAAAATCATCCCTTGCCCTTTTTAGCTGCTGAAGGTTTTCCAATGGTGAATTCGGAGCAACACCACACCCAGGCGTCAAAAAGTGAGTACCATTTTCCAAAGCAGCTATGGCCTCATTATAACAATCTTCCGGACTTCCACTAAATATAGTTGTTGCCGTGGCTACATTGCCAAAGACCCTGACCCCTTTTTCATTAGCTATCTCTACAGCCTTTTTCATATCTGACTTTTCTTCAATACTAATCCCTGCCA
>CAYUNZ010000116.1:0-8139 GCA_964446205.1 uncultured Desulfohalobiaceae bacterium | reverse complement strand
CAAAAAGTTAATTGGAGAGACGGATATGCTACGGACAAATTTTTTTTCATTATTTGGACTTGTTTGTATAGGTCTTTTTATATCACCCTTTCTGAGTCAAGGACAGGCCTTTGATTCATCGGTCGATTCAATTCGCTGTGACAACAAAATTGTCTCCGTAGGTGACAGGGCCTCTGAAGTCAGGGCAAAATGCGGGGAACCGGATCGAGTAGATAGTTGGCAGGAGAGGAGGATAAAGAGAGATCATAATGATCCCTTCTCCAAGAGGAGACGAGAATATGAGTACTCGCGGGAAACAATCATCACCGAAAAATATGTGACAGTAGAAGAGTGGACATACAATTTGGGTTCTACCAAATTCATAAGATATCTTATTTTTGAAAATGGAGTTCTCCAGGGAATCCATCTTGGAGATTATGGTGATTAATCTTCCCCCAAAAAAAAGATTAACTTATTCCATCATTTTTTACCAGGATGCCAGTATATAAAAATCTTGAACCGTAAGAAAAAGAAAGTAGCTCTTAACCAGTAACAGGATAGCCTTTTTTTATTTCTTTCTCTTACGGTCAATGGTTCACGATTCACATTTTTTAAGTCAACAATTCTATCTGGATATACTAAGCTCAAATGTGTTGGCCGCATCAGGATTTGGAGCAACCGCCACATACCATGTACCTGGCTTAGAATCCCATTTCAAACTCCTTTTACCCTTGGCCACAACGGATTCAAGCTGTTCATCCATTATCCGTAAGGTATAGTTGTCACTATTAACCGCAATATTGAGCATCTGATATGTGTCTTCTATAGTCAATTTATACCACTTATTGTGAAGAAACTGACTGCTGCCGATTACTGAGTCTTCAACATCTATTGAGGGCACCAAATCAATATTATAAGCCTTAAAACCTCCGGTCACCAGCTTCTCTCTTCCGTTTTCCTCAACAAAGCGAACCGAACTGTCTGCTCGTAGTCCCTGCAAACCGCGGACAAAAGCCAAATCATCACTTTCAGGAAAGATAATCTGATCAGTATTCCCATTGATCATGAGTACACCGTTTTTTTCGTTTAGATCAAAATGGGCATAATTCCACATGTAAACATCATTCCAGGCAATATTTTCTATAATATATCTATTCTCTTCCCTGGCTTCCCAGGCTTGAGGAATAGCCACTTTTTCAGTTTTTTGACCCAAGTATCTAATTAAATAACCATAGGAAATATAGTTTGGTGAGTCAGCCGGTGCCCCGTACTGAATCATAATGACATAATTGTTGTCTTTCCATTGCCTATCAAGAAAAACTACGTTGTAATCCTTATTGGCAACATCATACATTTTGTTATTATAGTCATAAGTCAACTGTAAACTCTCTGAACTGTTACTCTGGACATCCCTTACCCAGGTCAATCTATCTACTCCATCGTCGACAATCCGGTCATAACCACTTGGATGAACGTAAATACCCTCCAGGATTTGGGGATTGGACAAAGATTCATATTCCGGCATTTCCGGCAGGGAAGGGTCTAGACCGTACTTTTCTTTGGTTGCATTGCGCAAACATTCCCGGCCTACCTTGTACTTAAATCCTGAAGCGGTATTACTGTTACTAAGTATAATCACCCCTAAATCCTTATCCGGCAAAATCTCCATAAAGCTCTGAAAATTCTTTGTTCCCCCGTCTTTAGTCCAAGCCCGACCAGCATATCGCATAGCCGGATCATCAACGCTATCCAGTCCCAAACCAGGTTGGAAATAGGCTCCTATATCCACAGGAGTCTTTTCCATTTCTCCCATCAAAGCTACAGTCTCTGCATCAAGTATACGTTCCCCTTCCGGATGCTGACCTTGCCCCAATATCATCTTAATAAACTCAGCCATATCTTCGGCTGTTGTAAAAGCACCTCCGGTTGAAGACATATTCACTTCGTATGGGGACAGAGTATCCTTACCACCTACATACCCCTTGGCCAAATTCTTTTCTATTAATCGAAAAGAAGTATCGTCCATATTCAACGGTTCGAGTATAAACTTGTGCATAAAGTCATTAAAAGTATCCTCATATCCCAGATCAGTGACCATCTCTCCCAGCAAGGTAAAAGCAGTATTGGAGTAGCTGGCCACTTCCCCCGGTCTATGGCTGGGATAGTCCTGACCTAAATAGTTAAGCAACCAATCACCGTAAAGATTATTGTCCCATTTATTCCAATTTGTAGTTACAAACCCACCGTTCAAGATGTCACCCGGAATCCCGGAATGGTGATTGAGCAATCTTTTGACGGTCATCTCGTTTAGCTGATTTGGGTATCGGGACTGCATATCAAATTCTTCAAGATAGGAATAAAAGGGGTCATTCAAATCAATAATCCTGCCCCGGTCATACAGGTTAAGGACAGCTACGGCGGTCAGGGTCTTAGAAATTGAGCCAAGCATGTAAACAGTATCCTCTGTAGCCGAAATTTTGTTTTTTTTGTCCGCATAACCAAAGCCCTCACTCCAGACCGTCTTATCCCCATCAACCAAGGCAATGCTCAAGCCAACAATATCATATTTGTCCATCCCTTCCTCAATATAGGAGCTGATTTTTTGCTTTGTTGAGGAGTAGTCCTGATCAGAGTCTGAATCAGAATCAGAATCACAAGCCAAAACAACAAAAAAAATCATGCTACTTAGGATAAATATTAATATTTTTCTTAAATTCATAAATCAACCCTCTCTAGTTATAGACCAGACAAATTATACGTATATCATATATCTTCCCTTAAGCTACATGCCCGAGCAGGTACAACCAAGTATGAAAAGGAATGAACTGTAAAAGCCGTGGAGTGCAAGGTTATTCATTTATTCTTATTGCTTCGGTCAATGGTTTACGTCTTTTTTCATGCTACTTGTGTTTGCCAAACAGTTTTTCAGGTCTTGTGGTCTCACCATTGGCATTGGGAAAGTCTTTGTACCGATGAGCCTTTTTCCCAGTCTCAAGGAGGTGCTTTGCCTCGGTCATAAACTCATTAAAGCTGTGTTTGCACTCATAAAACCCATGCCACCAGGAGTAATCCGGGGCCATCATGGCCGTACCCATCCTGGCCCTCCGACCTTCATGATGCCAGAGTTCGTAGAAATCCACTTCTAACTTTTCGTCAAAGAATTTGGAGTCATTAAGCAACCCTTTCTTATATAGCTTATCCAGCATGGCCTTAGCTGGTTTGAAATAGACTTGATTGTACTCTTGAACACTCTTGTCCAGTTTAACATAATGGTCTTCTACCCAAGTCTGTCCATGACATTGAGTGCAGATCTCTTTCATCTTTTTTCTTTCAGTCCGCCAGTTAGTCTTGGCCGGCCAAGGATCAAATTTCTCCGGCCGGACAGTCAGCGGGGCTTGTAGTTCCCAGGAAAGGCGCTCAGTAACATCATGGGTGGTCAAGACCTCACCTGCCCCGGACATGTGGCAGGAAGCGCAGGTCGGACCTCGGTAGTCCACTCCCGGTGTCCAGGTACCCGGAGCAGCATCCCAATTATACTCATCCCCAAATGCAGTATAGATATCCCCGTGCTTGGATTCCATATAGATCTCAATCTGGGGATGATCCGGTCCCAGATGACATTGTCCGCAGGCCTCAGGTTTTCTGGCTTCCATGACCGAGAACCTGTGTCTGGTATGGCAGCTGGTGCAGCTGCCCAGGCTACCGTCCAGATTGACCCGGCCTACGCCCACATTGGGCCAGGTCTTAGGATCTAAATCTCCCTTTTCATTTATTTCCAAGACTGTTCCATGACAGTAATAGCATCCGGCTGTCCTCTCCCAGTCCGAATTCATGCCTTTGTTCAGCCAGGGATCTATTTTCCAGATCAGTTCCAAAGTATTGGCGTGCTTACTCCTTTCATACTGAGTCACTTCATCAGGATGGCACCTGGAGCAATCCCTGGGGGTAACCACTTCTGCTATCGGGGCTCTGTATTCTGGTTTGCCCCACTTGTTATCGCTTTGTTCATACTGCTCATAATGTGATTTGCTGACGTCTGATTCGTGTTCCTCGGCCAAATGGCAATCCAGGCAAGTTATGTTGGCCGAGGCATGTTCGCTATTTGCCCAGTCGGCAAATAATGCGGGATGCTCCTTTTTATGGCACATGATGCACGCCTTGGCTTGCTTGGACATGCTCCGCTCGATACGAAACTCCTTTTCCTTTAGCTGATCGGTTGAATTGGCCTCTTTTGCAACCACCTCAACACAGAATAGTAAATAGCCGCTTAGTATCAAACAGCCAACAAGCCATATTCTTGTTTTCATTGGACTACCTCCTTAACTTTGCTACATGGAGTTGTATTAACCAGTCTTTGAATATTTAAAGTCCCCTGTCCTGCACAGACCTATCAAAGGCATAGCTTGACTTAGGGAAATGTACCAGGTGATCATGGCAGTCAACACAGCTCTTTTCATAGCCTGGCCTAGGATAGATAACCGTCTTGTGCGCCAGCAAGGCCCCTCGCTTATCAGACATGCCCAGGAGATTGCGGTGGCATTTCCTGCACTGATCATTGTCGATATCCTCATAGGCACGTTCCCTGTTCTTTTCGTGGTTGTATTTGGATATATCCATGGTAAAGTGCCTGATCACGTCCTTTAGCCCATGATAGGTCTTGGCATAAAAGAAATCAAAGGTGTCTTCCGGGGCTGGTAGGTGGCAGTCCATACAGTCGGCAACAAATCCCTTGGGGTTGTTGGCATGGGTAGAAGTCTTCCAGGTATCGTAGGCGTATTCGATTTCGTGGCAGGAGGCACAAAAATGAGGTGTAGAAGTGCGGACCATGGTGTAGTAGCCCATGCTAAATAGGGGAAAGGCAATGAGCACACCGATGATAATAAGCAAGATCGATTTCAACCATCTATTCATATTGAACATCTCGTCCGTAGATCTTTATTTTGTCGTTGAATCACGGTGGGTTCTCCCCATCAAATATACTTTGATTAACAGATAGTATTTGCATCCTTATCCCACATCTACCGATTTTGGTCAAATTATTTCTCAAAAACTCAATAAAATCAGTATTTCTTGTTACTTTTAGCTACATACATAGATTGATCAGCTTTCTGGATAAGAGTTTCAATATCTTCTCCGTCATCTGGATAAATACTCCAACCAATACTTGGTTCCACGACCTCTTTTTTACCTTTGATCTCTATAGGTTTGCTGACTGTATCGGCAATTTTCTCTATGATTTTTTGGATATCGCTGTTTCTTTTGATTTGGGGTAAAACAACTATAAACTCATCCCCGCCAATCCGGGCCGCAGTATCTGTTTCCCTCAGCCGTTTTTTTATACGTTCAGCGGTTTCTTTTAAGACCGTATCCCCGGCATTATGCCCTAATGTATCATTTATCCTCTTAAACTTATCCAAATCGAGATAAAGCAGACCAAATTTTTCATTATTACGATCAGCCTGAGCAATGTATTGTTCAATACGATCAAAGAGTAATTGGCGGTTGGGCAAATTTGTCAAAGGATCATGCAGGGCCATAAACTTTATCCGGGCCTCGGCCCTTTCCCGTTCTTCAAAGGCTTTGCTGTTCTTTAAGGCAATAGCTGCGAGTTTTCCTAAATTCCCGGCCATCCTGGCATCATTGTCGTTGAAACCATCCAGTTTATTGGCCAAACCTATCAAGCCGACAGTGTAGCCTTCCAGATTAAGAGGGACAAACAAGACATTTTCTAAGACCACATGTCCTTTTGGCAGATATTGTATCCAGCTGCCTTGCATGAAATTATTATTATATACAGGTTGACCGGAATTATAAGCCTCGCTTCTAAGCCCCCTAATAGGCATGGGGAGATCAGGATCTACATTGCAAGACAGACCGCCAGATTCTAGAAACAAAAGCTCATTTTCATCTCCTTTATCATTTAAAAGTGCTACATAACCTGATTTTGCCCCAATTAAATCTTTACAATAGTCAAATATAGCTCTGGCTGTTTCTTTAAATGGTCTGTTTTCCAAAACTGCCTTGGCGCTATTTGTCAGGGCCTTAATTTCTCGTTTTAATTGGGAGTTTTCTTCTTTCCATTGCTTTAATTCAGTTTCCAGTTGTTGTACATTTATATACTCTGATAAATTATTTTGCCTCTGTTCTTGATCTTGACAATTTTTCTTCTTAGACATGGTCACTACCCCAATGCTCTTAATCCCTTTGTACATTTCTTTTAATCACAGACAAAAGATCAAATTACAATATTGCAATAAGTCTTAACTAATCTTCAAAAGTATATCCATTCTCTCTGAAAAGCTTCAAACAGGTATCTACGACCTCTTCATCAAAGAGCAGACCTTTCCTCTTTTCGATCTCTTTCAGAGCAACCTCCAGGCCAAGCCCGGGTCGGTAGGGCCGATGCGAGGTCATGGCCTCGACCACATCGGCCACTGCCAAAATCCTGGACTCCTGGAGGATATCTTCCCCAGAGAGACCGGCCGGGTAACCGGAGCCGTCCAGTCTTTCATGGTGCTGGACAACAATATCGGCTATCGGCCAGGGGAATTCGATGTCTTTTAGGATATTGTAGCCTGACTGGACATGCTCCTTGATCAGTCCAAACTCAATATCAGTTAGCCGATTTGGTTTAGCCAAAATCTCGGCCGGGATAGAGATTTTGCCTATATCATGAACCATGCCGGCAAAATACAGGCCCTGGATACGCTCCTCCTCCAGATCCATCTCCCAGGCTATGGCACAGGCCAAATGAGTAACCCGTTTTTGATGACCAGCTGTATAGGCGTCTCTTAGTTCCAAAGTGGCGGACAGGACTTGAAATATCCCTTGAATAGATTGATTAAGTTTATTTAAAGTCTGCTCCAGTTCATTCTGGGCCTGTATTGTCTGGGTGATATCTCTGGAAATGATTTGGAAACTCCTTTGTTGGCCTGAGAAGACAGGAATAGGTACATAGTAGTTTTCAATATGCATGTCCTTCCTTTTATCCACAAAATAGACCAACTTTTCATCTTCAATTGCTTCTATAGCCTTTTCAAGACGGCTCTCGGCCAAACTCTCAGGCATGACCTCGTGGTGAGTTTTTCCTTCAAGCTCTTGTGGAGTCAGGCCAAATCTATGGGCCATAGCCGGATTGACAGTCAAAAACTTGCCAACTTCATCGACCAAAGCTACAGCATCAGGAGAGCTATGAATCAACTTCTTATATCTCTCTTCGCTCTTACGCAGTGATTCTTCGATCAGTTTACGGTCGGTAATATTCCTGAAAGAGATCAAAAGGGCATCTCTTTCCTCCCATTCAGTCCCCTGAATCCGCAACTCAACAACTATAGTCTGGCCGTTTTGAGAAAGTAGTTCAATCTCAGTGCTTTCTCCCGGTGTTAGAGGATAGCCGAAGTGCTTGCCCAGCACCTCCTCTTCCATTAGTCCAAGCATGTTTGCCCCGGCCGGGTTAATGAAAAGGATGACCCCGTTTAGGTCGACAACCATAATACCGTCGGCATTTAGCTTGACCAGCTTATTCAACTTTTCATAAGCCTTGCACAATTCCGTTTCTACCTTCTTGCGCTCATCAATTTCATTAAGCATGTCGGACTGCATATCCAACATCCTCTGACCGACTTTGACCCTGGCCTCTAGCTCCTCAAAGTTGAATGGCTTGGCAATATAGTCGTTGGCCCCAATCCTAAGACCTTGAACAATATCTTCCTTTTCTGTCTTGGCCGTAAGGAAGATGATATAAGGTGGATTATAGGTATAATTCAATCGAATCTTTCGGCAGAGCTCAAAGCCGTCCATGTTCGGCATCATGATATCCAAGACTAGCAAACGGGGGGAATCCCTTTCCTGCATCTTTTGCCAGGCCTGAACCCCATCGCAGGTCTCGATGACTTCATGCCCCTGCTTTTGCAGCATATAACTGATTGATTTGCGAGATACCTGATCATCTTCAGCAATTAGAATGAACATGTTTACCCTTTGATCTGCCATTATCTCCATGGATCAAGAAAAATTTAAAAATAAGAAGAAAGAACTGGCAACTCAAGTCATGTAAGATGTGTGCAAGAAGAAAATCCTATTTTGATCGTTGAATATCCAAGCCATCCAATACTTTTTCCTTTTCCGAGAGATCACCGACAATCTTGCGCAACGGCAGGG
>CAYUNZ010000115.1:0-8535 GCA_964446205.1 uncultured Desulfohalobiaceae bacterium | reverse complement strand
GTTCTTTCATGTTAAAAGAGTGTGAACCGAGAACCGTGAACTGTGAACTGTAAGACAAAGATGATAAGAAATTACTCCTTTATTCTTATTTCTTCGGTCAACGGTCAACGGTTCACGGTCCACGTTCTTTCATGTTATCCCTTAATTTTAGATCCTATTGGCTAGGACTTGGGCCACCTTTTCCTCTAGTTCCTGTTTGTCTATAGGTTTAACTAGATATTCTTGAGCCCCTAGCTGAAGAGACTTGCGTGCTGTTTCCAAGGTAGGGTATCCAGTCAGCATAATGACATTTGTTCCTGGTGAAGCCTTTTGAATTTCTTCCAAAACCTCGATCCCTGTCATCTTTTTTAGCTTGATATCCAGAATGGCCAGATCAATAGGGCGATTTCTCACGTCATCCAATGCCTCTTCCTCCTCAGTTTTAACTGTGACCTGGTATCCCTTTCTCTCAAGGATACGCTTGATCATAATCCCTGCATCCAAAACATCGTCAAGGACTAAGATTTCAGACATTGTGCCCCTCCTGTTGATAAGCAAAAGTAGTAAATGCAGACCCTTGCCCCTGGATACATTCCTTGTTCGGAAGTAGTTCTTCTCCCAGAGGGAGTTCGATAAGGAATGTGGTCCCAGCACGATCCATTCTGGTGTCGCTTGGGATAAAATCTTCAGGGACTGGACTAGCGACATGTATCCGTCCTTTATGATCATTGATGATACCAAAGGTCACTGACAGACCCAGACCGGTACCGTTTCCAACCGGTTTGGTACTAAAAAAAGGATCAAAGATATTCTGAACTACATTCTCTGAAATGCCTGTTCCAGTATCAGTGATAGAGCAGAACACCCCTTGCCCATGAGGGCAGATCGAGGTAGTCACCAATATCAAACCATTTTCCTGAATAGCATCAAAGGCATTATTGAAGAGATTGATCCAGACCTGCTTGAGCTTCTCCTTATCACCCCGGATCATGGGTAAATCTTGCTCTATATCCGTTTTAATCTCAACATTACTAAGAGAAAATGTATGTTCAACCAAAGAAATAACCTCCATAATTGAGCTATTAAGATCAACCTCTTCTTTGACTGAACTCGATTGCCGAGAAAAACCAAGAAGATCAGCGACTATGGATTTACAAATCTTAGTCTGCTTTTCGATCATCTTTAGATCCTCAGCCATTTGACTCTGATCTGAGACATCATCAAGCAACATTTGAGTATAACCAAGAATTATGCCTAACGGGGTGTTGATCTCATGGGCCACTCCCCCGGAAAGACGTCCTAGATCCTCCATCTTTTGTGACTGGACCAGGCGTTCCTGATACTCCTTGATAATGGTTATATCCCGAGCAGTAAGCAAAAGGCCTGTAATTGTTCCATTTGAGGTTACAGGTATTTTCAGGATATGAAACCATTGAATTGATCCACGTCTTTTGAGCTGAATTTCTTTGGTCAGGGATTTATGAGTGCGAAGGATTTCCTTGTCTTCCAATTCATTGTTACTGGCTTGCTCTCTGGAAAAGATATCGTAATCGGTCTTGCCAAGGACATCTCCCTCTTTTAGATGGAAATAATAACAAAAGGCCTTATTCACTGCTTGATAGATCAAATTTGTATCCTGCAAAGAGACAATATCCGGGGTGCCATCCAAAATAGTCCTCAAGACATTTTGCTGATGACTCAATCTGTTCTCAGTATCCTTTAGTTCATTAATACGCTCTTTTAAGGAATGGGTCATGACATCAAAGGCTTCAGCCAAATTTTGGAGCTCATCACCGACATTAATTTGATAGACTGGACATTTCAAACAAGACTGCAGTTTCTCCGGGAAACCACCAGGATGACAGGTGGGACAAAGTGTACCCACAATATACCAGCAACGTCGTCGGTAATCATGATAGGCAGGGCATTGTTCATTGTGGCAGTTCATAATTTCCCAACAAGGCTTCTTTACCTCAGGAGCGCTACAAACTTCCAGGTTTCCTTTTATCACTTCCTCAGCTGATTTTTTCAATTCATTTAGACGGTTACTAAAGCTGCCAGCAAACCAGGAAGCCAGAATCAAAGCAAGGACAAGGCCAACAAAGGTAGTCCCGGCACTGGTGAGAAGAAGACGTTTGACTGTCAGATCCAGATGTTTTCTCGAAAGACCTATTCTAGCCATACCCAACCAATCACTATCAATAGTGATCGGGCTAGAGCAATCGTAGATCTTTTGCTCTCCGGTATCTAAGAGAAGGACCTTGGCCTTTGAATCAAGTGGAGATAAAGAGAGCAGGTCTACAGGGAAGCCATTTTCAAAGGAATGGATAGGTACAGTCCCATATTTGTTGACAATAAAGGCATAAACAAGATCATCATGAGTCTTAATCAGGTCATCGACCAAATTCTTCAATCTAAGTGTGTCCAAGGCCAACAAGGGCTCAATAGAACGTGAAGCAAAGTTGGAGGCAATAGCCTTGCCTCTATCTTTGCATTCTTGAATTAGGGACTTGGTGGAAAAATATGTAATTAGAGACCCTAACAGGAGACCAAATCCCAGCAAGATAACTGAGAGCCCTAATGTAAATTTGGTCCTTATTTTTAGACGGTAAAAAGAAAACATAAACCCTTTCTACACTTATCGTCTTTCCAGGATCTTAGCCAGTTCACGGACTGGATCGAAATCTTTATCTTCAGCTGAAATAATGCCTGAGAAACCAGCTTGTTTGAGAATTCTTTCATCCTGCCGTGTCTTTGTATTTAGCTGGAGCAGGGCCTGCTTGATCTTCTTAACAACCGATTTATCCAGATCTTTTCTGACCGCATAGACCCAACCTGGATACCAGGAAGTATGGGCTAAGACATTGATAGTGTCTATATCTATCCTCTCTTTAACTAGGTCTAAAGTACCCTCCCTAATAGAGCCTATATCATACTCTCCCAAAAAAACAGCAATAACTACTTTTTCCTGCTTGCCGCCCGGGCCCGGAGCAAAAGCTATCTCTCTGAAATCACCTTCAGTTATGCCATGCTTGAGAAAATGACCCAAAGGGAACAGATAACCACCAGCTGAGTGAGGGTCTACTGCAATCCAGCTCTTGCCTCGGCAATCATCCAATGTCCTTATGGCCTTATTGTCTTGTCTACAAATGATTTGACCACGGAACATGGCCCGACCATTCTTTTCAACAATCCTGGCAAAGGCCTGAGCCCCATATTTTTTAGCTATCTGGATATAGATAAGTGGATTGGAAAAGGATATGTCAATTTTCCCTTGACCAACCATCTTTATATGTTCATTAAAGGTATCTGGAAATATCTGTCTGATATTTAGATTTGTTCTCTGGGAGAGGTATTCAACCAAGGGATGATGACGTTTATATGATACCTTATGAGAGTATTGTGGGAGGTAGGCATATGTAACCCCTTCAAAGGGTTGTTTGGTTTCCACTGTCCGACGTTTCTCCAAATCAACCTTTATAGTTTCCTGATCCTGATTACAGGAGACAAAAAAAAGAAGAACAAAGATTAAAAGGAAAAATTGTCTCATTAATCTGTTGACGTATTGAAAATAAGATTTAAAAAATTTGTTCGGGCAATTATTTTTTAGGCAAACAGTCAATAATGACATAGTCAACACTTCTCAAAATTCTTGGGCCTGTGCAATAGATTTTCTAAGCTTGTATTATAGGTCTCCGGTTTAAGATGTTGACTGTTTACAGTAAGAAAAAGAAAAGGGAATTACTTCTAGTTCTTAATTCTTCGGTCAACGGTTAACGGTGAACGATGAACGTAAAGTAGCTAATATAGCAATTGCACAGCTCTAAATTCTTTATTGTTTTCCCAAAAATACTATCTCATTTCGAATTACAGCACAAGAAGTCTTTGCAATTTGCCTTGAAAATAGATTATAAAATATACATGGATGATAACTCAGGGGAGCCCTCAGATGCCTGAAACTATGGCTTAGAATCCAATCCAGCCTTAAAAACTCAACCTGATCCAAATAGAGCCTATTATGGATATAAAGTGGAAAACCTTTTATATTGCCCTTGAATGCAAACCTTTCTCCAAAGTCGGCGGAGTCGGTGATGTGGCAGGAGAACTCCCTTGGACTTTACTGCAAAATGGCCTTGATATTGAGATCATCACTCCTTTATATGAATCTGTCCATCTGCATAATCTAGTAATCCGTCATACAGAGACATTTATATTTCAGTTTGAAGGTCAAAAGGAGCGAGCCGAGATATTCACAGGTTTTGTCAACAATCTCCCTATTCACTTTATTGCCAATCAAAGATACCTTGAGGGAGATTATGGGCAACCATATGTATTTAGCAAAGACATCCCTTATCTTGATGATGCCAAACGTTTTTATTTTTTTTCAGAGGCCTGTCTTTTTTTGATCAACAGTAAAGATCCAGATATTGTCCATGTCAATGATTGGGGTTTGAGCTTTCTCCTTGGCAGAATGGTTCAATGTCAGATGAGACAAAAAAGGATTCTTACGGTCCACAATATTGGCTACCAAGGCAATATCGGCCGCAAGGCCATTGAAAACATGGCCATAGAAACATTTCTGACAGACGAAAAAACACAGGCTTCCTTTCTGGATCCCAGAGCTGAATGGTCAAGCATCAACCCCTTAAGAATGGGTCTAGAACTCTGCCATATGGCCAATACTGTCAGCCCCAGCCATGGTCTGGAAATAACCCAGCCAGAAGATCCCAAGAGCTATTTCCCGGGTGGTAAGGGCTTGGAAAAAACCACAAATGAGTTGTGGCAACAAGGCAGATTGCTAGGCATTCTCAATGGTTTTGAGTATTCCTTTGAACCAACTGAGGAACTATTTTCTGAGATCCTGCAAAAAAAGACTGAATGCAAGAAACAGATTGTTTCAGATTATTTCCAAACCGATGGACTTGTCCTTGGTTTTATCGGTCGGGCTGTTGATCAAAAATGTAAGCTCCTGACAGAAGTCTTGGACAACAAAGATATCCTAGGACATATTTTGGACATATCCGGTCTTAATCTAGCTATTCTTGCTCAAGGTGATCCGGAATATGAACATTTTTTTCTGAGGTATAACCAATATAAAAATTTTTGGGCCAAAATCGATTTTGATCAGGAACTGGCCTCTTTGATACAATTTGGCTGTGATGTTTTCTTGATGCCAAGTCTGTTTGAACCTTGTGGTGTTGCCCAAATGGCCTCCATGTCCAGGGCTACTCCCCCACTTGTCAGATGGACCGGTGGATTGATAGATACGGTTATCCCTTTTAATTCCGCCCATGGTAACGGCTTCGGCTTTAATGGCTCCAATCGAGAGGAGATCTTAAATGCCTTCCTTCAAACCATTCATGACATATCATGGCTTTACAAAAATAACCCTCAAGCCTTTATCCCTATTCAAAAAAACGCTTTTTACCAGAGATTTTTATGGTCTGATGCAGCCAGGAGATATATTGATATGTACTTAAAAACGTTTTAGTTTAATCCTATGAAAAAGGGACTTTCTTTTGAAGTTACCTTTTCAAGCCCCTTTTTCAATTAGTTGCAGATAACTAAACAATTACATAAAAACCGACAAGGCTGTTGTTTCCTGACTTGGGAAAAAAATTACACCAATTTTTATCATTTATTGTGTATGTTTAATCTTTGAGTACAAGTCAAACCTCTTAGAAGATGGATAAAATGCGTATCGCTATATTGACCAATGAATATCCCCCTTATGTCTATGGTGGGGCTGGAGTACATGTAGACTCATTGACCAGAGAGCTGTCTAGTCAAGGAACAAACGAGATCAAGGTCCTATGTTTTGGTGACCAGGACCTTACTTACAACAACCTTCAAATCAAGGGCGTAAGCAGGGACTGGCCCCTATCCCAAAAAGATCATCGTAATAAAGTCTTAAGGCCTTTGGACTACAACCTTATTATGGCTGGCCAACTGGAAAATATCGACCTTGTCCATTGCCATACTTGGTATACCCATTTTGCTGGCTGCCTAATCCAAGAATTACTACAGGTCCCACTCTTACTAACCACTCATTCCCTGGAACCGCACCGACCGTGGAAAGCAGCTCAGCTTGGCACTGGATACAGGATCAGTACCTGGCTGGAAAGAACTGCCTATCAAAAAGCAGACGGGATTATAGCCGTCTCTGAGTCCATGAAAAATGATGTTTCTTATCTTTATCAGGTTGAACCTCAAAAAATTCGGGTTATCCATAATGGGATAGATCCTGAGAAGTACAAACCTAGACAGGACAAAGAACTTCTGATTAGACACGGACTCGATCCAAAGCAACCCTATATACTTTTTGTCGGCAGAATTACAGCCCAAAAGGGAATCATCCATCTTTTGAGAACCATACCTTTCTTGGAGCCAGATATTCAGGTCCTATTATGTGCAACAAGTCCGGACACTCCTGACCTTGCCAAGATTATGCACAAACAAGTGACTCAACTAAGAAAGTCAAGAAAATCTCCGGTAATCTGGATTGACCAGCAGGTAGCAAAAACCGAGATTATCCCCTTTTATACCCAGGCCAGTGCCTTTATCTGCCCTTCAGTCTATGAGCCTTTTGGAATCATTAATCTAGAGGCCATGGCCTGTGAAACTCCGGTAATAGCTTCTAATGTCGGTGGGATTCCGGAAATTGTTGAACATGGCTATAGCGGTTTTTTGATCCCTTTCGAGCCTACATCTACAGAAAATCCTGAACCAAGAGATCCTGAATCATTTGCCAAGAAAATGGCTGAAGCTATCAATGAGGTCTGTTTAAACAAGGATAAGCAAACAAGGATGGGTAGGTATGCCAGAGGAGTAGTAGAAGAATCCTTTAGTTGGACCTCTATTGCCCAAAAGACAATTGATTTCTATAAGCAAGTCCTAAACCAAGACAAAAAACTCAAAGGAGATAAGATATGATTCAAGCCAAGGTTTGGTTTAGATGTGCAGCTGTTCATGATCCCGTCTCTCCGGTTGTTATCAGACCTGCAATCCTAGGTTGGCAAGCCAAAGAGAGAAACGTTGATCTAACTATTTCCAAATCATTTAAAGGTGATGAATTAGTACGTCATATGAGAGGATGGTTTACTGTTAATGTTGATGATGCCATCAATTTCATCCAACAATATGGCTACTTGAAACTAAAAGATTCTCATGAATTAATTGTTGAACTTGAAGATGAAGAAAAATATGGCCAACTGACTGAAGCTCTTCAGGAAAATTTCCAAGGTCAACTAAATGTAGAAAAAATATAAGTATATTCGTATTTCTATTTTGTCACTCTTACAAAAATTACTAAAAAAAAAAGACAACAGATTTTTGTTGACAATAGTAATCATTATCGATAAATTGTTTTAATATTTTACTTACAAGGAGGATAATTATGCCTACTACTAATGAGAATCTTCAATCTGCCTTTGCAGGGGAATCACAAGCCAACAGAAAATACTTGGCCTTTGCCGCCCAGGCTGAAAAAGATGGGCATCACCAGGTAGCCAAGCTCTTTCGTGCCGTAGCCGAGGCTGAGACCGTACATGCTCACTCACATCTAAAGGCTATGGGAGGGATCAAGACAACTCAGGAGAACCTCAAAGAGGCCTTATCAGGAGAGAATTATGAATTCCAAACAATGTATCCAGAAATGATTCAAAAGGCTCAAGATGAAGGTAACGCCAAAGCAGAGAGGACCTTTAGATATGCCAACGAGGTGGAACAGGTCCACGCACGTCTATACCAACAAGCCATTGACAATCTAGGGAGTCTGGAGGAGACCGACTACTTTGTCTGTTCAGTCTGCGGATACACCTGCAAAGCTGAAACCCCAGATAAGTGCCCAGTATGCGGGGCAATACCAAAGGCCTTTTTCAGTGTAACCTAACCACCTTTTAATTTTAAATTGTGATTTTTTCAACAATATTGGCACAGTCTTACAACTTTTTCCAATCCAAAACAAAATTTGGGCTTGACAGAAATTGTTAGGTCTTATTACTAAATGTTTAGCGTTTTTAGTTAAAAGTTTGGGGTTGGGTTATTGAATAAAAAAACCAAACCCATCTGACTATAGGTAATTTCCTATTATCTCATCTAAGTTTGGAGGAATAAAATGGGAGAGGCTGCAATCAAAATTCGCGGAAAAAAAGAAAGTTCCTTCATCGATAAGGTCAAGGAACTACTTCCGGAAGAAGGGAACCTTAACCTTTGTCTAACATGCGGGGCATGTTCATCCGGCTGTCCGGCAACTGGATTGGATGGTATGGATCCTCGTAAATTCCTTCGTTTAGCCGCTTTAGGGCTTGATGAGGAAGTAACTTCCACCCCTTGGGTTTGGCACTGTACTATGTGTCAACGATGTATCTATGCCTGTCCAATGAAAATCGATATCCCTCGGCTGGTCTTTTATGCCCGGCAAGCCTGGCCTAGGGAAGAACGTCCCAATGGTCTGATCAACTCCTGCGATATGGCCCTTCGCAACGATTCATGTAGTGCCATGGGTGCTTCGCCTGAAGATTTTCAATTTGTGGTCGAGGATATCCTGGAAGAATA
>CAYUNZ010000114.1:0-8553 GCA_964446205.1 uncultured Desulfohalobiaceae bacterium | reverse complement strand
GGCTTATATAAGGCTAAAGAACAGAAAAATATGGTATTGAATAGTAGGGAGTAATATCAGGGAAGCATAAGAAGAGTGAGAACCTTGAACTGGGAGCAGCAAGACGAAGTAGTTAAGAAATGATTTCTTCATGTTTTTTTCGGTCAATGTTTCACGGTCAACATCCTTTCAACTATATATGCTTGTACTGCGATTTTAGTTTTATCAGTATACGTTAATGCTTGCCTTGAAAGCCAGAGTTGGATGAATCTAGTCAGGATTGCCTCTTGAACATCTTTTCCAGATCTGAAGTGGTCATCCGGATAGAGACCGGTCGTCCATGGGGACAATAATCCCGCTCAGGCGTTTTTATCCAAGTTTCAATAAGGTTTAGGGCTTCATCCCTGGCCAGGGACTGACCGGCTTTTATGGCCTGTCGGCAGGCCATCAGGGTCCATAAATCATCCATGGAGCTTATTTGCTCAGCCAGGGCCGCCTTGAGAAAGTCTTTGGCCTGTTGCCATGTCAGTGCGCTGGGTATAGCCTTGACCGACATCAAGGACTTTTGGTCAAAGTCAAAGCTAAAGCCTAGACGACGTAAGAAGGTAGTGATTTGTTCTAGCCTGTATTGTTCGGCAGGATGGAGATAAA
Source organism: uncultured Desulfohalobiaceae bacterium (assembly GCA_964446205.1). Taxonomy (GTDB): domain Bacteria; phylum Desulfobacterota; class Desulfovibrionia; order Desulfovibrionales; family Desulfothermaceae; genus CAYUNZ01. Next base: position 7,923 of record CAYUNZ010000114.1, on the reverse strand, counting down.
GTTCCATAGGCAGGGCCAATAATTGCTGGGAACCATCTTCTCCAGTTGTTTTGAAGAGATGGTAAAGGATTCTTTCATGGGCGGCATGTTGATCAAGGAGAAGGAGATCCTGCCGTTGATCTTTTAATAAGAGATAGCAGTAGCTAACTTGGCCGAGGTAGACAAGTCCTGATATATTGTTTTGCGAATCCGAGGAGATTTTTGAAGAGGATTGGATTGAGATCTTTTCTTTCTGTAAATTATCTCCTTTTGTCTCGGACAAGGGAGCTGGATTGTCCGGAGTCGAATAACTCTTAGCCCTTGTCTCTTTAAGATAAGGTTGGCTGATATTCTCGAAAGTCTGGAAGGTGTGCCGGGGATTTTGTCTTTCTGTATTCCCGGACTGAAAATGTTCATGTGCAGGTAAAGGGCTCAAGCTGCTTTGGTATGAGGACAAAGTGGCCTTGACACCTTGATGAACAAAAGAAAATATGTCCTTTTCGTTTCTAAACCTTATTTCGGCTTTGGCTGGGTGGACATTTATATCTGCTTCTCTAGGTGGGATATCCAGCAATAAGACCGCCTGAGGATATTCCCGGCTCAATAAGGATCCCGAATAGGCCTGCCTCAAGGCGGCGAGTAACAATTTGTCCTGAACAGGTCTGGTGTTAACATAGAAAAAGATTCTGTCTGCTCGGCCTTGCGCGGTTTCAGGTGAACCAATGACTCCGCTTAGATGAAAATCCTTGTTTGAGGAGCTTACAGGTCTCAATTTGTCTGTGATCTGGCCGGGCCACATATGTTGGAGCCTTTCTTCGAGTGATTGATCTTTTGGGAAAGAGACCGTATTCTTCTCATTGGATATAAGGGTAAATGCACAATCAAGGTGGGCCAAACCCATTTTGTAAACGATATCCAGACATCTTTTGCTCTCTGTGGCTGTTTTTTTTAAAAATTTTAATCTGGCCGGGGTATTCCTAAAGAGGTCCCTGACAGTCACATAGGTACCTTGCCTTAAGGGAACAGGTCCTTGATCAACAATTTTTCCAAATTCCAGGCTGACTTGAAAGCCTTCAGTTTGATTAGGTACAATTGAACCCATAGTTAGTCGAGAGACTGAGGCTATGCTTGGTAAGGCTTCACCTCTAAAGCCAAAGCTGGATAATTGATTTAAGTCTTCAATTCGAGCTATTTTGCTAGTTGCATGTCTGGTCAGGGCCTTGGGCAGGTCATCTGGTTCAAGGCCTTGGCCGTTGTCTTGGACCAGGATCCTGTTTTGCCCACCACCATCTATTTCAATATGGACTTCAGTGGCCTTCGCATCCAGACTGTTTTCTATGAGCTCCTTGATTACACTGGAGGGTCTTTCCACAACCTCTCCAGCTGCGATCTGATTCTGAAGGTCAGAGGGAAGGACATGGATGTTGGAAAAATCTGACATAAAGCTATTCCTGTTCGGCAGAGAAGCTCTGGCCAATCTGTCCTAGCTGATGCAGGCCCAGCAATACCGCTACTTCTGTCTCTTCTTCCGAGTTGATATAATTGACCTCCAAGGACCAACATTGATGCCTATACAGGACCCCAAGACGTTGATTGATCAGCTCTGATTTGTCTATATCCCTTTCATAGTCGGCTTTAAGGACCCATCTGGGAGTTACTTGGAGCTGGGTCCCGGCCCTGATAATTTCCAGCTCATTTTGATTTTTCCGGTGGATGTCATCATGGAGTTCTTTTTGATAATCATAACCAAAATAGGTTAGAAGATTTTGGTATGAGTATCTAAGTATGTGTTCATGTTCAGTGATCTGGCCTAAATAAGGGGATACCCATGTATTTTCCTGAAACGTGAGATTGGGGCAGGGAGAAAAATCAAGTTCAAATCGAATATCAGAAAAAGGCCTTTGAGGATAGGTATCTTGATTTTTGTCCCGGTTTTCTTCGTCAAAATCATAGCTTTGTTCCAGCTTAAGACGCAGGAATTCGTGATAGTCTTTTTTTAAGGAGAAGTCCGTTTGGTTACCTTCTTGGAGTTTGATAACAGTGTCTTTCCTTCTGGTAAAGACTTGAGTCAGGGTATAGGTCAGGGTGTTGTCCTCTTCAATACGGTCAACGGTATCGAATTCCGGCAGATCATCCTGGTCTTGGTTAGGAATATAGGAGTATTTTAGTTCCGGCCGGATTCTGTGTCTGATTTTGGTCCAGGACGACTGTCCCTGAGTTTGCTCAGAGGCTTGAATTTGTCCAGGATCTTTTAGTTGGAAGATCCGGAAGATGTCGGTATATGAGGTAGTTTCAAAGTCAAAGATACCTCGAGACTCGAAGTCATCAACAGATTTTGAACTCGGGTTCTCTATGCGGTCAAGGGAGTAAAAGGTTTGTCTCCAGCCGATTTTGGGGATTAGGGTCAAAAATGTCTGTTGATAAGGTAGGCTGACCTGAGGATGAAAATCGCCTCGCACCCCGGTTGTCCCATAACGTCGCCAGAAATAGGTCATCTCGTTTCGAGCTTCCCATTCAAAGGGGGAGCTGAAAAGGTCTTGTTTAAAGAAATCAAAGTTTATTTCCGGTAACCTTTGGAGAGTAGGATTGCGGTCAGAAGAAAGATTATCGTTCATATATTTGAGGTTCTGGTTGTATTCTACTCTGGATGCAAATCCAAAGTCGGACCAATTCCTGTTGACAGTCCAAATGCTCTCTCTTTGCAGGTCATCCTTGTCATCAATATCCCGACCGAACTCTTCTAGGAAGGAGTCTCGACTTTGGTCAAAACCGCAGTATCCGGAATCAAATTCCCGAAGGTAATTCTGATCAGAAACATAATCCAGATCCAGCTTGGTTTTCCAACTTGGCTGGAAGAGAAAAGAGTTCATTTTTCCCCGAAGCCAGAATCGATCCTGATTTGATCTTGTTAGACCGTCATGATCGAACTCATCATACTCATCTGATTCCGTATCTGACTGCCTGGAATCATTCAGGTAATCAAATCGAAATAGGCCTATTGACTTTGGGTTAGGGGTAAGTCGGTATTCGGTACCTAACCTGAGGCCTCTATTGGACATGTAATTGGTATAAAAGGTTACATCCTGTTCCTCATTGATTACATAATAGTAGGGCAGATTTATAGAAGATCCCAATTTGGTACTGCTGATATACTCCGGCATGAGAAATCCGGATTGGCGCTCTCTTTTGATCGGTAAAATCAGATATGGCGAATAAAGGATCGGTATATCCCTGACCTTAAATCTGGTGTCCTTAAGCCTTGCATAGCCGTCTATAGTTATTTTTCCTTGATCAGTATAAAGAGACCAGGCCGGTGGTGAACCATCACAGGCCGTTACATTTGCTTTTTGGAAGTTATAGGTGGAGGTACCGGTTTTCTTTAACTGCTGACCTTTAAAATACATATGCGATTCTTTAAGGAAAACAACCCCGTTTTTCAGCCAACCGGTATCATTGTTAAGGTTGAACTTTGCCTCTTCAGCCTCTATTTTATCTGGCCCCAACTGGGCATAGATATTTCCTTTGAGATGGACTATATTGGTATCCCAATGATATAGGCCATAATCTGCCTTGATAATGTTGGGTTCTTGTTTCAAAAGGACGTTACCAAAGGCCTCAACCTCTTTTTTTTCCTTATGGATGACCAATCGATCGGCAAAAAGGTGTTGTGGTCTCTGGCTTGATTGCAAAGGGATATTCAGATCACCTTCAGGGGGCTTGGACATGGATTGAGTTGAAATAATCAAAGCAAGTAGCTGGAATATAAATAAGCAGAGCAGAAACTTAGATGTCAGCTTAATCGGATTTATTACTTGCAAAAAGCTTGGAAAATTCATAGACAAACCGAATTGGATATAATTGTTCCCTAAAAAGTAATTCAAAAGACTGAGACCATTCTTATCTTTGATTCTACAAGGCTACTATTTGGGTAGAGATCAGAGAATCCGGTAAAATATGTTGGCCTATAACCATCTTCTCTTTGCTCTCGGAGGATACACATTTTACTCAAATCAGGCAAGCAATGTCTTGGAGTTGCTGATTGGAGCAAGCATGGCTGTCGTGGGAGGCCTTATGCCTGATATTGACCATCCCCGAAGCTGGATAGGGCACCGCTTGCAAGGTATCTCTTCTATGATCTCCATGCTTTTTGGACATAGAAATCTTTTCCATTCCCCTATAGCTCTGATAATAATTCTCGGTTTGTCCTGGTATATTTTTCAGGGAAGTATCTTTGTCTTTGTGAGTAATGCCTTTTGTTTAGGTTATTTTACTCATTTATTCGGGGATTGGATTACTCACAGGGGGATACCTGTATTTTGGCCGATTAAGAAAAAATTTCGAGCCCCATTGTCTTTTCGGACCGGAGGGATAATTGAACATGGGCTGGCCTTGTTCTTTATAGTTATGGCTATGTGGGCTAATTGGCAGTGGTTGACATGAAAAGAACGTTGACCGTGAACCGTTGACCGTCTACCGAAGAACGGGAAATAAAAATCGAATGTAATCTACCGTGAGAAAATTTGGAAACACATTTGAATCTTTGTAACTGTTTAAATGTACATTCAGGAGGGTAATGTGAATAAGGCAGTTGTCCTCTTTTCCGGCGGGATTGACTCCGCTACCTGTCTGGCTCTGGCCCGAAAAGACGGTTTTGAACCTTGCGCCCTGTCCTTTCGTTACAGCCAGCGTCACGAAGTCGAACTAAAGGCCGCCAGGCAGGTAGCGGACAATATGAGGATTACAGATCACCTGATCCTTGACCTGCCACTGGACAAGATCGGGGGATCAGCCCTGACCAGCGGTATAGAAGTCCCCAAAGATCAAAGCCCGGAAGATCGGAGCCAGATACCCAACACCTATGTCCCGGCAAGGAACACTATTTTTTTGTCCTTTGCCCTGGCCTGGGCAGAGACTTTGGGAGCAGCGGATATTTATATCGGTATCAACGCCCTTGACTATTCCGGTTACCCGGACTGTCGTCCGGAGTTTATTCAGGCTTATGAAGCAATGGCCAATCTGGCTACAAAGGAGAGTCTTGAGGATAGATTGGTATATAAGTTCCATACCCCGCTTCTTAATTTGAGCAAGGCCCAGATCATTACCCTGGGGGTAGAGCTCGGGGTTGATTACTCCCTGACTCATTCCTGCTATGATCCCTCGCCCGAAGGGTTATCCTGTGGTCGTTGCGATAGCTGTTATTTGAGAAAGAAGGGCTTTCAGGAGGCCGGCTTACCTGATCCAACCATTTATGCTAAGGATATTTGAGACGCAAAATGTTGACCGTGAACCGTTATCCGTTGACCGAAGAAAAAAGAATAACCAGGGGACGTTCTTGAGTTTTTTATCTTGCGGTTCACAGTTCACGGTTCTCGGTTTACATCTTCAGTTAAATACTGGCTATACCTCCCAATGGCCTGGATTCATTATCCCGTTGGGATCCAAAAGCTTTTTGACCTTCTTTATCAAAGAAGCAGTATTTGGATCCATTTTGTCAATGGTCAATTGCTGGGCAGGTGTTTCCCCTTTCCATATCATTCCGCCTAAATCAAGGGTCAATCGATTTGATTCATTCAGGGCCTTTTTTGTGTTTTCGATGTCTACCTTGTCGGCTCGATTGAAAGAATAATTAAAGCCAAACATAATACTGTTACCCATCAGGACCTGATGGACGTATGAGTATTGCATATCGAATTTATAAGCGATCTCTTTGCCTTTTCTCCATGCCTCCGGGACCTTGTCAACAGGTAAGATGGCCCCTGTATACTCAAATCCGCCACCCTTTCTGAAGTCTGCCGCCAAAGCAGCCAAAGGGGGAACATCCAGAAACCTTTTTTCCAGGGCAGGATGTAGATCTTCAACAAACTGAATCTTTTTTTTGCCCTTAAAGTCCTCAAAGAGTCTCTTGTAAGCCTTTTTCTTGTACTCGATCTCTTCTTTGAAGTGTCCAGAAACAATGATGACAAAAAAGACATGGTTCATCCAATCTGGTTTTTCCTGGGCAATCAGAAAGAAGTCTTCAGCTAAGTCCAGAAACATGACTTCGGATATAGCCTCGGGTATCAGGTCTATGTTGTCAGTCTGAAAAACCATGACTTCCCTATATTCGGGTTTAGGGAATAGCTTGAGACCTAGCTTAGTTATGATTCCTGTTGTCCCGAACCAGCCAACAAAGAGACCGGCTAGCTCAGGTAAAGGGCCCTTTGTGAACCATTTGGGGCTTAAAGTACAGGAGCCAACTTTGGATATTTCCCCTGTAGGCAACACGACTTCCATACCACTGATCATATCAGAATTTAGTCCGTAACGTGGTGAGATGTGGCCATGGCCTTGAATTAGGACATTGCCGACCACAGTTGCTGTCGGTGGCGCCTCTGGAGTAGAGTGTTGCAGACGGGGGTGATTGTTTTTGAGATATTCTCTCAGCTTCCCCTGGGATACCCCGGCTTCAATCAGGGCGTATCTATTCATCTCATCCACTTCAAGGACCTGGTTCATCCTTTTCATGTCCAGAACGATGCCGCCTTTTTGAGGAACTACCAGGGCTGACAGGGCCAGACCGCCGCCAAGAGGGGTGATCGGGACACCTTCCCTGTTGGCCAAAAGGACAATGTCTTGAATCTCTTCCGCTGTCTTGGGCAAAACTATATAGTCTGCCTTGCCGGGGGGCTGTGCTCCGGGATCTCGGGAATAGATAAAAAGCTCTTCCTGGTTCTGAGAGACCCTGTCTTGGCCTACAATGTTAACTAACGATTCATATACATTCATACTATCTCCTTTTATCCAGTATCAATTCAGAAATCTCTTTGACCTGAATTTGTTGGTCAAGTCCCTGTGATTTTACCGCGTCTTCAAGGATAATAGTGCAGATAGGACAGCAAGTGACCAGGATCTCCGCGCCTATTTCATCGGCCTCCTTGGCCCGAACCTTGGCTGAGGTCTCGGGACCGCTGCAGACCAGGTCGGTAAAGAAGTTGCCTCCTCCGCCTCCGCAGCAAAGGGCGTTTGAACGGTTGCGCCTCATTTCTGTCAGTTCAAGGCTTGGCAAGAGGTGGAGGATATCTCTTGGGCTTTGGTAGTCTTGATTGTGGCGACCTAGATAACATGGGTCATGAAAGGTGATTCTTTTGGTCAATCCAGGCTCTTGTTGGCCGGCCAAAGAAGTCTGAGACAGGTGAGATGCCAGAATCTGTGTATAATGGAAAACCTGGAAGCTACTACCCAATTCCGGATATTCATTTTTAAAGGTGTTGTAGCTATGGGGGGAGAGGGTAATAACCTTGGTTACCCCATGCTGATTGAAGGTCTGTATATTCTTCTTGGCCAAATACTCGAAGAGCTCTGTCTCGCCCAAGGCATTGGCTTCGTTTCCATCCGGACCTTCTTTGGATCCCAGAATCCCAAAGGAGATATTCAGATGCTTGAGCAAGTTGGCTACTGAACAGGCTATTTCTCTTCCCCGGCTGTCAAATGAGCCGACATCTCCGACATAAAAAAGAAACTCCTGTCCAGCATAATCAGGAACCTGAAGTCCTTCCGCCCAATCGCGGCGTTTTTTTTGAGATATCTTATATGGGTTGTCATGCTCATAGAGGATAGTCAAATAGTCCCGGACACTGGCAGGTACTGTGCCTTGATTGACCATTTCTTCCTTGGCCGAGATAAAGGCCTTTAGAATCTGGTCCTTAAATTTTGAAAAAGGGCAGTTCTCGACACAGTTATTGCAGGTGGCACAGGAGAAAAATATCTCCTGCAATCTTGGAGAATTTTGGATCTGCAGGTCCAGCCAGGCCCTGATCAACCACATCCGTCCACCGGGAGAAAAGGATTCAAAACCATATTTCAGGTAGGAAGGACAATTGATGTCCGAATAGTCGTTTGGCAATTTACAATATCCACATCGGAAACACCGGTGAAGAATCTCTTTGTATTGCATTGTTTTTTTCC
>CAYUNZ010000113.1:0-8567 GCA_964446205.1 uncultured Desulfohalobiaceae bacterium | reverse complement strand
ACCATGGGATAAACATTTTCCTCCTGCTCCACTAAAACATCGACAACCACAGTATTTGGTGAGTTTAAAGCCTTTTGAAGGACCGGTCTAACCTCCTCCTTTGTTTGGATTCGATAACCTTCCGCACCAAAGGCCTGAGCCAATTTGACAAAATCAGGACTCTGCTCCAGACAGGTAGAACAATAATTCCTCCCATAAAACAACTCCTGCCACTGCCTGACCATTCCTAAATAGCTGTTGTTCAGGACAATGACTTTAATAGGGAGGCGAAAATTAACAGCTGTTGTAAGCTCCTGTATATTCATTTGGATAGAACCGTCTCCAGCTATATCAATAACCAATTTGTGAGGATAGGCAATCTGAGCCCCAATAGCTGCCGGCAATCCAAAACCCATAGTTCCTAGCCCACCGGATGAAATCCATGTTCTAGGTTGATGATAACAAAAATGCTGGGCTGCCCACATTTGATTTTGTCCCACTTCAGTAGAGATAATTGCGTCCCCTTGACTCAATTCATATAATTTTTCAATTATATATTGTGGTTTAACCTTCTCTCCGGAACGGTCATAGGTCAAAGGATGGGCCTCACTCCAGGCCTGTATCTTATCCCTCCAGGAGGAAAAGTTCTCGGAAAGCTCACTGGATTCCAAAACTGGACCAACCTCTTTTTTAAGGCTCTCCAGAGCTAAACGGCAATCAGCAACAATTGGGACATCTACAGAGACGTTCTTTCTTATCGAGGTTGGATCAATATCAATATGAACCAATTTGGCCTCTGGGGCAAAAGTATCTAATTTTCCGGTGACTCGATCATCAAATCGTACCCCTACTGAGATAAGAAGATCACAATAATTGACTGCCATATTGGCCACATAAGTGCCGTGCATACCAAGCATACCCAACCATAAGGGATCATTGCCCGGAAAGGCACCCAGGCCCATCATTGAAGTAGTTACAGGTATTTTTAAGGAACGAGCAAGCCAAGTTAACTCGGCATGGGCATTTGAGGAAATAACCCCGCCTCCGGCGAATATCAGTGGTCTTTTGGAGTTTTGTATAAGATCAACTGCTTTACGGACCTGTTTGGTGTTGGGTTGATAATGGGGATTATAACTCCGTAAATGGACATGTGTTGGATACTCATATTCGGTTTGAGCCCCCATGACATCTTTTGGAAGATCAATAAGCACAGGACCAGGTCTTCCTGAACGGGCTAAATAAAAGGCCTCTTTGATCGTCTTAGCCAATTGATTAACATCTTTGACTAGATAGTTATGCTTTGTACAAGGTCTGGTTATGCCTACTATATCGACTTCCTGAAAGGCATCATTCCCAATTAACTGCGTTGGGACTTGCCCAGTTAATATCACCAGAGGGACACTATCCAGGTAAGCAGTAGCAATACCTGTTACTGTATTAGTCGCTCCAGGCCCAGAAGTAACCAAAGCAATCCCTACCTGTCCACTTGCCCTGGCATATCCATCAGCTGCATGAACCGCACCCTGTTCATGGCGAACAAGGATATGTCTTAGCTCTGGATAGTTTGGAAGTTCATGATAAATATCAATAACAGCCCCGCCAGGAAAACCAAAAATAGTCGTTACATCCTCGGATAACAGACTTTCAAGTAATATTTGGGCCCCCTTACGCTTCATTCCTATCCTCCAGTTGCCTATACTTTTCTAAAATAGTTTGGATCCTTGTCTTGCCTGCAAGTTTTTCCTTTTTCAATCGCTTGAGTTCAGTGTCTTCTTGTGGTGTCAAAAAACGTTTGGCTTCAAACTTCTCTATAGATTTTTCATACTCCTTATGTTTATCCCACAACTCTCTCAATTCCTCATCCTGATTACCGTATTTGACAATGAGCTCCAATTCATATTGCTCCATTGCTCATCCCTCCTTATACTCAAGTCTCAAAAATATTCCAATCCGGCTCTGTTTCAATAGTTATATGGATAACTTTCCGACGGCTCTTATGTCCTTTTTTTAATCTTACATCCCGAGGCCTGAGATTTAACATTTCGGCCAAACTAGAAACTATTTCCTTATTAGCCTTATTATCTACTGGCGGTGATTTCACTTTCAACTTCAAACATTGATCATGAATCCCTGCCTGGCATGATCTGTTGGCACCAGGCTGAACCCAGATCCTTAACTCATAGACTGTCTCGGATATCTTGGTTACAAATTCCGGCAAAGTCATCTCATTTCCTCTGGCAGACTTCCTACATGCCCATACCGAACTGAGCCAATGATCGAACAACAAATATTTTGATAAATTGAATAATTAACAAGACAATAATTGGGGAAAGGTCTATCCCGCCAATGACAGTAAAAGGAATCCACCTCCTGAGAGTGGCAAAAACAGGCTCTGTCAAATTACGCAAGATCCTTACTATAGGGTTGTAAGGATCAGGATTTACCCAAGACAATATAGCAGAAATAATTATTATCCAAAAGTAGATACTAAGCAAAGTGTCCAGCAATACAGCGATAGCCTGAAAGAAATTGGATAGGACAAACATCATTCCTCCTTAAATATTAAAGTTCAAAAAATCAGCCAAACTTAATAACAATCATTTCTTTTTACAAGAGAATAAACTTTGCTGTAAGGTTTGATAGTCTTGAATACAATATCGGGCTTGGAGATTCTCATTCTTATATGACCAAAAGCTTACTTCAGCCCCCTGAGCTGCTTGCTCATCTACCTTGGAGTCTCCGACAAAAACAACCTCAGTGTTTGTTAAACCCCAAATAGAAAGTATAAGGTTTAAACTTTCAGGATCAGGTTTCGGCTTAGTTACATCAAGTGATGTAATTACCGGATAAAAAAAACTTTCCAAGCCGAATCTTTTTAAAATAGGATCCATTGATCCAGAACGATTCGTATTGATAGCAGATTGGATACAATAATACTGCAAGGATTTTAGAAGATCAACCAGGCCTGGCTCCAAGCTTATATATGGAAGTAGCCTTTGGTAGGGAAAATTATCAAAAATTTCCCAGGCCTGTTCTCTTTTTCCCAACGGAACCATAGAATCAATAGCCTCAGTGACAGTATGACTATGGACAAAATCAAGTCCTTCCTGATCAAGTGTAGAAAGGCCTAATTCTTGAAAAATATAATTATACAAAATTCTATTGGCTTGTTTGGAATCAACAATGACCCCATCACAATCAAATATAATACCTTTTAGCTGTGTCAATTTTCCATTAACCTCCATACTGTCCACGTGGTTAGTTCAATATACTGTCAGATACACCTACCTGATTTTTTAGACAGTATCTAATCTCAGTGGCATTGTCCAAATAAGACCTTATATCTTTTGTTGAGCCAAGGGATAGTTTCTGATGGGCAGCTTTGCATACAGATTTCCCAACCATACGGTTTTGTAGACCACAAATACTTGGGGGCATGATTTTGATTAGATTCAAAGGAACTGTTCTGCTCAAAGGTGATTCCATACTCATTCATGCTCTGATAGATTTCCTGATCTATGATAAATAGAGCGGCTTCTTCAGGTAAAAAACAAAGAAACCAAGGGATTATTCTTTGCCAAGAATAGGATTTGAATTCTTTGATATCTCCCTCATTCAAAAAAGAAGAGGTCAGGCTCAGAGGATCGAGATCCTCTTTTATTATCCCCAATGAATCCCGAAAATTATCCCATTTTCCTTGAAGACCTTGCTCAATCTCCTGATATTCGATAATATTTTTCTCTGTATACCAAGCCAACAGCAATGACATTTGAGCCTGAATAGACAGACTCCTAGATTTATCTATCTTCTCTTGGCTAGAAGATTTACCGGAACTCCGAATCTCTGATTTAATAGCCATTGAAGTTCCTAAAAAAAAATCTTCAAAAGAACTGCCGCCTAAGTATGATAACTCCCGGGGGTTTTGAAACTGCCGCCCAAAGAGAAGGCTATCATCAATATACTTTTGGGCTGTCTTAGGATCTAGAGGCAGAGATTCCGGTCTCCAATATTTATGTGAATGATTCTTCTCAGATAATCCAGGATCCAGAAAATATACCCAAGGAGGGAGTTCACAATTAAGGACTCGGCTGTGCATCCAGGGAAAAAAAATGCCGAACATAGTCTAAACCCTCATCTATGTATAAATTACAGCTATTGCATATATTCTGGAAAAGAATTAAACCTAAACAATTGCTTTCAAGATCGACCTTAAAGGAGGTTATATGTTTGGAATAGGAATACCTGAACTTGTTATCGTCCTTCTCATTATCTTAGTAATTTTTGGGGCTAATAAACTCCCTGAAATTGGTTCGGGCATGGGAAGGGCCTTGAAAAATTTCAAAAAGGCCACCAATGAACCAGAAGAGATTCAAGTCTCGAGCCAAAAGTCAAAGAAGGATAACAATGGTAAACAGGTTGATCAGGAAAAAGATGAACAGTAAAAAGTAAGTACAAGTCGATATTTGTTGATAAGATCTCATTTAAAAGGATCCGTAGAATATGACAGGCTGACCCCACGATTATTCAAAAATCCTTCAAGATGTTGCTTTAGACCATTAATATTCATGGTCTTCATCTTCCATTGCCCTTGAATCCCTTTAGGGGTCATTTTCAAATGCTTCAAAGTAAACTCGTCCAAGACTGAGGTCCAACTATTCAGATTTTCGTTAAAGGTCTGAAGTCCTGTAGAAGTAGTCCACCACTTTACCCGTACAAACAATGTCTCAAGAAAACGGGCTTGCGTTTCAGGGAGCATAAAATAAAAAGACCATATTTTTTCCCAAAGAGCAGATAATGTAAGCGCCTTCTCAGAACGATATTTATCAGTTGTTTGTATAATCCCGCTCCATCTTTCATTGTCTTTGTCATACTGTAATCTTAGCAGAGGGGATTGAACATCACCTCTTTTAAGTCCTGATAAATTTTCTAATCTCAGTATATCCTGCCATATATCAGAGGAAATTCCACTAGTTTGCAAAGAATACTGTACCTTGTATTTGGTAGTGAAATAAGTACCTAAGTTTTTGAGTCTTTGCTTCAAAGCCTTTTCATTTACTGAGACATAAAATATAAATTCCACGCTCTTAGAGCCCATATCTCTCATATCCAGAGCATAAGTTAATACAAAATCCTCACTCTTACCATCTAAATAGGAGCCAAGGATTTCTTTCCTCTTATCTGTCAAGGAAAAAGGCAAAATCTGTACAGCCTTTCGAAATACTGCCCTATAACGCGCATCTCTGACTGCTTGAGATTCAAGCACTGACATTGATGTGCTGTTGTCTAGATCTTTTGTTAATTCAATCCGTTGTTGGCCGGTTATAGCTTCAGTCCCTAAAAGGGAGCCAATAAGAACAATAAGGATTATAAATAGGCTTAGCTGTTTCATACTCTTATTTCTTTCCAAGATGACTTAAACTACTTTAGTCTAAAGAATATTCTACCAATTCTGAAGGATCGCTCGGTCCTAGGACTATAACCACACGGCACTGCTTGAATATTTTTGTTTTCGGATTAGATCTAAGCAATAAATCCAATTTATTTGAGGCAATAACATAATCGCACCTATTCTCTCCTCTAACCTTTTGAGCCTGGACTATCAAAGGATTATCACCTATTATGCGTCTACAGTTTTTGGCAGATCCAAGGTCTTCTACATATCTGGCCATCCCCTTTTCTTGAGCAATCTTGGGGAAGACTTTTGAAGGCCCATAAATGAGCTTGTTTGATTTATCGAAAATCTTACAGATCAAAGCGGGTTCTCCTCCCACCCTTTTGGCATCCACAATCAAACCAGTATACAAAGGGACTGGCTGTAAGTAAAATTGATAAGGTTGTAATTCTCCTGTCTTTTGACTTGGTGGCAATAACTTGGCTTTTTTGCTGTTTTGTGCCTCATACCAGAAAGAATCCGGAAGGATAACCCTTGAAAACTTATAAAGATTTCTGGTAAGGGTTACTTTCATTTTACCCTTGTTGACCATTTGCTTATCGGAGACTCGGGCCAGATGCAAAAGACCCCGAATATCAAAATTTAAACTCTTATTGCCCTTGACAAGATCATGTATCCTTTTCTGATTGTTAAGATGTAACTCAAGCAAGGTATCTAATAAATGAGCTGTCGCCCTAATCTTGGCCTCCCTAAAGAGTATCTCTTGGACAAACTGCTCATCTTGAGCTAGGATAGTGCTGTTACACATGCCCTGGGCCTGAACTGTACCGGAAAACCAATTAATTCGGCCATGTTTTGAAAATTCAAAATAGGGAAGTATTTCAGACGAGAAAACAGGATTAACGATTGACTCTAAAATCAGACAAAAGATACAGGATATAAAAAAGGTAAGACACAAAAAGGGTTTGATTTTATAAAACAAGATACAACTCATCTATGGCTCTTAAACAATTACTCTCTGAATTCTTTCATACTTAACAGTAATTCAACATCCGATGACAACTATAATTGCAAATGGCATCCCTGAATTCACAAAACCTATTTCACTTTTGTTCCAGCCAACCATAAACATCTTTATGAATTTTCGATACTTGATCCGGCTGATACCACAAAATACCACTTTCTTTTCTAAACCAAGTCATTTGACGTTTGGCATAAGCCTTGGTTTTGCGAATCCATTCTTCTCTGGCTTCATCTAAGGAAAATCGCCCCAAGAAATACTGTAAAAGCTCCTGACAACCAATAGCTGACCAGCCTGGAGCATATTCATCAGGACAACTCTTCCAGGCCTGATTGATCTCTTTCAAAGCATTATTAGAGAGCATGTCTTCAATCCTTTCAATTAAACGCTGGTATAGCGACAATGGATCCATGAAAAGACCGATTTTTAGAGCCTGATAACGAGACCCATTTTTTTGTGACCTTCCCTGCCACCAAGTGATCGGTTTTTTTGTCTGCAAATAGACTTCCAAGGCCCTGGTTATTCTCTGTCTATCATTTTTATGTATTTTCTGCCCCGCCTTGGAATCAATCCTTTGTAGCCATTGATACAAAAAAGTATAACCATATGTCTGACCCATTTCCAAGATTTTATTATGAACATCTTCAGAGATATTAGGTATTGGGGCCAAACCATAGAGAATTGCCTTAAAGTAAAGACCGGTTCCACCAACAAGGATAGGTAATCTACCCTTTTCAAAGGAATTGGCGATAGCCTGATCTGCATGAGATGTAAATTGTCCGGCATCTATTTGTTCCTTGGTCTCCAAAAAACCATACAATTTATGCGGACATTGACATATATCATTCATGCTTGGTTGGTCGGTGATAATTGGGAAATCCTTGTAGACTTGTCTGGAATCAGTGTTTATTACTGTCCCCTCTAATCTCTTAGCCAAGGACAAAGCGATTTGACTCTTTCCTGTCCCAGTTGGACCTATAATGCAGACAATCGGTGACAAGAAAGTCTTTCCACCAAACATTTTCTAAATATCTTTAAGCAGCTTATATCTTAATCTACTCCAAACAGGTTCAGGAACCAAACCCTGGACATCCCCGCCAACCCCGGCAGTCTCCTTTATAATGGAAGAACTGGTAAATAACCACTTATAATCAGTCATCATAAACATGGTATGGATATCTCTCTTTAAGCGACGATTCATCAAAGCCATTTGGAATTCATATTCGAAGTCTGAAATAGCTCTTAAACCTCTAAGAACCACTTTAGCTCCTCTTTTTTCAACATATTCCACAAGCAAACCACTAAAAGGTTCTACCTTAACCATTGGTTTATTTCGAAATACCTCTCTTGCCATTTCAACCCGCTCCTCTAAAGAGAACAAGGGAGTCTTTGGGATGTCTTTGGCTATAGCCAAAATAATAGTATCAAAAACATCTAGAGAACGACGGACAATACTTACATGTCCATTGGTTAAAGGATCAAATGTCCCTGGATAAACTGCTATCTTTTGATTTTCGCTGTCCATAAACCCACCCTTGTCTGTCCGTAAGTTCGGTTGATACAAAGCTCTAATCCTGAAAACGAAAAATTTATATCCAGACGAGATTCCACTTCGCCGACAATAAAGGAATCCTGACAAAGCCAAAATGATGATGAAACAAGCCTTTCCAAGGTTGGCTGTAAGTAACCTTTGCTATAGGGAGGATCAATAAAGATCAACTGAAAAGGTTGGTCATTACCTGTCTTAAAAAAGGTAAAAACATCTTTTGAGATAATCCGATAACGATGCTTGGGGATATGTAAGTTTTTTAAATTGTTATCAATTGTATTTCCAGCCCTGCTATTTTGTTCCACAAACCAGACCTCTTTAGCCCCAAGGCTTAAGACCTCTAAACCTAATATGCCGCTTCCGGCGAATAGATCCATAGCCCTAACCTGAGACCAATCTATACCCCGAGCCTCAAGCATAGAGAAGATAGCCTGACGAACCTTGCCTGTCGCAGGACGATATCCCTCTCCGGAGATTGTCTTGATCCTTTTTCCTTTATATTCCCCCTGAGTTATCCTCATTGTTTAAATGGTTAATTAGCAGCTATGGTTTTTAATTTCTTTGTTGCTTCAATTCTTGTCTAAACTACTTACGTTTTCATCACCAAGGACAAAACAAGTCACAGG
>CAYUNZ010000112.1:0-8587 GCA_964446205.1 uncultured Desulfohalobiaceae bacterium | reverse complement strand
GGTTAACATGAAAGCAAATAGGTTCACAGTTCACTATACAAGGGGCGAAAGATTTTTCGCCCCTACAATAAAATGGCCCAATTATCTTATATTTGGTCTTGTTTTAAGGCATATTACAAGTAATAAGAACAATAGATCAATATAACAACAAGGAGCTGGAACTATCTATGAATTTGCCCTGCTTATATGCCAATTGCCAATCTTGTGCCTAGTAAGGTCTACAATGAAAAAAAGGGGGCCTGAATGAAAAAAATTCTTATCCTTGGATGCGGCTTTGTCGGCCTTAATGCGGCCAAAGAGCTTGCAGATAAAAAGGGGATAGAAGTGACTGTAATTGATCGTAAAAATTATCACCTGTTTCAGCCTTTGCTCTATCAGGTGGCAACAGCTGGACTGAGCCCTGCAGATATCGCCACCCCTGTCCGGAGTATTTTTTCCAACAACAGGAATATAAAGACATACAAGACTGAAGTGAAGAAAATTGAGATTAAAGAAAATAAAGTGATTACGACTATAGGTGAATTTTATTTCGACTACCTGATTCTCGGATTGGGAGTGAAGCATTATTATTTTAACAATGAGCAGTGGGAAAAGCATGCTCCGGGGCTCAAGACCATTGAACAGGCCACGGAAATAAGGAGAAGGATTCTGGAATCTTTTGAAAGGGCTGAAGCTGAAAAAGATATTGATCGCAAAATGAAAGATCTTACTTTTATTGTTGTTGGCGGAGGCAGTACCGGGGTGGAACTTTCAGGGGCCATAGGTGAGCTGAGCCGCTTTGTCTTTGTCAAGGATTTCAGGAACATTGATCCCAAATTGGCCAGGATCATATTAATAGAGGCTGGTCCGAGAATACTGCCGGCCTTTTCCGAGAGACTTTCGGCCCGGGCTACAAGGGATCTGGAGGCGCTGGGGGTTCAGGTCTGGACATCCCGGAAGGTAACCAATGTGAAAGAAGATGTAGTCGAGATAGGTCAAGAAAGGATTCAAGCCGGGACTGTACTTTGGGCTGCCGGAATTAAGGCTTGCGATCTTAATCAGCATCTGGATAGTGAGTTGGATGCAATGGGCAGGGTAATAGTGCAGCCGGATCTAAGTTTGAAAAATTATGCCCATGTCTTTGTAGCTGGAGATCAGGCTCATTTCAAAGATGAAAAGCATGGTCTTCTGCCGGCCAACGCACCTGTTGCTCTGCAACAGGGCAAGTTTGTAGCTCAAAACATCCTCCGGGAAATCAACGGACAGGAGAGAAAGGACTTTAAATACTTTAATAAGGGACAGATGGCTACTATTGGCAGGAGAAAGGCCGTTCTGGAGATGGGCAAGTTGAGGTTAAAAGGTTTTTCTGCCTGGCTGGCTTGGCTGTTTGTCCATATCTTTTATCTGATAGGCTTTAAAAACAAGGCTTTTGTCCTTTTTTACTGGGCGTATTCATATTTGACTTTCCGAAAAGGAGCTCGTTTGATAGTCAACAAGGAATGGAGGTTTTATAATAAAACAGAGACCGATAAGACGAGCACTAATTGAGCCCAGCAGATTATAAATTTGCTGGTACCCCATATGTATTTTACCGGCATCTGAGCGAATATTTGGAAAATGGTTTTAAAGATTAGTCTCGGTTCAATGTCTGCTAATGTATTCTCCCTTGAATTCTTATTTTTCCGGGAATTGTCCTTTTTCCGTTTGCCTGTGTCAATCTGCAAGACTTTGTGTTTACTGTAACAGATTTGCCTTTTGTCTGATCCGATGTGTGGAGTATAACTCTTGGAGTTTTTTATGGTAGGTTTTGAAACCATTTTCGAACTGTTTCTTCCTTTGTTCCTGATCATGGACCCGGTAGGCAATTCAGCATCCTGTCAAGCTATACTGCGCAATTATACCCCTTTGCAGCAGCGACGAATTCTTATCCGGGAACTACTTTTATCTTTAGTTCTAATGGTCTTATTTCAGTTCTTGGGTGGCTGGATGCTCAAATACCTGGATCTCGAACGTTCCACTATTAGTTTGGCCGGAGGAGTTATTTTGTTTATCATCTCCTTGAAGATGATTTTCCCTGAGGAGCACGGCGGTTTAGAGGCCCATACAAAAGAACCCTTTTTGGTGCCCATCGCCATACCCCTAGTGGCTGGACCGTCCCTCCTGGCAGCTATCATCCTTTACTCCAACCGTGAATCTAGTCTCACCCTTTTTGTCTCTATTTTGCTTGCTTGGATTATGTCCTTAATTGTTATGATCGGATTTACATATTTTCAACCTCTTCTCGGCGAAAGAGGCGGCAAGGCTACGGAGCGTCTTATGGGTATGGTCCTTATCCTAATTTCAGTCCAGATGTTGGAAGAGGGTGTGCGCATGTTTATGGAGTCGATATAGAATGATTTATTGATTTCTATCTTCTTGACTATATATTCTTAGATGTTGTTTTCTTGATCTTAGCTCTACTAGGTGTGATTTTGGGTATAGATAATAGATGGATCCACATCTTGGACCGAAGCGGTTCCTGTAAGGATCATGCTCTGGATGAGTTCCTGGCGAATAGAGTCCAGATAGGAAGCAGCACCAGTCTGGCCACCTCCCAAAACTGCCATGGAAAGAGGTCGGCCGATAAATACGGCATCTGCACCAAGAGCTAGCATTCGAAGTACATCAGTTCCGGAACGAATTCCACCGTCTACAAGTACAGCTATTTGCTCATGGACTGCCTTAACCACATCTGGCAAGACTCTGGCTGTGCCAGGTTGCCCATCCAAAACTCGACCACCATGATTGGAGACCACAATGCCAGCAGCTCCGGCATCCAAACATAGCTTGGCTTCGTCAGGGGTCATGATACCCTTGATCACGAATTTGGCTGGTGTCCTTTGGATTATTTCCGAGAGCTTGGCTGCGCTTTTTGGCCAGACAGGGTGACCCATTTTACTTAGAGTGATTAATCCGGCTGCATCAATATCCATGCCTACTACATGAGCCCCAGCAGTTATTGCTTTGTCCAACTTGGCAAATAGTTCCTTGTCCTGCCAAGGTTTGATAAAAGGTATACCTTGTCCTTGAACAGACTGGATCGCTGCTAATCCGCTTTCATGAACAAAATCCGGAACACCGTCTCCTGTACAGCCCAAAGTATTTTTCTGGACGCAGGCTTCTAGTTTGGATCTGATATATTCTTCTTCAGATATGCCTCCACCCATATTAAAAGGTACTCCACCTATAGGTGCAGCCATAACAGGCATAGAAAGATTAAACCCTAACAGGTTTAGATCTAAATTGGGTTTGTAAACGTCGTGCAGACAACGCATGTTCAACTTGATTTCAGATAAGGCCAAGACATTGTCTTGAAAAGTTGACCCAGTCCCTATGCCCCCCATTCCAGGCACTTCTCCTGCACAGGCCCGACCGTCACATACTGGACAGAGGCGACAAAATCCTTTCATCAACTGGCGAGCTTTTTCATATACTTCTTTCAATTTTTTGTCTCCTTTTAAAGATATATACTAAAGAAGCTATTTAACCCTCTCCTTGGAAAGGATCATATCCGTTTTGATAGATATTGGCTACAACTAAGCACATGGCCTTGCAATGGCGGAGGCCATAGTCTATGCTAGACTTTGATGTATGAGTCAGAACTGTATAATGATGATCTTAATGGTTTGCCCTATATCCAATGGAAGAAGAAGTAATCAGATTACAAATAAGTCATATAATGCTTGATAAGAGCATGTACCGGTTGATCAAACGTACAATCAGTCACGGTCTCTTTTTAGGTGTATCAGAGCATTGTCAATACAGACCTGCCTGGAAGCTGTTGGGTTCTTCTCTTGCTCCAGTTCGATCAGACGTTGAGCCACATCCTTCCTGGTCAATCTGATGAGTTCTTTTTCCAGTTTGGATTCTCTGCCTTGACATATTTTTTTCATGCCGGCAGACAACCAATTTAATAATCGAGATTCAAACATAATATAGTACCAATTTATAAGTGTAAACAAGATCCCTTTTTCAAGGTAGTTAACATGAAAAGAATGTTGACCGTGAACCGTTGACAGTTGACCGAAGAAAAAAGAATGAACAGGGGAAGTTTTTGAGTTTTTTGTCTTGCGGTTCACAGTTCACGGTTCTCGGTTTACGTCTTCTGTATGCTTGGTTGTGCCTGAAAAGGCATGATGGCTAATCTTCATGTCTACCTGATGATTACGATTATAGCTCTCTTTGGCTGGCAGTCAATATATGATCAGGTAAGGTACGGTCAAAGGTTCATGGTCGACATTTTTTTCATGTTAATCTAAAGTAATCAAAATTATAGGGCTGAAAGGAGTCAAATTTTGATAAACGGATTTAGGGGGAAGTGGTGTCGAATCGTAGTTTGACCCTGGATTTGCATCCTATCTTCAACAAAGGGTCAGAGATTGGTCAGGCTCTGGAAAATTCTATTCAAGAGGCTAGACATAAAAAGGCCAAGGAGTTGGAGATAATTTGTGGAAAGGGCTCTGGTCAGCTCAAGAAAAGGGTACTTAGGTTCCTTGATAGGAAGGATATCAGACAGACCTACCACCGTCTTGACAAAGATAAGGACAATTCAGGCCGGGTGTTTGTCTATTTTCGCTGGGAAAGGGGGCAATGATATGACAGAGACAAGCCATTTTAACCATGAGTTGCAACTGGCCAGGGACTTTGTCAATTGTACAGATTGCAATATTTTTTTGACCGGTAAGGCTGGGACAGGCAAAACCACCTTTCTTCATAATCTGAACAAAGATATGGAGAAGAGGATGGTTATAACAGCGCCAACTGGAGTTGCAGCTATTAGTGCCGGAGGAGTTACCCTGCACTCCTTTTTTCAGTTACCTTTTGGTCCGTTTTTGCCTGGTAGTGATGTCTATGGGACTGACAAACAGCGGCAGTTCAGATTTAGCAAAGAAAAAAAGCAGATAATAAAGAGTCTGGACTTATTGGTTATTGACGAAATCAGTATGGTTCGAGCGGATCTCTTAGACGCTGTCGATGCAGTCCTGCGTCGTTTTCGTCGAAGCAGATACCCTTTTGGTCAGGTCCAGTTGCTTATGATCGGGGATTTGCATCAACTACCCCCAGTGGTCAAGCCTGAGGAGTGGAATATTCTCGAAAACCATTATGAATCAGCTTATTTTTTTAGCAGCAAAGCACTTCAGAAAACTGACTTTGTGCCCGTTGAACTGAAACATGTCTACCGTCAATCAGACTTTGAATTTATTGATCTTTTGAATAAGGTGCGGGATAATCGTCTTGATAATAACAGCTTGTGCTCATTGAATGAGCGCTATGTTGAGGATTTTGTCCCGGCTGAGGAGCAGGGTTATATAACTTTGACCACACACAATCGCAGTGCAGAGACTATAAACCAAACTAGGCTAAACAATCTGTCCTCAAAAGAGTACTGCTTTCAAGCCAAGATCACTGGTGATTTTCCTGAACATATTTACCCGGTTCCGGCTAATTTGGTACTTAAAGAAGGGGCCCAGGTTATGTTTGTGCGCAATGATCCTTCAGGGGAAAAACTTTATTACAACGGCAAAATCGGTCAAATTAAGACTGTATCCAAGCAGGAGGTTAAGGTAGTTTGTCCTGACCAGGATCAGGATATCATTGTCGAGCCTGTTATCTGGGAAAATATCAACTATCAGGTCAATGAGGAGAATAAGGAGATAGAGCGTAAGGTAATTGGTACCTTTGAGCATTATCCTTTAAAGTTAGCTTGGGCTATTACCATCCATAAGAGTCAGGGGTTAACCTTTGAAAAGGCAATCATTGATGCCCAAGCTGCTTTTGCCCATGGTCAGGTCTATGTAGCCCTAAGCCGTTGTAAGACTTTGAATGGACTGGTCCTCAGCTCGCCGATCTCTCCCAAAGGTCTGAAGATAGATAGCTCAGTAAATAGTTTTAGCCGGGAGGTAAGAGAGAATCCACCATCAGTGAACAAGTTACAGGCAGCTAAGATCAGCTATCAGCAGAAGTTGCTCCTTGATTGTTTTGATTTTACTCAAACTGGTCGGTATTTAAAAATTTTTGTACAGAGTTTGCTAAAAAATAACAAAATTATCCAGATTTCAGGATACGACGATATTCGTAGGCTGGAAAAAGAGGCGGCGGAAATCTTTTCTGTTAGTAAGTCATTTTTAAGTGAATTGGGCTCTCTTTATTGCCAAGATTGCCTGCCTGAGGCAGATAACCATATCCAGGAACGGGTCAGTAAGGGGTCGGCCTGGTTTCAGGACAAGTTGAAATCCCTTTTGATTGATCCATTAGATAGTATTCAAGTGGAAACCGACAACAAAGAATTGAGCAAAAAGATAGGACAAATTTTGGATGATCTGAAAATGGAGATGGCGACCAAACTTGCCGGCCTAAAAAGTTGTGCCAATGGATTTTCAGCTTCTCAGTATGTTCGAGCTGTTTCAGTGGCCAAGATTGATCCTGCTCAGGTCAGACAGAAGAAGTCGCAAAGAACGGAGTATACTGATTCTGATATTGCTCATCCGGAACTGTTTCAGATCTTGAAGGAGTGGCGTAAGCGTATATCCAGGGAGCAAAATATTGCCCCTTATCAAGTTTTGCATCAGAGGACATTGATCCAGATAGCCGTAAATTTGCCAAGCAATCTATCTGAGTTGAAAAAGATCAAGGGAGTGGGTGAGCGGACAGTAGAGAAATGCGGCCAAGATCTGGTGTCTATGGTTTCAACCTATTGTGAAAATTATGGGATAGAACAAAAGGTAAGGACACAGCCTCCAGCTTCTTTTTCCCGGATGAAGTCAAGGGATAAAGTGACTCCACCTACGAATACAAAGGAAAGGAGCTTGGATATGTTTAAAAAAGGGCTTACTCTGGACCAGATTGCTGTAGAAAGAGGTCTGGCCCTCTCTACAATTGAAGAGCATCTGAGTTATTTTATAGAAAAAGGGGGCTTGGGCATAAATGAGGTACTAAGTTCGGCAAAACAAGAAGCTATTGCACAGGTGCTGACTAAAGGAAAGACAGATACCCTTCGAAAACTTAGAGATCAATTGGGGAATAAGTACTCTTATGGTCAAATCAAAATGGTTCTGGCTCATCACAAGTATTTGAACCGGGAGTAATGCAGAAGTTCATATAAGAAGGGGCTTTAATAATAAGCAATGGCTACACAAGCTGGCTCGAGACCTTCCTTAATCCTTGGGCACAGAGGAGGGGCATCTTGGCAAAAAAGTTTCAGCAACCTCTTTTTCCCAATGGTGAGTGTTGAGCCTGTCTGGGTTGAGGTTTTAGGACTGAAAGATTGAAAGTCTATTGCCCCAGCTCGGAAAAAGCTATCTTGACATTCGACTTACTTCTGGATAATATTAAATAAATTATAGCAGTGTATTGGTCTGAAAAAACATGCTTTTCAATCAATTTATTAGCACCAGGGCTCAGTATTTAACAATTTAAAGACTGCTATAAGTCTATCTAACGTCGCTGAAGTGAAGACTTGAACTATTTTAAATAACGAATCAATTTAAAAAGAAGGAGTTAATATGAAGATTAAATTTTGTATTTTTTCAGTTTTAATCGCAGTTTTTTTGATATCTAATCTGTTTATTTTGAATGTCGACAAGGTTAATGCTGGTAAGACAATACAGCTTAAAGCCGCAGCCATGGCTCCTAAAGAAACTGCTATAATGCAATGCTTTGATAGATGGTGCAGAGCAGTAGAAAAAGAGACTAATAACAAGGTCAAGATTGATGTCTTTTGGGGGGCCTCTTTGTTAAAAGCACCTGATGCTTATGAAGGAACAGGACAGGGGCTTGCAGATATATGCATGGATGTACCTGCTTATCACCCTAGTTTGACCCCTTTTATGACTGTCACACAGCTTGGATATATTACTAAGGCTATTGATGCACCTGCAAGGGCTGCTACTAAGTTATATAAAGAAAACGAAACATTTAGAAAACAATTTACAGACGATAACATTAAAATTATGTCTTTTGTTGCCTTTGCCCCAAATATTATGGCTTCAAAAAGGCCGATACACTCATTGGATGATTTAAAAGGGAAAAAGATAAGGGCGTTGGGTAGACTAAATACTGTAGTTGAGAGATTAGGGGCTACTCCAGTAGCGATTCCTGCACCGGATTTATACGAGTCCTTAAATAGGAATATTATAGAAGGATTTACCGGTTTTCCATTATCTGCTGTGCATGGCTTTAAGTTGGAAGAGGTTACCAAATATTTCTTAGATTATGGTTATGGGACATACCTTGTTATGATGATTGGATTTAATATGGATAAATGGGCAGACCTTCCACAAGATGTCCAAGAATCTATAGAGAAGGTGAATAAGAAATCCATTGATATGTATATGAAAACCTATGCTGAAGTGGAGCCAAAGTATGTGGAACCCTTACAGGAATCAGGTTGTCATTTTTATGTCTTGCCCAAGGATAAGGTTAAAAAATGGAAGGATAAAGTCGTACCATATATGTGGAATACATGGATAAAGGAAAATAAAAAATATGGACCATCTAAGCAATTTTTTGAGAAATATAAAAGTCTGGTCAAAAAATATGAAAAAGAATCAAAATATAAGAATCCATTCCC
>CAYUNZ010000111.1:0-8592 GCA_964446205.1 uncultured Desulfohalobiaceae bacterium | reverse complement strand
GGCAATCACAAAAGATCCGATTGAACCTTTTGGGGAGAACATTGAAGAGTTGCGGCACTCATGGGTGATGATGGCTGAAGCCTTTGGTAAACCGATTCTTGATTATGAAAAGATACCTGAACCAGGTTACGAACGTAAAGAAGACCCAATTGGATCTGAACTTGATAAGAGAGTCAAAGACTTTGAATCTGGAAAAACAAAAGGAATCCCCTGGGAACAGGTTAGAAAAGATTTAGAGGAGAAGTGGGGTCCTTTTGACGAAGAAGCATACAGAAATCAAATAGAAGATGAGAGGTTAGAAAAGGAGCAGTATCATAACGAAACCTTTATTGGTATATCAGTATTTTGGGATCTAATAAAGGAAATATACACTGACTATCGTGAGTATATTAAACGAGATCTTGCTGAAAATTCCTGGAAATACAAGGATAACGATGCCTAACAAAGCTAATGCAGCCGAGGCAAAAAAAGTGCGTCTGATTTCAACTTTAATCGCGACCCGAAGTTGCATGATTTGTATCCGTTCAGGGGGCCTTTTGCAGCGAGGCGCTGAATGCTTACGATACTTTTTATAATGACTGGAGATGTCGTCGGTTCTTCGCAACTGTCCGATGCAGACAGAAGGCATTTCTTTTCTCTTAACCCTGAACTGTGAACTTGGAACCGTGAACCTATCATTAGATACATCAAAACCGCGCGTCTTTTGTGCCGAGGCCTCATATGATGCCTCGTTGCAGCAACTGGTGGAGGAGATCTTTGCCACCTTTCCCCACAACTGGCAGGGCAAGAATGTATTGGTCAAACCAAACATCCTGGCCTCTCATCCACCTGAGTCAGCGGTCACCACTCATCCGGCTCTGGTACGCTCTGTCGTCCACGTTCTCAAGGAACTGGGGGCACAAGTCATTGTCGGGGATAACCCCGGAGTCGGGGGCTACGGCCAATCAGAAAAATCAGCTGCTGAATGCGGACTTTTTGAGGCTTCCCAGGGGTGTTTCCTGAACCTGGGCCACAATCCAGTCCAGCATAAAGTCCGGTCCAGATATTTCCAGAGTGTGGCTATCTCCAGGGAGGTCCTTGAGATCGATGAGGTCGTCAATCTGCCCAAACTCAAGACCCACTCGCTGACCGTGCTGACTGGGGCCATCAAGAATACTTTCGGCTACATTGTCGGTGGGGACAAGATGCGTATTCACGCAAGTTGCCCGACCCCTATGCAGTTTGCAGAGGCCTTGGTGGATGTCTATTCTCTGCGTCCGCCGACCTTGAATATTATGGATGCAGTGGTCGCCATGCAGGGCAACGGTCCGGCCAACGGTAGTCCGATCAGGCTGGGAAAGATTTTGGCCTCGGACAATGCGGTCAGTCTGGATGCCATTGCAGTGTACTTTCTGGGTCAGAGAATCAAAAGGGTCCCCCACCTGGAGATAGCCGGTAAACGAGGACTGGGGGAGACAGACCCGAGCCGGATCATTTTTCCAGATAACCTGACCCCGGTCAAAGGGTTTCGCTTTCCCAAGACATTTGTCCCCGGGTTTACAGGATTTATCCTGAACAGGTATCTGTCCAGATGGATCAACTGCCTGCCGGAGGTCATTCCTGAGAGTTGCAAAACCTGCGGCTTGTGTGCAGAGCATTGTCCGTCCGGGGCCATGCAGATGACCGGAAAGGGTCCGGTGTTAAAAAAAGAGGAGTGCATCCATTGTTATTGCTGTCAGGAGATGTGCCCTGAGGATGCGATCCGACTCTCCGGGCGGTTGTTCAATTTTCTCAAAAGAGACTGATTGTCTCTATAACCCCCAACCACCACTTGATAACTGGTACGATTATCTAAGCGATCTCACACTGGTTGATGCCATCCTAAAACAGAAAAAGTACTGGAGGCACTTTTTTAATAAGCCTCCAAAAGAAGAGGATATTCTTTTTGAACCGATTGATTTATATGGCCAAAAGCGCTCCTCAAACAACACAGCCAGATATCTCTGGGTAGTTGAAACTTAATTGTTCATTCCAAAATAAGGTCATTTGACCAAATAGGTTTTTTGATAACTGATTTGTGATTCCAAAGAGGAAAATGTTCACTTATAATAGATTAATTTAAAACTCTAAGAGAAAATAATATGGCAAAGTGCCCTATATGTAATTCAAAAAAAGGAAAGAGAAAGTGTTTGTTATATGATAGTTTGATATGTAGTCAATGCTGTGGAGAGATAAGAAAAGCAGAAACTTGTTCAGAATGCGTTTTTTATAGTGAACCAAAGAGAAAATATAATGAAGTTCCTGCCTTTTCCGTTCATGAGATGGAAGATGATATGGAGCTTACAGGTTATGGCAATTCCATTGAAGGTGCTTTATGTGCTTTTGATTTTGAAAATGGACATATTCTGAAAGACAGTCAGGCGATTCGAATTTTAGAATTACTAATTGATATATATTATTATCAGGATCAGCAAGTAGAGCCTGAAAATCAGATAATTGGCAATGGGCTGGATTATGTTCTAAATGTCATAAAAGAAGATTTGCAAGATGTAAGTAATGAAATAATTGTCAAGTTGTTAGGTGTAATTCGATTTGTGGCCAAGAGGAGGACCAAAATAGGAAGAGAGTATATGAACATTATTCATCAGTATGTTGGGCAAAGGATTGGCACCGGTGTTCGTTTTCTATAGCTAATAATTTGTTCCTTTAATTTAAGTAAGGCCAATACTGGATCTCTGTTTCCAATGGATGAACCTAACCTAACTAACTGTAATTAACTCCAGAAAACAAGATATGATGAATATTCAATCAAAAATTAATAAGTACAACGAGGATAATAAAGACAAGAGTTCTGACTGGAATTTTGTCTGCTTGATAAGTGAGGTAGATTATAGTGACTTTTCAGAGGTTGGTGGCAAAAATGCATCTTTGGGGGAGTTGAAAAGAGTTCTTGAACCAAAAGGGGGTAAGGTCCCGGAAGGCCTGGTGGTTAAAGCTAGTGCCTTTAGGGAGTTTTTGCGAGACAATTCTTTGCAAGCAAAAATCTCTACAGCTATTGAGTATTATAGGCAAGAGCAGGTTTCACTGCAGGAAACAGGGGATAGGGTACGCGATCTGATTCTTTCTTCAAAGTTTCCTGATCCTATTGCCCAAGAGATTATGGAGGGCTATCAGAGGTTAAGTAATTTGTGCAATAATAAAGATTTAGATGTAGCTGTCAGAAGCAGTGCTACTGCTGAAGACCTACCAGAAGCAAGTTTTGCCGGTCAATTGGACAGCTTCTTAAATATACGGAGACCAGAGTCGCTGCTTAAGGCCTGCCGAAAATGTTATGCCTCAATGTTTACGGACAGGGCTATAAGTTACAGGGAAAAAAAGGGTTTTGATCATTTACATACTGCTTTGTGCATCAGCATACAGGAAATGATCAAGGCCAGTGAGGGCTGCTCTGGGGTCTTGTTTAGCATACACAAAGAAAGCGGATTTAAAGATATTATTGTTTTTTCTGCAGCCTTTGGCTTTGGAGAGAACATTGTCGAAGGTATGGATAACCCTGATATTTATTTGATCTACAAGCCTTTTTTGGGCAAGGAGCATTGTCAGCCTATAATAGAGAAAATGTTGGGGTATAAACACAGAAAATATGTGCAGTCTGAGACAGAAGAAAATCTAGAGTTGGTAAAGCTGAGTGCTTGGGAGAGAAACAGCTTTGTACTTGAAGACAAAGATATTCTGCAGCTTAGCTATTGGGCCAGAATGATTGAGGACCATTTTAAAATGGCCATGGATATAGAGTGGGCCAAGGATGGGAATACAGGTGAGTTGTATTGCCTTCAGGCCCGTCCGATAACAGACAGTCCGGAATCTGAGAAAAAGCAATTAAAGGTGTTCAAGTTAAAAGAGTCTGCCCGGCCAATATTGATAGGGACAAGCATTGGAGATGGAATAGTACCAGGACGTGTTTGCCTGGTAGAGGGAGGACAGGATGTTCACAGCCTACGGGGGTGTCAGATTATAGCTTCAGAGATGGCCAATACTTTATGGTTACCTATAATGCAGGAATCAAGGACTCAAGGCTTGATCACGGATTTTGGCGGCCCTAACTCACATGCTGCTACCATAAGCAGAGAATTGGGAATCTTATCTGTTGTGGGTACCCAAAAGGCTACTCAGGTCTTGAAGAGCGGCCAGGATATAACCATTGTTTGCCGTAAAGGTGATTTCGGCCTGGTCTATGACGGTTTGAAAGGATATGAGACCTTACATATCAACCCGGAAGAAATCCCAGAAACCAATATGAAGGTTAGGATAAATCTATTCAGTGGACAAGAGGCTTTTCAGTGGTGGAGATTGCCCAGCGATGGGGTTGGGCAGGTGGAGCTTAACTATATTCTTAGTCAATACATAAAAGTCCACCCTATGGCATTGACCAATTTTGATGATCTGCCTGAATCTGTTATCAAGAGTCAGATTGAAAAATTGAGCCGTCCATACCAGAAAAGGACAGATTATTTTGTCCAGCAGATATGTTCTCAATTGGCCAAGATGGCAGCTATTCAATACCCAAAATCGGTTATAGTCAAGCTAAATGATTTGAGTGGTCGGGAATATAGTGAACTCAAAGGAGGGCAACACTTTGAGTCAGATATTGGATACAATGAAGTATTGGGGTTCAAAGATATTAGGAGCCGGATTACTTCAGATCTGGAGTTGCAAGCCATAAAATATCTTCGGGAAAAGATGTTTTTTGACAATATTCATTTGATGATCCCTGCATGTGATTCTGTGGAACAAGCAAAAGAAATGTTGTATAATCTGGCTGAAAAAGGATTACCAGCTGATAAAGAAGGCTTCAAGGTTTATCTTTATTGCCAGTGCAGTCAAAACATTTCTCAAGCCGAAGATTTGGCTGATCTTTTTCACGGATTGAGTATTGATATAGAACATGTACTACCTATTGCCCAAGATCTTGGTTTTATCGGTTTAAAGGGTGAGAGGGGTTTGACTAAGGCGGTAGAGGAAATATTGGGCAGGCTTATAAATGCCGGTCGTGACAAAAAGGCCGAAATAACCCTGCATGGTTGTATCTTAGAGGAATACAGAGACCTGATCCCCTACTTGGTCGATTCTGGCCTGGACTGTCTCTCAGTTTCTCCAGAGTCCTTGCCTGTGATTAAGCAGTGGTTGTTTGAACAGGAATTGAAAAGGCATGATGGTTAAAATGAAAGAACGTGGACCGTGAACTGTTGACCGTTGACCGAAGAAAGAAGAACAAAGAAATCATTTCTTAATTTCTTCATCTAACGGTTCACGGTCCACGGTAAACGGTCAACGTCTTCTTTCATGCTTGGTTGTGCCTGGAAAGGCATGGACGTTAAATGAAAAGATCGTTGACCTTTAACTAAAGAAAAAAAGAATCAAGTGCATAACATGCTGATATGATGGTATTCTAAAATGAGACATTTGGCTTGTTCAATGATTGTATTCTTTAACCTGAACCTTCGAATAATTATCCAAATTTTTTATGGTTAATCTTCCTCAATTAGCTAAAACAATATGTATATACTAAAGACAATCTTATTCACTTTGTAAGGGATTTTGGATAAATGATTAATGCCTTGATTTAGAATGATTGTTTAACAGCCATCCCCTCATTTTTGGCTATTTCCAGTCCTAATAGCAAAGCTCTTTTATTCATTTCTCTCTGAATGTCCTGTCCCTTGGATTGAACCACCTTGTCCAGAGAATTAAAACTAATTAACTGGGTCAGAGCCTGAAGAGCACCTAACATACAAATATTCAAAACAATTGGATCCCCTATCTCCTGTATAACGCTCTGATATAAAGGAAGATTGATTTGTTGAGCCTCAGCTGTTTGCTGAATTTGAACAAAATGGCTGTCGCTTAACAAGATGCCTCCAGGACGGATGATCTGATAGTATTTATTGTAGGATTCTTGGTTTAAGCAAATCAAAAAATTGGGTTGGTTTACTTTGGGAAAATGGATCTCAGAATCGGAAATTATTACATCAGACCTGGTAATGCCTCCTCTTGCTGCCGCACCATAGGACTGGGACTGGACAGCATTTATATCCTCATATAGAACTGCTGCTTCGGCCAGGATAATAGCGGCTGTGATCACTCCCTGTCCCCCTGAACCGGCAAAAAGGAATCTATATCTTTTCATGAGCTTATCTCCGGATCGGCTTAGACAATATTTCCTAAAATTGTCCGGCTTTTTGGACGATTTTTTCATATTCCGAACAATATTCAGGCAGCTTTTTTTCCAGGAAAATACCACGTTCCATCAATTCGGGATTGTTTTCTTTGGCTTCTGATCCAATAGTAGTCGTATTTTTCTTAAAATATTCCAACATATCTTTGGCATCTCCAAATCTATTCCTTTTACCAAAATGAGTCGGACATTGGGAAAGGATGTCCAGGACAGAAAACCCCTTGTGTTGGATAGCCTTTTTTATAAATTTTTGTATTTCAAGGACATGATAGGTTGTGGTCCGAGCGATAAATGTGGCCCCTCCTGCTCTGGCCATTTCTACGACATCAAAAGCTTGATCTATATTGCTGTATGGAGCTGTGGAAGCCATAGTCCCAAAGCCGGACAAAGGAGAGAATTGCCCCCCGGTCATTCCATATATCCGGTTATTCATGATTATGGCCGTCATATCAATATTGCGCCTGCAAGCATGAATGAAATGATTCCCTCCAATGGCCAGACTGTCGCCATCGCCCATAGGAACTAGAACAGTCAATTCAGGTTTGCTCATCTTAACTCCAGTGGCAAAAGCAAGGGCTCGGCCATGGAGGGTATGCAAAGAATGGAAATCAACATAACCGGAGATACGTGAAGAGCAGCCAATGCCAGAGACCATAACCAGGTCGTTTTTGCTCAAAGACAGATCCTCTACTGCTCTTAGGAGATTGTTTAAGACAATACCGTGACCACATCCTGGACACCATAGGTGGGGGAAAAATTTCTCCCGGACATAATCCCTGATAGACATACTCTAAACTCCTTGCCCCCTGATGATTCGTAAAATATCTTTGATATCCGTTGGGGTAATAAGCTCCCCATCCACTCTGTTGGCCAGAAAAACCCTTTCCGGATGGTCCACGGATCTTTTAACCTCACTTAAGACCTGGCCCATATTCATTTCTACCACCAGGATATGCTTTGCTGTGGAACACTTTTCCCGGATTAAATCCCGGGGAAAAGGCCAAAGACTCAACAGTTCCAAAAGGCCAAGCTTATCGCCTCGTTGACGTCGATTTTTGACAATATGAAGGGCTGATCTAGCTGATGCTCCATATGAGACCAGAACACATTCAGCCTCTTCCAGATAGAACTCTTTGTATCTGGTTATCTTATCGACATTGTTCTCTATCTTGTCGATTAAGTGATGTAAAAGCCCATCAACGACCCTGGGGTCATTAGTCGGGACCCCCCACATATCGTGAAACAGGCCGGTGACATTATAGCGGTGTTTTCCTCCAAAGTCTGACATGGGCAAGCGGCCATCCTCTCTGGGGAGATATGGATGATAATCAACTCCTTCCGGCAATGAGGTGCGCAATCTTTGAATTACTGGGAGATCGTCCTTCTCTGGCAGGAGTAATTTTTCTCTTAGATGGGCAACAACCTCGTCAAAGAGCAATATAACTGGTGTTCTGTAAGTCTCAGCCAAATTAAACCCTTCCACAGTCACGCGGAAGATATCCTGATGATTGGAAGCGGTCAGAGCTATAATGGAATGATCCCCATGTGTCCCCCATCTGGCTTGATTGATATCACCTTGGCCTATGTGAGTAGGCAAGCCAGTAGAGGGTCCTCCTCGCTGAATATTGACTATCAAACAAGGGATTTCGGACATAACTGCAAAACCCAAAGCCTCTTGTTTAAGGGAAAACCCTGGACCACTGGTTGCGGTCATGACTTTGCGCCCGGTCAGAGAAGCCCCGATTATTGAGCACATGGAGGATATCTCATCCTCCATTTGAATGAATTTACCTCCCAGGGCTGGTAACCTGGTGGCCATATGTTCGGCTATTTCTGAAGAAGGGGTTATGGGATATCCGGCAAAGAAATCCAGACCGGCATAGAGAGCGGCTTCGACACAGACTTGGTTGCCTTGAATAAATTTGACTTCTTTTTTCATGTCTGATCCTGGCTTTGAGTTTCCAAGAGTACTTCTATGGCCAGATCAGGACAACGATATTCACACATCTTGCAACCAATGCAATCCTTGGGTCTGGCAGCAGCGGCTTTATCTTTCTCATCTAACTCCAAGACCTGTTTGGGACAAAAGTGGATACAGATACCACATCCCTTGCACCAATCTTTGATTATTTTGTGTTCTTTGACCTTGATCTCATGCTTGGCCATAGGTTTGTCCAAAAAATAGTTTTGCAGGATTATTTATGTCATCCAGTTTTGATGTTTTTGGTGTGACCATTTATTAGCTTTTCTTACTATCTAAAATAGTTGCTTATTTGTAGCTGTTTAGCCCTTTGCAACTAATTGAAAAAAGGGCTTGAAAACGTAAGTTCAAAAAAAGTTCCTTTTTCATAGGACTAAACTAATAGGTTTATTTTTAT
>CAYUNZ010000110.1:0-8593 GCA_964446205.1 uncultured Desulfohalobiaceae bacterium | reverse complement strand
ACAAAATTTGGAGGATAGTTAATGACTAATCAACTCAAGACTGGACTTTTACTGGGCTTATTGACTGCCCTTATCCTGATATTCGGGCGTCTGTTAGGGGGACATGCTGGCTTGCTCTTTGCTTTTGTCTTGGCCATTGCCATGAATGTCGGTAGTTATTGGTTCTCAGATCGCATTGTTTTGGCCATGTATAAGGCCAAGGAGGTTGATTCTCAAGGCGCCCCAACCTTACACCGTATCGTGGAAGAACTGTCCTCTCAAGCTGCTATACCAAAACCTCGGGTCTACGTTATGCCGGAACAGGCTCCTAATGCCTTTGCTACCGGTCGGAATCCCCAACATGGAGTGGTTGCGGTAACCGAAGGCATTATGCAGCTCCTTTCGCCTGAGGAACTTAAAGGTGTCTTGGCTCATGAGCTGGGTCACATACGGAACAGGGATATACTGATCCAAACTGTGGCTGCTACTTTGGCTGGAGTAATTATGTTTGTCTCCAGCATGGTCAAATGGGCGGCAATTTTTGGTATGGGAGGGGACGACGAGGGCGGTGGCAATCCTTTTCTGGCTATTGTTTTGGCTATTGTGGCCCCAATTGCTGCTCTTGTTATCCAGATGGCCATTTCCCGATCCAGAGAATATCTGGCAGATCAGACTGGTGCTAGTCTCTCTCAGCACCCAGAATACTTAGCCTCTGCTCTGGAAAAGCTCGATGCTTATAGCAAGAGGGTTAAAATGCATAAGTCAAGCCCAGCCACGGCTCATATGTTCATAGTCAACCCTTTGAGCGGACAAAATCTTATCCGTCTTTTTAGCACCCATCCGCCTATTGAGGAAAGAATCCATCGTCTCCGGACTATGGAGACGTCAAGAGTGAGAAGATAAATAAAATTAAGAGGGTAATCAAAAGTAAAAGGTGGGTCATGTTATAGAGAGGCTCACCTTTTTTTTATGTTGTCATTCCTGTTGTGACTACCGATTTCAGTTATATAAATTAAGGGTTATGGAGTAGTATGTTGATTTCAAAATCAGTAAGGACCGTTCTTGTTTTTGCTTTTATCACTTGTTTTTGCTTTCCTTTATTATCTCAGGCCAAGGAAAAACAGGAGGATCTTCGCTATACCCCTGTAGTCAAAGCAGTGGAAAAGACCTCTCCGGCGGTTGTCAATGTCAAGGCCTCAAAGGTTGTTGAGAGGCAAGGCCATCCTTTTTCCGACTTTTTTGGCCCTGATGATTGGATAAGCCCTTTTTTTCGTAATTTTGCCCCAAAGAGGAAGTATGTCCAAAAGAGTCTTGGATCCGGGGTAATTATAAATGGGCAGAAAAGATATGTACTTACAAATGCCCATGTTATTACCGGGGCCTCGGATATCCGGGTCCACCTTCTGGACGGTCGTAATTTTAAG
The DNA here is from genome assembly GCA_964446205.1 of uncultured Desulfohalobiaceae bacterium. Taxonomy (GTDB): domain Bacteria; phylum Desulfobacterota; class Desulfovibrionia; order Desulfovibrionales; family Desulfothermaceae; genus CAYUNZ01. The sequence continues at coordinate 7,190 of CAYUNZ010000110.1, read as the reverse complement.
GCCGAATTGATAGGTTCTGAGCCGGATTTTGACCTTGCTTTGCTTCATCTTTCGGGTCAGGGAACCCTCCCGGAGGTAAGTATTGGTGGATCTGAGGACCTAATGATTGGAGAGACTGTAGTGGCCATTGGAAACCCGTATGGGTTCCGGCATACGGTAACCACTGGGGTTATTTCAGCATTGGATAGGACTATTGAGACCAAGCAGGGGACATTTATGGGCTTTATTCAGACAGATGCTGCCATCAATCCAGGCAATAGTGGGGGTCCTTTGTTGAATATAAAGGGTGAAGTGGTGGGTATCAATACAGCCATATATGCCAAAGCCCAGGGGATTGGTTTTGCTATTCCGATCAATAAAGCCAAGAGGGTTGTTGATGAACTGGTCGATTATGGTTATGTCCAGCCGGTCTGGCTGGGACTTTCAGGTCAGAATATAGACCAAAGGACGGCAAGTTATTTTGGTCTGCCCGAAGACCGAGGTATGCTGGTGACAGAGGTCTTTGACAGCACCCCTGCTCAAAAAATTGGTCTGCAACCAGGAGATGTAGTACTTACTTTGTCTGATAGGGAAATAAAGGATAAAGAACATTACAATCAGGTCTTACGAAATGTAACCCAAGAGACTGAGATCTCATTGCTGATCTGGCGGGATGGCCAAGATCAAAAATTAGAGATCAAACCTGAAGCTCTGGAGAAAGACCAAGTCCTGAAATTGGCTTATCGCCGCTGGGGAATGAGGTTGCGGGAAAGTGAGCATGATAAGGGGCTTTTGGTTACAGATATCAGGGCTCAAAGTCCGGCTGGTTCACTAGGCTTAAAATCGGGAGACAAAGTTTATAAGATCGCCGGACAGGTTATGGGCTCGTATGAGGACTTTGTTCAAGCCTTTATTCGTTATCGGATGCAAAACAATCTCCTTTTGCTGGTTGTACGTCACGGTCAGGGCTATTATTTACGCTTGAGAATATAAAATTTTATACTCTCTTCACTTGACATCTTCTAATGAATATGGATATGAGTCCTAACGGATATCATACATGGACATGGAGACCACAGATAAAAAGCTTAAGCCATGTCACATAGTTGCCTGGTTAAGGTTTGTGGAGGAAAACTATTTAGAGATAATAAAGGGCTTCAAACATCAATTGAACTATATCATTCAGGGATATGTAGGCGGAGCAAGATAGCCGCCTCTATAGTTTATAATAGCAAATTAATTTTTTAAGGATAACTTTTTGAAAAGCCAAGACAAACAAACATTGGAAGATTTATTACAAGAAAACAGGTCCCAGCTTGTTCAGGAATGGTATGAACAGGCTTATTGTTCATATCCTGGTGAGACGGCCAAATTTTTGAAGAGACAGAAAGATGAGTTTGCTAATCCTGTAGGGGCCACATTTTCCAAGGAGTTAGAAAAGATTTTTGATGAGCTCCTTTTAGAGGAAAGCACTGACAATCTCCCCAATTCTATAGATGCCATTGTTCGTGTTAGAGCTGTGCAAGATTTTCCCCCGTCCAGTGCAGTGGCATTTTTCCAGGAACTAAAGGAGGTTGTTCGCCAAAAACTAGGGGCTCAAATACAGAAATATGGACTACAACAAGAGCTGTACTTGTTTGAAAGCAAGGTTGATCAATTGTCTCTTTTAGTGTTTGATATTTATATGAAATGTCGGGAGAAGCTTTGGGAGCTCAAAGCAAAGGAAGCACAGCTAAGGACCAAGAATTTATTACGAAGGGCAGAGGTGGATTGGAGTTTTCCTGATTCCGGGTCATCTTCGGGATCATCAGGCCAACTAACCTAAGGACAGGAAAAGAGGAAGAGAGGTGGATCATATGCATGCTCTGTATTCATTAATCATTGTTATTGCTTTAGTCATACTGGCTTTGTTGGGTGCTGGGGCGGCGGGCTGGCATACCCTATTTGGGGTGATCATTCCGTATATCGCCTTCATAGTTTTTGTCATTGGTTTCCTTTATCGGGTTGTTGATTGGGGAAAATCAGCAGTTCCTTTTCGTATACCTACCACTGGTGGACAGCACCAAAGTCATACTTGGATAAAACAGAACAAGCTTGACAATCCTTCGACAACAGCCGGGGTTGTTGGTCGGATGATATTGGAAGTATTTCTTTTCAGGTCACTATTTCGTAATTCCAGGATGCAGATCTCCTCTGGTCCAAAACTGAGCTATGGCTCCTGGAAGTGGTTATGGCTAGGTGCTATAGCTTTCCATTATTCATTTTTTATCATCTTTTTTCGACATATGCGTTTTTTTACTGAACCGGTTCCGTTTTTGTTTGAATGGTTAGACAAGTTGGACGGGATCTTACAGATTGGGGTACCGACACTATATATTTCGGAAATAGTTATCCTGGCTTCACTGGCTTATTTGTTCTTTAGGCGAGTTGTCGTACCTCAGCTCCGATATATCTCACTTGCTTCAGATTATTTCCCCTTGTTTCTTCTCTTTGGTATTGTCATCTCCGGTGTTTTTATGCGCTTTTTTATAAGAACAGATATAATTGATATCAAGGAACTGACTATGGGACTTGTGACATTGCATCCACAAGTACCATCAGGTATCGGAGTTATTTTTTATATTCATCTCTTTTTAGTCTGTATTTTGTTTGCCTATATACCCTGGAGTAAACTTATGCATATGGGCGGAATATTTTTGAGTCCAACCAGGAATTTGGCCAATAACAATCGTATGCAACGTCATGTCAATCCATGGAATTATCCTGTCAAACTCCATACTTATGAAGAATGGGAGGATGAGTATAGAGATAAATTAAAAGAAGCCGGTATCCCAGTCGAAAAGGAGTAGCACCATGCCGAAAAGATTACCAAAACCAGAACAACTCGGTGAGACAATTGACCATACCCCACCCCGTAAATCGTGGATGCAAACATTCCCTGAGTTTCGTCCTGGGATGTATAGTTATCCCGGACAACCCAAAAATGTAAACGCCATTGATGGGGCCAATCCTCGTCAGTGGGCGGTAAGAGACGATGATTGGCAATTGCCTGAAAACTGGCAAGAGATTATTTATGAAGGCCTTAAGGACAGGCTCAAGAAATACAGGACATTGAAAGTATTCCTGGATATATGTGTTCGGTGCGGGGCTTGCGCTGATAAGTGTCATTATTTTATCGGCTCTGGTGATCCAAAGAATATGCCTGTGCTTAGAGCAGAATTGTTAAGGTCGGTCTATAGGAAAGATTTTACCACAGCTGGTAAGATTTTGAGGTCATTGAGTGGCTCTAGGACATTGACCTATGATGTCCTTAAGGAGTGGTTCTATTATTTTTATCAATGCTCAGAATGTAGGAGATGCTCGCTGTATTGTCCTTATGGTATAGACACAGCCGAAATAACTATGATGGGTCGGGAGCTATTAAATGATCTTGGTATAAATACTGACTGGATTATGGCCCCGGTGGCCAATTGTTATAATGTCGGCAATCATATTGGTATCCCGCCTCATACCTTCAAAGAAATTGTTGATTTTATGTGCGATGATATTGAAGAAGTAACCGGAATTAAGATTGAGGCACCCATTAACAAAAAAGGGGCGGAGATACTTGTGGTTGCTCCTTCGGGAGATTACTTTGCTGATCCTGGCACTTACACCTTTATGGGCTATTTGATGCTTTTTCATGAATTGGGTCTGGATTATACCTGGAGTACCTATGCTGCAGAAGGAGGGAATTTTGGTCTTTTTCTGTCCCAAGAGGCCATGAAAAAGCTAAATGCCAAAATATATGCTGAAGCCAAACGTTTGGGAGTCAAGTGGATTTTGGGTTGTGAGTGTGGTCATATGTGGCGGGTGATCAATCAGTATATGGACACAATGAACGGACCGGCTGATTTTTTGGAGGTCCCTAGGAACCCGTTGACCGGAACTGTTTTTAATAATGCCAAGTCAACGAAAATGACTCATATTACTGAATTTACATCTGATTTGATCAGGAATAATGTTATAAACCTGGATCCAAGCCGGAATGACCACATCAATATGACCTACCATGATTCCTGTAATCCTGCCCGAGCAATGGGTATCTTGGAGGAACCCAGGTATATTCTTAAGAATGTCTGTAATAATTTTTATGAGATGCCTGAACAAACTATTCGGGAGCGTACCTTTTGTTGTGGTAGTGGATCTGGGTTAAACAATGATGAATTTATGGAGATGCGTATGCGTGGTGGACTCCCAAGGGCTAATGCCGTCAAATATGTCCATGATACTTATGGAGTCAATATGCTTAGTTGTATCTGTGCTATTGACAGGGCTGCTCTGCCAACTCTTATGGAATATTGGGTGCCTGAGGTTGATGTCTGTGGAATACATGAATTAGTGGCTAATGCGCTTGTTATGAGGGGAGAAAAAGAACGGGAGACCGATTTGCGTGGTGAACCCTTACCCGGAAAGGAGGGTGAATAATGTACGACGGTGGGAAAATTATTACTGGCCTCATAATTTTTGTGGTCATTCTTTTATTTCCGTTGTGGTATAATATGGGCAAGGCTCAATATTCTGAACCGGAATTGGAGCTTCCAAAACAAGAGGAGCAGTGTATTGAACCGACTGAATGGATAAGAGCCAATCATATGGAACTTTTAGACGAATGGCGGGATAAAGTCGTACGTGACGGATATGCCCTCTTTGTAACTGATTCTGGTGAAGAAGTGGAGATGAGTTTGCAAAAGACCTGTATGGACTGTCATTCAAATAAGGAAGAGTTTTGCGACAAATGTCATAATTCGGTGGCAGTGAGTCCGTATTGTTGGGACTGTCATGTAGCTCCTGAGGAGGTCTCAAATGGACAATAAGAGGAGAAATTTTCTAAAAGCTGTTGGTATAGCGGCCGGATTAGGTATCGGAGGTGGTTTTCCCCTCTGTCTTGAAGCTTCGTACGCGCCGGAAAATGAGGAATATCTGAAAGACCCGGAAATGAATAAGGGTCAAAGATGGGGGATGGTCATCGATACCAGAAAGTTCAAAACAGAAGCGGATTTTCAAAGGGTCATTGATGCCTGTGATAAGGCGCATAATATCCCGGAAAAAGTCGCCAATCCAAGACAGGAAATCAAATGGATTTGGAAAGATGAATTTGAACATGTCTTTCCTGCCAAAGAAAATCCTTATCTAGCAGAACGTATCAAGGATAAAAAATTTCTTCTGCTCTGCAATCAGTGCGATAATCCCCCGTGTGTAAGGGTCTGTCCAACAAAAGCCACTTTTCAACGACAGGATGGCATTGTCATGATGGACTATCATCGCTGCATTGGTTGTCGATATTGCATGGCCGCATGCCCTTATGGCTCCCGTAGCTTTAACTTTTGTAATCCGGCCCCATATGTCAAGGAGAAGAATAAGGACTTTCCGACCAGGACTCGAGGGGTGGTGGAAAAATGTAATTTTTGTGCTGAACGGCTAGAACAAGGATTGCAACCTGCCTGTGTCGAAGCATCCAATGGAGCAATTATATTTGGTGATCTGGCTGATCCTAATTCACATATTCGTCAGGTATTGAAGGAAAACTATACTATACGGCGGAAGGCTGATTTAGGTACGAATCCATGTGTCTTTTATATCGTCTAGGGGGGATAAGATGCTAGAGAAAGCTTTGTACGGAGGTAAGAAATATTGGGCCTGGGTTATTTTCCTTTTATTCCTCATTGGCCTTGGGAGTATTTTTTATATCATACAGCTAAATAAAGGCCTTATGGTAACAGGAATGGGCAGGGATGTTTCCTGGGGGTTTTATATTGCGCAGTTTACTTATTTTGTAGGTGTTGCTGCATCAGCAGTTATGCTGGTCTTGCCTTTTTATTTTCATGATGTCAAAAAATTTGAACGTATTATTGTCCTGGGAGAATTTATGGCCGTGGCCTCGGTCATTATTTGCCTAGGCTTTATTGTAGTTGATTTGGGTCAACCACAGAGACTGATGAATGTCCTACTCCATCCGACTCCTAATTCAATACTTTTCTGGGATATGATAGTCTTGAACGGCTATCTACTCTTAAATATTGTCATTGGTTGGTATAACCTACATGCCGAGTACAAAAGGGTTTCTCACTACAAGTGGATCAAACCTTTAGTCTATTTATCAATTCCCTGGGCCTTCAGTATCCATACTGTAACTGCTTTCCTTTATCAAGGTTTGCCTGGACGTCATTTTTGGTTGACAGCTATTATGGCCGCCCGATTTTTGTCTTCAGCCTTTTGTTCAGGACCGGCCATACTGGTTTTGTTGGCCTTGATTCTCAAAAAGGTTACCAAGTACGATCCTGGGAAAGAGGCTATTCAAGTCATCGCCAAGATTATTACCTATGCTATGATAGCCAATGTCTTTTTCTTTCTGTTGGAAGTTTTTACCGCTTTTTATAGTAATATTCCGGGTCATGAACACACATTGGTTTATTTGTTTAGTGGATTGCATGGACATGACGCCTTGGTAGGTTGGATGTGGATTATGGCTATATGTGGGCTGACTTCGCTTGTTTTTCTGATTCCTCCACAATTCAGGAACAAGAGCGAGCTTTTGGTTGTTGGATTGATTTTACTTATTTCGGCAACGTGGATTGACAAAGGGCTTGGACTCGTCGTAGGTGGATTTATACCCAATCCGTTCGAGACAATAACTGAATACGCTCCAACCGGTCCAGAATTGATGATATCTTTGATGATTTACGCAACAGGATTGCTTGTCCTGACCGTCCTCTGGAAAGTTGCAGTAAGTGTGAAAAAAGAAATAGGTACATTTTGAATTTTTCCTTAAAAGAGGAACTAATCTAAACAATCCATATTTCAAACAATTTAAGGAGGTTGAAAATGGCAAAACCAGTAATTGATTATGACAAATGTGAAGGCTGTGGTGAATGTGTAGATACATGCCCGGCAGAGGTTTTGGAAATGCAGGATGATAAACCAGTAGTTGTCAATGAAGATGAATGTCTTGAATGTGAATCCTGTGTTGAGGTATGTGAACACGACGCAATAACCCTAGTAGAGGATTAGAACCTAGAGAAATGGATGGCTCCTAAGTTGATTGAGACTAAAAATAAGTTATGCTTTTATAATTGGGTAAAACTATACTTCTGGAGTTATTCATAGCTCTTAAAAAGAATATAAGCCCCTAGTATAAAATATTAGGGGCTTATTATTTGGTAACTAATTAG
>CAYUNZ010000109.1:0-8678 GCA_964446205.1 uncultured Desulfohalobiaceae bacterium | reverse complement strand
CAAGCCTTAGTGAGTCATTAGTTGGGTCAGAAATCTTCCTCGTTATCAATTCAAGCTATCTCACTTTATCCCCAATATCAGATTTGTTGGACATAATGTGCCAGGCAATTCAGCAGACCTTTATCAAAGGATTTGGCCATAGCGAGTGCCAGGTCATCCAACAAGACAATGAGTATGTAGTTCAAGATCACTTTGCTCAAAACAAAAAAGAGTTTCCAACTGACAACCTGATAGGGGCTATACTTTATGCTCAAGAGAATTTTGCAGTGGTAAATTTCCCTCAACCAATGACCTTTGTGGAGACAGAAAAGGCCTAAAGACTGTTTGATCAAAAAAATATAAAGGCAGGACTAACCCCCTGCCTGAATTCCTATTTTACCCTCAACATATATCTTTTCGCACCCTAGTATGGTATCGATATACTAGGATCCGGGACAAAATAATTATTACAAAAAAGAAATTTTGTTCACTAATTTACGCCCCGGTTCAATAGACATAACGTTGCCCACTCCTATAGAAGTGCGATCATATCAAATTACAGAACATTGCTATAGATATTCTAGACTAAGATTTTTCAGAACTCTTGGATTTTGTCAATCAGGTAAGAAAATATTAGTCATTACTTTACATTAACCTCAACATAATCCCACCAAGTAGCATCCAGGTAACCATCGGCATTTTCATCAACTGCAAAGATCAAATAATTCGTCCCTATTGAAAACTCTGGTCCCTGAAGCCTCAAGTAAGGAAAACTAAATAACTGATAATCAAGAAGTCTTTCAATCCCAGGCACCCATTTGATTTCGGGTTCGATTACTAAAGATTTAAACCCATTAGGGGGATTATAGGCAACTATCCACCAATCTGCATTTTGTGCATTTCTCGCCCCTGCATTCAAACTGATAGAGATTGAAGATTCCTGAAGCTTAGAGATTGTAAGGATATAGTCCGAATTGTTGACCATTATCTTGGGAACAGGAACTGCATCTGCTTTAGTGATATCAAATCCGGTAATAAAGAGATCTTCTCTTGAAGACTTAGTTGATACAGTTTGATAATCTTCTTTAGTACTAGGAAAATCAATGGACTCAGTGTAGCCGGTCACAATAACATCCCCGAGGCGATTAATTGTTAGTGCATGCGCCTCTTCAAGGCCACTTCCGCCAAGTAATGTGGAATAGATAAGGCTAGAAAGAGTGCTGTCAAACCTAGAGAAAAAGGCGTCCTTGGAAGCACCGCTAAAGCTCTTATCAAAAGCATCCTGGGTGACAGGAAAATTTTCACCCCCGTAAGGGTTATAGGTCCATCCCGTAACACACACCCCGCCCCAAGGGTCAATAGCCAGACCAAAGGCCTTGTCATCCTGTTCTCCCCCAAGCAAGGTAGAGGCTAGCACTTCTTTAAGCCCGGACGAAAGCTTTGTGACAAACACATCCCCACTGCCTTTGTACTCTGTCTCATAGACACCAGAAGTCCTTGGAAAATCGGAAGAAGAAGTGTCGCCAAGCACATAAATGCTGTTTGCATGATCCAAGGCAATTGCATAGACCTCATCTTCACCGTCACTTTGCCCATTCAGGTATGTAAGATTCTTCAGGCCTGTAAGTCCCTTGTCGAATTTTGCCACAAAACCGTCGTCATCATCCGCATAAATGGTTTCAAACGCACCTGGCGTAGCTGGCAGATCAGGAGAGGTGCTTTTTCCTGCAACATAGATGTTCTCTTTAGCCCTATCCATTTGCATGCAATAGATAAAATCAGCCTCTGAGCCACCTAAAAATGTTGAGGCCTTTAGGGTGGATAAATTTCCGTCCAGCTTGGCTATAAATCCATCTGTTTCCCCGCCGTTGTAACTATTATCATGGCTTCTTGCTAAAACCGGAAAGTCAGAGGCCCTGGTGTCTCCAGCAACATAGACATCACCCTTGTCGTCGACAGTCAGTGCAAAAATCGTGTCATACCAATGGTTCGACCCACCCAAATAGGTACAGGCCTGAATCTCCTTTAGTCCGCTATCCAGTTTAGCAATAAATCCATCACTTGAGCTGCCGTTGAAGGTCCTATCATAGGCATTGGAATTGGTCGGGATATCGTCTGATTTTGTATAACCGGCCACAAAGACACTTCCAGAGTCGGATATGTCTAATGCATATATATAATCTAAGGAACTTCCACCCAAAAAAGTTGCACTTATAAGCTTTTGCAGAGTTGAATCAAATTTTAATACCAGGGCATCAGTGGAACCATTAAGATTCCTATCAAAAACACCTGGCGTAACAGGGAAATCGCTTGATCTGCTTCCAGCGCCGATATACACATTGCCGCAACAATCCGTAGCTATAGCCTCAGCAATATCCTTATCAGACCCGGATACTACTGCTGAAGTCAATAAAGGATCAATTATTAATTCATGTCTTTTATCGTATTCACCAACTCTAAAACTATATCCGTCTTCAGTTATACAGTATGTAACATGAACATATTGTCTTTTCCTGTCAATAAGCTGATATGCAACCGGTTTTGTGAATATTAGAGGAGCGGTGTTGGTACTGATTTTCAATTCTTCATTTTTTGTAAGGCTTAGATCATTAGCCCCATTTACCTTGATCTGCAGATTTTCGACCTCAGCATGCGGATCTAATTTGATAACTTTTTCCACATTATTTCCTTTAACATTCAAGCAAACCGAAATGCCCTTACAGACTTCTCCCAAATCAAGGCTTTTAAAAGCAGATACCCCCTTAATCTGATTGTCTAAACTATTGCCGATATAATATTGGATAGATGAGGATAGCTTCGATGATTTTAAACCTTTTACCATACAAGGTGAATTTATTTTTTCTAAAACAACATGACATTTATTAAAAAAAGCACTTGCAAGAACATATCCAATATTTCCATTACAATCAACGAATATTGTTGCCTTTTCTGTATGAGTATAGTATTTTACTGCTTGATTAACTTGTCCTTTATTTCTAATAAAAGGGAGTTTAGTTTCTGTTGGTTCATATTTATTTATATAAGGAATTTTATTAGCTATACTATATATAGTAAAGGATAAAACAAAAAAACTAATCATAGTTACAATGAACATAATTTTTTTTAAAATAAAATTTAACATTAAAAATACCTCCCTGATGAATAATAAAATGACAAATTACTCAGATATCCTTATACCCGTAATACGGGTATCCTTAACAGTAATTTTAAATAAAAATATGAGCCTATTGAACTTCGGAGAAAAAAATCGGTTAAGAGAAAGAACTCGTGACTTCCCTCCCCCTTGATTAATCAAGGTTTGGATTATTTAGGTTAGGTTCGTTTTAAACAAACTTAATAAAAGATTAAAAATTTATCAATATAAAATTGCTTTTTTTTGAGTGAAAATTATGTCCCTCATCCTCTGAATTCTTGCAGATGATCAAGCTTGCACAAATCTTCTGCATTGTTCCAGTCTGTGTCTAGCCTTCTCAGCCAATAATCTTCAACTGGGTAAATTTAATGCGTATCATCCATACTATCAAAAGGAGAGCAAGCTTTCTCTAGAGATGCTATCTCAATTGGAGCAAAGAATATCAGCTTTGTTCCTGGTGAACATAAAATTTGCTTTCAAAAGTCGAAAAATTGTGCCCTTCTCCCAAAATTCTTAACATTCGTACTTTAATTTGCAGATTTAATACCATTTTTTATGTTCATGAAAGGCTTTTTTTTAAGGTATTGCATATTTGGCTATCTCAAAGGTTGAAATATTTTAATATATTGCTTAAATGCAACTGAATCCTTTATCTATAGGATGTACATTATTTTAAAAAATCACTTGACAAAAGAAATCCTAAAAGCTATTAAAATATTTATTATAAAATTTATAACTGTATGTTATAACATTAATTAATCATTAACTTTTCTTTTTTATCGCATTAAATTAAAGTTGAAAATTAAAACATATTCCACAGAAAATCTTATTTTAAGAGGAGCAACATCTTTTAACTATCAGGATAAATAATTCAATACTTTGTTTTAACAGTAATATTCAGATCCTACAGCCAACTCTTGATTTATCCATGTCATTTTTCTTCTAAACTTCCTCAACAAAATCATCTTTTAGTTAAATGTAATTTATTGTTTGATCTTTGTATATCTTGCAAAAATTTTGAATCCATTTTTTACTAGGCCTCCAAACTGCAGTCTGAAAACCCGGGTTTAGTGACAGATATTAATCAGGACTCTAATTTGGCGGGTCATCAGCATCCATATTTAAATGATGGAGAAAGAGTTGTTGTTTATTAGGTATAATTTCTGACTGTTTTTTACCAAAGGAGGAAGATCACTATGAGACAGGAGCATTTACCGACAAAAATCTTCTTTGTTTTGTGCCTTTCCATCGGGTTGTTTTGGACGAGTCTGAGTGATGTCCATGCAGAGATCTTCGGCTCAGATTCGTCCAGAACCTTTTCCTTAGCTGCTCTAAACAAACCTGACAGCCCGCTGAATAAGCAGGAAATCCAGGCTCGTGTCGCCTTCTCAGGTCTGGCTGATACATACTTTACCGGGGACCTTTTAAATATTCAAGTCTCGATCGAACCGGAAAGTAACATGAAGTCGATCAATACAAAGTCAGTTTTCGATCTCTATGTCCTGGCTGAGATGCCGGGTTCGAACAAACTGTTCTATTTTACCGGGGATGAGCTCAATCCCCTGAGCTTGAAGCCGATGCCCTTCAGGTCCAAGATATCTGTCAAATCGAAGACTTACACTGTCCTGGAGCTATCCTTGCCCCCCATGAACCAGGGTCTGGCCCTGAATCTCAAAGCTGCCTTGCTTGGTATGGGGGATTCAGTTGTTCCTGATACCATTGTTTCCAATGTTGCCCAGGCCAGTTTGAAACTCATAGGTTCAGCCCCGAAAGGGCCTGATAGAAATCAGTCTGTCATTGTCAGGACCCTAAAGAACATGTCCCAGGAGGAAGTTTTTCAATCCGAGATCAGCCAAGGCTGTCTCAGCTGGCTAAATATGGAGCTTCCATTCCCTAAAAATCTCTTCGCATCCGGAGCTTCGAAAGAGGACGCGGCCTTGCTTATTCTCTCGGCCGCCCAGCAGCTGTTGCGAGTTGAGGCCCCAAAAAAGAGCCTGCGGCTGATCAAGCAAGCTGGCGATGCGGTCACGACCCTGACCTTCCGACAGTACTACCGGGACGTGCCGATCTTCGGGTCCTGGTTCCAAATGGTCATAGAGGAAACCAGCCAAGCCTTTGTCTTGCATCGGCTCTCGGGAAAGTACATCCCAGACCTCAACTTCCAGAGCCTCGAAGCCCGGATACCGGAGCAGACCGCCAGGCACGTGGTCAGGAAGAAGCATGGTCTGCAAACGTTATCTGAGCTGAGGCCTCTCGTACCGGTCAAACTCTGGATCTACGATGAGACCGTGCTTTCTCCTGAATGTCTCGACTGTAAAAAACAAGAGCACGATCCCAGACTGGCCTGGAGGATCATCTTTAACTCGATCGAACAGGGCGGCGTAGTTGCCGATGCTTTTGTCGATGCCAGAAATGGAGACCTGCTCTTTGATCGTTCCAGGAAGCGTTATGCACAAATGCGCATCTGGTCGGCCAACGGCAATCAGCTCTCCAGCTGCTTGGATAAGAACGATGCCAAGGCCTGGCTCGACGAAGATGGAACCTGCAAAACTAAGCTCTCATGCGATGGATGGAACCCGTGTTTCTGGGACTGGCCTCCCACCTGTGCTTCCCCTAATTTCGAGGGGAATACCGCTCTTGACAATACCTGGCTGATCCACCGCTTCTACCATGACGAGCTTGGTCGCCGGAGCTATGACGATCACTACAGCATCTATCGGATGTACATGGACGTCCACTTCGGCGATAAGGAGCCCAATGCATCATCCGAGCAGTGTGGCGCATACGAGGTCCACAAGTTTTCGGACGGATACGGCGTTCTCGATGTCATGGGCCACGAGGTAGGGCATTCCTTCCACTGGTCCGAGGTCCCGCTCTATACCTACCGCCATCAGAGCGGAGCCGTTGCCGAGCACATCGCCGATATGTTCGGCCACTTTGTCGGGGCCTGGTCCGGCGAGGACCCCGACTGGCTCATGGGTGAAGACATTCCAGGTCGTACGGATCCTATCCGGAATATGGAGAATCCGTCCTTCGATCATGTCTCGGAATACGTCCGCCTGCCCGGGGATGAGGACCACGACTTTGGCGGTGTGCACGGCTACAGCACCATCCCCAGCAAGGCCGGCTTCCTGATGACCACAGGGGGCATGCATAACGCACTGAGCGTCCGGGGCATTGGCGAAGCCAAGGCCAGGCGGATCTACACCAGGACGGTAAAGAACAAGCTAAGCCGGAACCCCGACTTCGAAGATCTGGCCAGGGGTGTGACAACATCCTGCACCGAGCTGGTCGGCCAGTACGGTATAACCGCAAATGACTGCTGCCAGGTCACCAATGCCTTCGCCTCTGTCGGCCTTGGAACCTCGGATGCTGACTGTGACGGCCAGCTCGATGACATTGAAACGGATGACGATGCAGACGGAATCCCGGATGCGATTGATAACTGCCAGTACGTAGCCAATCCCGGGCAGCAGGACATTGACGGGGACGGCCGCGGCAATGCCTGCGATCCGGACATTGACGGCGACGGGATCGCCAACAGCGAGGACAACTGCCCGGAAAGGTCCAACCGGGCCCAGGCCGACCAGGATGGAGATGATGTCGGGAATCCCTGCGACAACTGCCCGGACAGCGCCAACCCGCATCAGCGCGACCTGGATGTGGACGGCCAGGGGGATGTCTGCGACCTGGACATGGACGGCGACGGACTTAACAACGAGGATGATGAATGCCCTGAGCAAGCCGGCATCAATACCGAGCTCTACGTCGTTCCGGAAGGATCCTTCAGCCGCGGCCCCGGCTGCCCGGTCCTGCGGCTCATATCCGAGGCAGAGCTCAACGCCCACTTCAACTGGGAACACCTAGATGAAGCCCATCCGGCCTTTATCCAGCCTATAGGCAAGATCCCCTTCGATCCTTGCTCGATCATCGGTTGCGCCCCCCAAACCCTTTTCGGTCCCAACGATCACCTCCAGGTCTCCCTCGATCTGGAACTTGCCCTGTCCAAGGGCACGAACATGGAGACGCCCATCACCTTCAATCTGGCAGTGGTCAACGAGGAGGGGCTAATTGCCGACAGCGAGAGCACCATGTTTATCTCCGCCAAGAACGACCTGCAGCTGAAGCAGCAGCTCAAGTCCAGCTTGAGCCTGTCCTTTCAGATGCCGCCGGCTTATACTTGGAGACACTCCAGCACATACGCCCCAATGAAACCCGCGGCGAGCAAACAGCCTTCCAATGTCACGGAGGACGCAGCCCTGCCCGCCTTCTACCTTCTCCTGGAGCCCAGGGGGCTGAGCAAGAATAACCGGGACCTGCTGGCCAAGACGCCGCTGAAGATCAAGCCAACGGTCAGGTTAACCCAACCGAAGCAGTAGGATGCCCCAAACCCAGGCTGAGCGGTATGCCGCTCAGCCTGGTGATTCATAACCGGGATCAGACCTCAGCTAACCTGAACAAGTTTGACTCGATGAATGGAAATGCCACAAAAGAATAATTCTCAGTCCACAAGATTGGTTCGTTTGGGACATGTGAAAAAAGGAGGTGGAATATGTTTTCAGGCAAAGTAAGGGCCTTGTTTTTTTTGATGCTTGTCCTGCCGGTTGCCGTTCTGTTTGGGCCGGAGACTTCCCATAGTCAGGACTTGCTGATCCTGATTCCTTATAAGGCGGAAAGCAGGGTCCTGGTTCAGCAAGACAGCAACTGGTCGGAGTATGCCCAGGACCTAGCCGATTACAAGGAAGGGACCGGGCTGAGCACGCATGTCCTGACCCTGGACCAGATCAATCGTGCTTATACTGGGACTGATGAGCCTGAACGGGTGAAAAGGGCCATCTATGACTTTGTCAAAAATCATGACACCCGCTTCGTGATCCTGGTCGGGGATGAAGGCGTGTTTCCGGTTCGCTATAAATTCGGGGGCTACTCTTCCCATGGGCATACCCACTGGTACATACCAAAACATAGCGATACCTGGGAGCAGTTCGACAGTTACGGCTTTTCCCCATGTGACGCCTATTACGCCAACCTTTGGGACAATGCTGATAGCAGCAGGGCCTTTGATGATTGGGACCACGATCAGGACGGATTCTACGGGGAAATGTACTATGATAATTTCCGAGGTATCGACAACAACACTATCCATCCTGATGTAGCGGTGGGACGGATACCCTGCCGGACCCCGGAGGAGTTTTATCGGTATATCCTCAAGGTCATTCAGTACGAGTATGCCAGTAGTGCAGAGTCAAGCCGGGCCCTGTTCATTGGGGGCAGCTTTAGCCACAGCGTTGGCACAAAAGAGGAAATCGGTCTCAGCATGCCAGAGGACTATACAATTGGCTATCTACTCTGGGAGGCAGAGGACAACTGGCATCTGGCCAATGAAGACGGTCATTTTGTCGACGTGGATGCAAGAAATAAAACCATATCTTTTATCAATGAATCAGCTCCCCCGCCCAAGCTCTTGAACTATGCCGGACATGCCAATTCAGGCAGCTGGGGGGAAGCGGACTTTTTGCGCAGTGATGTCGGGAGGTTGATAAAC
>CAYUNZ010000108.1:7387-8742 GCA_964446205.1 uncultured Desulfohalobiaceae bacterium | reverse complement strand
AATCAATTTCGACACTACAATAAAATTATCAAATGTCAATATCGCCGAAATCTTAGAACAGACAATACTTAAGAAAAAGGTCTTGTCTCTATTAAAAGACAATAGGATGACAAAAGAGAGCTAGTTAAATCACCTCTTCTTGCATGAAGTCATCTATCTCTGCCTGGCTGTAGTTAAGCTCACTTAAAATGGACAAGGTGTCCTGACCGAATTTTTTTGGTGGTCTACGTACATAACCGGGGGTCTGACTCAATTTGACAGGTACTCCTAGGCAGAATTCGCTTTTTCCGTCTGGACCTTGTGAGTCAAAGACCATCTCCCTTTGCTTGAAAAGAGGATGATGCAATACCTCTTCCAAGGTCCTTATCCCTTGGCAACAAGTATCTGTTTCTGACAATTCCTTCTCCCACTGTTCAAGGGTTTTTTGCTTAAATCTTTTGCTAATAGCTTGGATAATTTCTGTCCTTTTCTCCTGGCTATATTGCAAGTTGATGTATTCCGGAAAATCCAAATGCTGGCATAGATTTTCCCAAAATCTATGCTCTAGGGCTCCAACTGAAATATATCTTCCATCTGCGGTTTCGTATATGTTGTAGCAAGCATACCTATGTGAGAAAAGCCAATCCCCACGGGTAGGTGATTGACCGCTTATATTCCTAAAGTGAAGGACCAGGGGTAACAGACTGAAACTCCCGTCAGTCATAGATATGTCTATATATTGTCCCTTTCCGTCTCTTTCTCTGGCGAACAGGGCCAAGATAATGCCCAAAGCCCCATTTAAGCCTCCTCCAGCCAGGTCGGCAATTTGGATGCCTGGTATGTTAGGAGAATCTCCCGGATTTCCGATCATATCCATTACACCGGCTGCACTCAGATAATTTATATCGTGACCTGCTTTATCCTTATATGGTCCGGTTTGACCGTACCCGGTAATAGAGCAGTATATAATCTGTGGGTTGACCTCTTGAATAGAGAGATAATCAATACCTAACCTGTCAACGACCTTGGGTCGAAAGCCTTCTATCAAGACATCGGCATTACGAGCTAGTTTTAAAAAGATTTCTAGTCCTTTTGGGGTTTTCAGGTTTAAAGAAATGTGCTCTTTGTTTCTGTATATACTGTGTAAAAAAAGATTGTCTTGCTTAAAGCGCTTGTCTTCTACAGCTATTACTCTAGCGCCGTGGTCAGCCAAGATCATTGAACAGTAAGGACCTGGCAACAATCTGCTCAGATCTAAGACCTTTATACCGGATAATGCACCTTGTTTGCCCATATAAAACCCCAGATAGTTTCTTAATTTGCTAAATATCCTATCATATTATCTTTTTAGAATCAAGATACAGAAAAAAATATGT
>CAYUNZ010000108.1:4939-7287 GCA_964446205.1 uncultured Desulfohalobiaceae bacterium | reverse complement strand
TAATATGTAACGAATATGATGGAGAATGATCCAGGTAGACAAGTTAATGACTTGGCAATGTAAGAGAGAAGAAGAACTTATGTTGGCGATTGAATTCTTGAGATCGTTTTGGTAAGCAAGTGGTAATAGAATAAGGTCAAAAAAAGGAGCAAACCTATGGGGTTTGAGTTGAGCAAGGAACAAAGAATGATTCAAAAAATGGCCAGAGAATTCGCCCGAAAGGATCTTGCCGAATCTGCCATGACAAGAGATACAAATCATGAGTATCCAGCAGAAAGCCTGAAAAAAATGGGCGAATTAGGTTTGTTGGGTATGCTGGTCCCTGAGGAGTATGGCGGTGAAAATACCGACACCGTCTCTTATGCCTTGGCCATGAGTGAAATTGCTTATTGTTGCGCCTCAACAGCAGTTATTATGTCTATTCATGACTCCATTTGCTGTGGTAGTCTCCTTAGATTCGGTACAAAAGAGCAAAAGCAAAAATATCTGGTTCCAATGGCCAGAGGTGAATTTATCGCTTCCTTTGCTCTGTCCGAACCGGAATCAGGTTCTGATGCGGCCAGTCTGACCACCGTGGCCGAACGACGTGGTGACTATTTTGTCCTTAACGGAACCAAACGCTGGATTAGCGGCGGGGCAACCTCAAAGCTTTTTATTGTTCTGGCCAAGACTGATTTGCAGGCCGGGCACAAAGGCATAAGTGCCTTTTTAGTCACTAGAGGCATGGAGGGATTAAGCTCGGGAAAAGTGGAAAACAAAATGGGTCAGTGTTCATCTGATACAACAGATCTGATCTTTAACAATTGCAAGGTCCCTGTTGATCATTTGCTTGGCGAAGAAGGCCAGGGATTCAAGGTGGCTATGTCCGGGCTGGACGACGGCAGGATAGGAATAGCCGCATTGTCTCTGGGGGTAGGACAGGCGGCTCTGGATCTGGCTGTGGAGTATGCCAAACAGAGGGTTCAATTCGGTCGACCTATCTCTGAGAATCAGGGACTGCGTTGGATGATTGCTGATATGGCCACTGATGTCGAAGCAGCCAGGCAATTGATATTCAATGCTGCCAACCAAAAGGACTTAAAGGGCAAGTGCACCAAAGAGGCCTCTATGGCCAAGCTTTATGCCTCAGAGATGGCCAACCGGGTAGCTGGCCAATCCCTCCAGATCCATGGTGGTTACGGATATACCAAGGAATTTACAATCGAACGTCTATATCGAGACGCTAGGGTTCTGACCATATATGAAGGGACTTCCCAGATTCAGAAGATGGTTATTGCAGATGAAGTTATCGGCAGAAGATACGGGAAGACATGATCAATAGCATTCAAAAAGTAAGGAGACTTAAGTATGGAGTTCAGGCTGAGGAAAGATCATGAAATGTTGCGTAAGTCGGTAAGGGAGTATGCAAGAAAGGAATTAGCACCAACGGCTAAGGAACGAGACGAAGAGGAACGTTTCGATCGGGATATTCAATTTGATAAACTAGCCCAGATGGAGCTTCCAGGCATAATTTTTCCAGAACAATACGGAGGTGCAGAGGCCGATTACATGAGTTATGTTCTGGCCATAGAAGAGCTATCCAAGGTCTGCGCCTCTACCGGGGTTGTCCTTTCCGCTCATGTTTCCCTGGGCAGTAATCCTATATACCTATTCGGTACGGATGAGCAAAAGAAGAGATTTTTACAGCCAATGGCCGAAGGTAAGAAGCTGGGGTGTTTGGGTATAACAGAACCGGATGCAGGATCTGATGCCGGTGGGACTCAAGCTACTGCTCAACTAAAAGGAGATAGCTATATCTTAAATGGTAGTAAAAATTTTATTACCAATGCTGGTGATGCAGATATCTGTGTGGCCATTTTTCGAACCAATGAAAACGTGGACAAAAAACATCACGGTATTAGCGCATTTATTATTGAGAAAGGGACCAATGGGTTTTCGGCTGGAAAAAGAGAAGAAAAGATGGGAATCAGATCCTCCCCGACCAGGGAATTGGTCTTTAATGATTGCCAAATTCCCAAGGAAAACCTGTTGGCCAGGGAAGGGGAAGGGTTCAAAGTGGCCATGAAGACTTTGGATGGAGGCAGGATAGGCATTGCCGCTCAGGCCTTAGGCATTGCTCAAGGGGCCTATGAACAGGCCCTGGCCTATGCTAAACAGAGACACCAATTTTCAGTGCCCATCTCCAATTTTCAGGCCATCTCTTTTAAATTGGTTGATATGTACACCCAGATCGAGGCGGCTAGATTTTTGGTATATCAGGCCGCATGTAACGCAGATGCTGGCCTGTCATATAGCAAGGAAGCAGCTATGGCCAAACTCTTTGCCTCAAATGTGGCTATGTGGGTTAC
>CAYUNZ010000108.1:0-4839 GCA_964446205.1 uncultured Desulfohalobiaceae bacterium | reverse complement strand
CTCTCTGTCCCAGGCATATGGAATGTTGGGAAAGTCAGAGCCGTACATAATTCTCTCCAGTCTGTATCTGTCGAGTTCTATGGTCTCCTCAGTCGGTAAATACTCAGTCACAGCCATTGCCGTGTCCAGCCAAAGGTTGTCATATTTCTCGATAAGCTCTCTGTACTCTGATATCTCATCCAGACCCAGATGGGGGACACAAACTTTAAGCTCAGGAAAATCAATTAAGACGCGCTCCAGTTTATCAACCCGGCAAAGCTTATACGGATCACAATTATAGGCCGGGCTTTTAGGTTCCCTGCCTGCATGGACGATGATGGGTTTTTGGGCTGAAGAGCAAAGGTTGTAGATCTTATTAACCTCTTGACAGTTTAGGTCAAAGCATTGGACATGGGCATGTAGCTTTACTCCCTGAAGCCCTTTTTCAAAAGCTTTCTCCAGGATATCTATATCGCCTTCTTCACCGGGAAAAACTGTGGCCATACCAGTGACTTGACCATGATACTCCTGGCAGATCTCGGCCATATAAGAGTTGAGCTCCCGGGCTATTCCCGGCTTGTGTGCATATTGAAGGGCAACAATATGACCCAGACCATGTTCAAATAAAAAGTTCAGCAATTTTTTTGAAGTAAGTTTGTAGCGTATAGGCCAGGCATGTTTGTCAAACCATCTCCAGATAGCTTCAAATATCGGATCTGGAAATATGTGAACATGTGAATCTATAATAAAGGGTAACGACTCTGGTATTGCAGTACCTTCAATGTCATTTAATCCTGGCAGCCTTTTATTTAAAATCGGGGTCAACGTTCTTTCCATTTTGGTTCTCTTTTTTCTTTAAAGGCTGAGATACCTTCACTGGCATCCTCAGTAGTGCATAGTCGAGCAAAGGCCTCATTCATGAATTGAAAAGCCTTTTCATACTCCATATCCGCTGCATTATAAAAGGACTTTTTGGCATTTTGCAGAGCCAGAGGGCTTTTCTGAGCTAAAGTTGTTGCCCAGGTCTCTGCCTCTTGCTCCAACTGGTCTGAAGGGACAACCTTGTTTAATAGACCCATATTAAGGGCCTCCTCAGCCTTGATCATCTCTCCGAAAAAAAGCAGCTCCAAGGCTTTTTTTCTGCCTATTGAACGGGATACAGCCACTACCGGACCGATACAGTTTAAACCGACATTGATTGCCGTAAGCCCTATCTTGGACTCTTCTGCGGCGATAGCCAGATCGGCTGCGGCTACAAGGCCTGCTCCATTTGCTGCGGCCACTCCGTGAACCTGAGCGATGATCGGCTTGTTCATCCTGCTTATGGAAACAAAGGATTGTTCCATACATTCTATCCACTGTCTGTATCCAATAGGTGTCCGACCTGGAAACTCATTCAGGTCTATGCCAGCACAAAAGACCTTGCCGCTGCCCTTTATTATGCCGACCCGGACCTGGTCATCGTCTTCCAATTCCTGCAGGGCCTGATCGAGTTCCTTAGCCATAGTGGTATTGAAGGTGTTCAGCTGCTCAGGTCGGTTCAAAGTAATCCGGCCTACATAGTTGTTGTCAATTTCGAGCATTAAATGTTCATATTTCATCACCGTCTCCTTTGGAAGTTAAAGTTTATTCAATTTAGGACCTAAAGAGAAAAAAGGTCAAGGATGTTTTGCAAATTCGGTGCGCCCCTTTTTATGCTAGTTGTGACCGCTGTTAGGGCATGATGGTCAAGATGTAGTCAAAAGGACAGCTATTAAGAACTTGGCTTTGATTCATATCTGGATCCTGCCTTCCAGATATTTGATGGCCTGGCCGGCTATAAGAACACGGTCATCGACCAGTCGGCAAACAACTTCACCACCTCTGGAAGACAACTGTTTGGCAAAAAACTTTTTTGAGCCGGTTACATGTGACCAATAGGGCGTAAGCTGTGTGTAGGCAGAACCTGTGACTGGATCTTCAGATACTCCGTATTTGGGGACAAAAAAACGGACTACAAAGTCATACTTATTCGATTTGGCAGTAATTATGACTCCACGCAAATCTAGATCCATCAGGAGTCTTAGATCCGGATTTGCCGCTATAATGTCCGATTCATTCTCAAAAACCAGGATATAGTCCCTGGACTTCAGGCATTCAAGCGGCTCTGAACCAAAGGCCTTTGAAGCTTTATGGGGGATCTTGCAGATAACAGGAGGTTGTGCTGGAAAATCAAGGACTAACCAGTCCTTGTCCCTGGTGACATTGAGTCTTCCTGATTTGGAATCAAACTCAATCTTATCCCCTTTGTAACCAAGAATATTGAATAATACATATGCGGTTGCCAATGTGCCGTGACCGCATAGATCTACCTCTTTTGCCGGGGTGAACCATCTAATACCAAAGCCTCTTCCAGTGGGGACAAAAAAAGCAGTTTCAGACAAATTGTTTTCCTGGGCTATAGATTGCATCTTTTTCTCAGGCAGCCATTCGGTCAAGGGACAGACCGCTGCCGGATTTCCTTCAAACAAATTAGATGCATAGGCGTCTATCTGGTATAGGGGAATTTCCATACCCTCTCCTTTTTGGTCTAACGTGAATCAAAACACTATAGACAAATAAAATACAGGTGTGTAAATTGAATTGTCAAATATCTTAATATCTGTAATCCTATATCAACTTACCGGTTTATCCGGTTGGGGGTTAAGATGAAGTCTGGTCTAAGGTTAAGACGTTCGGTCTTATCGGTGCCCGCCCATCGTGGAAAGATGTTTTACAAGGCCCAAGGTCTCCCTGCGGACATGCTTATGCTGGATCTGGAGGATAGTGTGCCCGAGGATGAAAAGGACCGGGCCCGCCACCAACTCATAAATTATTTCCAGGATCTTGACTGGAGAGATCAGGTCAAGGGATACAGGATGAACGATATGGGTTCTCCTTTTGCTTACCGCGATGTCATTGATGTTGTGGAGCAGGTAGGCAACAGGGTAGAGGTCATAGTTATCCCCAAGGTTGATGCAGCAGATCAGGTCAAGGCAGTGGATTATCTGTTGACCCAGATCGAGAGGCGGATGGGCTTTGATCAGCAAATCGGTCTTGAGGCCTGTATAGAGACGGCCCTGGGCATGCTCAAGGTAGAGGAGATTGCCTTTAGCTCCTCCAGGCTGGAGACCTTGATTTTTGGTATTGCAGATTATGGTGCCTCCTTGAATATGTGGAGTAAAGGCCTGAGTGGGCATGGTGAGGCTGAGGAAGTCTATCCTGGTCACAGATGGCATTTCCCCATGAGCCGGTTGAACATGGCGGCCAAGGCGGCTGGACTTCAGGCTATTGATGCACCTTTTGGGGATTTTCGGGACCTAGTTGGATTAAGAAGCTCATGCAGTTTGAGTGTCTCCCTGGGTTTTGATGGTAAATGGGTTATCCACCCTGATCAGATAGCTGTGGTCAATGAAATGTTTAGCCCTTCACAAGAGGATATGGAAAGGGCCAAGAAGGTGCTTGCCGCCTTTGATGAATCAGGCGACAAAAGGTCGGGGACAGCTTCTATGCAAGGCAAGATGCTGGATGCTGCCTCTGTCAGACTGGCCGAAACAGTATACAATAGGTGGAGACAAATAAACAGGAAGTAGCTGTAAGTTCTCGGACATGCTATCTGAGAAGACAGGAATTGGCTGACTACAATAGAATCGATAAAGAGAATTGAGGATGATTTGTTCAAGGGTTGATTATGCCTGTTTCGAAAGATGAGAAGACCAAATCACAGATTAACCGGGAGTTAGAGAGCTTGTGGCGGCAATATATGGAACTAAAATCTAGATATCAGGCCTTGGAAGACTCAGGAGATGATATTGAAATAGGTCGAGAAAGTTGTGGGTATACGGATGTGGAGAAAGAGCTGAAGCAAGAGAGGGATTATTTCGAGAATGTCCTGGAGAATTCGGCCGATGCCATAGGTATAGTTGATGCAAAAGGCAGGTTT
Source organism: uncultured Desulfohalobiaceae bacterium (assembly GCA_964446205.1). Classification (GTDB taxonomy): domain Bacteria; phylum Desulfobacterota; class Desulfovibrionia; order Desulfovibrionales; family Desulfothermaceae; genus CAYUNZ01. Next base: position 899 of record CAYUNZ010000108.1, on the reverse strand, counting down.
ATCCGCTGGAACAAAAGGGCAGAAGAGCTGTTCGGCTATTGTTTCCAGGAACTAAAGGGCAAGTCAGCCTTTGACCTGTATGCAGACCGGTATAGATTGGAGGAGATGCTTATTGCTTTGAGAAAGTACAGTTATGTCAGGGATTATGAGATTGATATCAGGACCAAAAACGGTCAGGTGGTCCCTTTTGAGATGTCCATAAGCATATTAAAGGTAAACGGCGAAAATGCAGGTAGTGTTTGCGTGGCCAGGGATTTGTCCCAGATAAAGAAGGTACAGGCCGCCCTTAGGGAAAGTAACGAAAAGTTGGAGCAAAGGGTTAGGGAACGTACCTCAGAATTAAGCGATATCAATAAGAAATTGGAGGAGGCCAATATAGCCTTAAGGGTCCTTTTGGAGAAAAAAGACGAGAACAAGCGGGAATTGGAAGAAAACATGGTCTTTAATGTCCAGCAGTTGTTCCGGCCCTTAATAGACAGCCTGAAAGCCACGGATATGGATAGGGAACAAATGCACTATCTAAATTTGATTGAATCCAACCTGAAGAAGATCATCTCTCCATTCAAGCGGACCTTGATTCAAGCCTATGGACTGACTCCTTCGGAAGTACAGCTTCTTGACAGTATAAAGCAAGGCAAGAGCACCAAAGAAATAGCTGAAATGCTGAACTTGTCCAAAAGAACCATAGACACCCATAGACACAATATCAGGAAAAAATTGGGGCTCATGAATAAGCATATAAGCTTAAGCACTTATCTCATCTCGGCTGAAAAGCAAGTATTCCCGGAAGAACAATCCTGATCTCCTTGTTCAATTTGCAGATCTTTGCTCAATGACCAGACTGCAGCTACTGCCGACAAATGCCCAGGTATTGTAAATAGTTTTCATCCGGAAACTGC
>CAYUNZ010000107.1:3659-9018 GCA_964446205.1 uncultured Desulfohalobiaceae bacterium | reverse complement strand
AAGGAACTGAACAAAACGGAAGATCAAGTTTAGAAATAAAGAAATCTAACCAATGAACCTGGTCTCTTGTCAATCCTCTTTTTAGGTCAAATCCATTTTTGTTAGGCTTAAAAATTTTTTACAGTACTTCAAAACAGAAATTAACCCCTTGACAAGATTTAAGGAAACAAATAAAGCTTGTCTAAATTTTCACAAACAAGGAGTCCTTGGTGATATTGTCCTAAATTGTTCAATATTTCATTATATTAAATGAAAGACCCTAAGATTTAAAGAGAGCATAGCCATGAAAGCAGCAAGTTTTTCAGGGGGGCTTAAATTAGATGTTCCTCGAGATCTTCAACTCAGCGATATTGAAACAATGCCTGATCCTCAAAGAGTTTTGATACCACTCAAACAGGATCGGGAAACTTCATGTTCTCTCTTGGTCCAAAAAAAATCGGAAATTCACCAAGGGGAAATGTTGGGTGAGAGTCCCTCTTGTGCCGTGCATGCCTCAATCTCTGGTCATGTAACGGAAATTGATAAAAATTTCTCGCTCCTCTCCGGAGAAATAGCTACTGCAGTTACCATTGAATCAAATGGACAACAAGCATCTTCAAACAAGGACCTCCAAGAACTTCAACCCATGGGCAAGATACTAAGGTCTGGTCTAAACGACTTCTCTCCAGAGCCAACCCCCCTATTGGAAAAGATTGCCCTAGCCCAGAAAAAAAACGTTCATACCCTAATAATTAACGGGCTTGATGAGTTCCTTGTCCAAGGCTATCAAACTACCTTACTGGCCACTAATACCTCTGAGGTATTGCAGGGAGTAAAGCTGCTGCAAGAAATCATTGGAGCTGAGACCGTCTATATAGCCTGTTATGCCCAAGCTACTCAAGCCTTAATTGCCCTGCAAGAACAAAACACTTCCTTTCATATCAAACCCATGCAGGCTAAACATCCGCAGCACAAAGAGAAACTTCTAGCCTCAGTCATTAGCCGTCAAGAATATCCTCCTGAGGCCTTGCCTGAGGAAATGGGCATTTCCATCATTGGAGTAGAAACTGCTTATGCCCTAAACAGGGTTGTCGTTAATAATGAGCCTGTTATCAATAAATTGGTCACTATTGCCGGCAGCGGTCTGGAGAAACCTCGTAATCTTCAGGTTAAAATCGGGACCCCTATACAAGAGATCTTGGAGTATATCGGTTATGATACCGAATCCATTGGCAAGATTATTGTTGGAGGCCCTCTTTCCGGTCAAGCCATATATAACCCTATGCTTCCAGTTACTAAAGAGACGCATATCATCTATATCCAACAAACGCAGGATATTTTGACCTTTTCTTCAAATGTCTGTATCAAATGTGGTTATTGTGTCGAAGTCTGCCCGATGCGACTCATGCCCTTTCTTATTTCCGGATTCTCAGAAGGAGGTCACTACGAGCTTGCTGAAAAAAACGACATCTTCAGCTGTATCGAATGTGGCTGTTGCGCTTATGTCTGTCCAGCCCGAATCCCCATGGTCCAATGGATTCAACTTGGAAAGTCTGTGATAACAGCTCAAAGGAGTACTGAACATGACAATGACCAAACTTGTAGTCTCGCCTAATCCTCATGTCCATAGCGGTAATATTGTCTCCGGGATTATGCGGGATTTTATCATTGCTCTAATTCCGGCCACCCTCTTTGCTCTCTTTACCTTTGGACTACATGCCCTACAGGTTGTCCTCATATCTGTTGTTTCCGCCGTGGTTTGGGAAGGGCTATGTCAAAAACTTACTAAACGTCCCTTGACAATTTTCGATTTAAGTGGGGTTTGCAGTGGTCTAATCTTGGCTCTACTCCTGCCCCCAACCGCACCCTGGTGGCTAATTCTAGTTGGAACTCTTATCATGATCATTCTGGGCAAAGAAGTCTTTGGGGGTTTTGGATCCAACCCCTTTAATGGTGTCCTTATTGCTTGGGTCGTTTTACAGATGTCCTTTCCCGACTATATGAGCAACTGGATAATCCCTGCAATTGATCCAGCAACATCCTTAGCCCCAATGGAGGTCTTAAAAGACCAAGGTCCGAGCTTTGTCAATCAATATTTCACATATGGACAACTCTTTATTGGCCAAACCGGAGGATATTTAGGTCAAACATCGGTTTTGATGCTCCTTATCGGTGGGCTTTATCTCCTAGCAAGAAGGGTAATCAACTGGCGAATACCGGTATGTTACTTGCTGGGAGTCTTTATATTTTCCGGACTCTTTTGGGTCTTTAGCACCTCCGGCTATTACGCAGACCCTGTTTTCCATATATTTGCCGGCGGTACATTCCTAGCCGCCTTTTTTCTGGCAACAGACATGCCCTCCTCCCCTGTAACCCCTCAAGGCATGATCCTGTTTGGTTTATGCGCCGGCATTTTAACAGTTATCATTCGGACATGGGGAGCCTGGACGTTCGGTGCCTACTACGCTGTTTTTATATTGAGCATGGCCACTCCCTTCCTGGATAAAATTGCACCTGAGGTCTATGGGAGGTAATTAACTGTGACTGCACGTGAAATTTTTAAGATGGTCTTGGTCTTGACAATCGTTACTGGAGTCTGGGGCTGTGCCCTTTCCTTGGTAAAAATAGCCACCCAGGATCAAATTGAGTACCAACGTATCAAAAACATTAAAGCCCCGGCTCTCAAAAAGGCCCTAACTGTTGAATATGACAATGACCCGATCAAAGACCGGACAAAGATTGTTATTGGCAAGAATAAAAGAGGAAAACCCATTGAACGGACTATCTTTTATGCCAAAAATAACAACGAAATCGTGGCTGTAGCCCTGGAAGCGTATGGTACTGGCTATGATGGTGATGTAGGGGTGATGATCTCAATTACAATCCCTGAGAAAAAGATTGGCAGTATTGCTGTAACTACTCATACAGAGACCCCTGGAGTAGGAACCAAAGCCATAAACAGCCAAGCTTTTATGGGTCAATTCAAAGATCAACCTATAGGTAAAAACTTCTCTCCCAGCGGAGGTTACATTGATGCTGTCACCGGTGCCACTTATACATCACACGGTATTCAAAAGGCAGTCCAAAAAGGTATAAAGATATTTAAAAAGAATAAGTCAAAGATTCTATCTTAACATAAAAGAATGTTTACCGTGAATCGTTGACCGTTGAGCAAAGAAATAAGAATCATAAAGAACTATCTTAACTTTTTCGTCTTGCGGATCACTGTTCACGGTCCACGGTTCACATCTTTCATGCTTCGTTTATCCCGTCTCAGGGCATAATGGTTAATACAAATTTATTTGTTCCCAAATATCTGAGTGAAATAGAGTCAAGAGGAGTAGATCATGGCCAGAATTGTCCAAGAATTCACTAAGGGCTTGTGGAAAGAGGTTCCTCCCTTTCGCTTTGTCCTTGGCTTGTGTCCCGTCCTGGCTGTTACAGCCAATGTCAGCAGTGCCTTAGGCCTTGGTGGCGGAGTGATCTTTGTCTTGCTAGTCAGCAACACCTTGATTTCAACCTTCAGAAAGCTCATCCCCTCAAAAATTCGAGTACCTGTCTTTATCGTCATCATTGCCTCAGCCGTGACAATTGTAGAATTGACCATGGAGGCCTATCTCTATTCTCTCTATGAGGTCCTGGGAATATGGATTCCCCTTATTGTTGTCAATTGCCTAATCCTGGGGCGAGCTGAAGCCTTTGCTAGAAAAGAACCTGTCCATTTGGCAGCTGCCGACGGTTTTGGCATGGGCCTTGGCTTTACCATATCTCTTGTTGTTTTGGCCTCATTTCGTGAGATAATCGGTGCCGGTACCTGGTTTGGCTTACAGGTCATGCCTGAATCCTATATAGGATTTGAGCTTTTACAAAGGCCACCTGGGGCCTATATCTGTTTGGGCCTGCTCCTGGTCCTGATGAACTTTATCTCCTTCAAGTTGGAAAAACCGAAACAGACCTGTTAAGAACTACTTAACTCAAAGAGGAAATTGTTATGGGTGACTATCTGTTGATGATGGTAACCGCCATCTTTGCCAACAACATCCTATTGATCAGGTTTTTAGGCCAATGTCCTTTTATTGGGGTCTCATCAAGTCTGGAAAGCGCTATCGGCATGTCCGGGGCTGCTTTATTCGTCAATGTCCTGGCTAGTTCTATTACCTGGATTGTATACAATTTTTTACTAATTCCCTTAGAACTGACATATCTACGAACCGTAGCCTTTATTTTGGTCATAGCCTCACTGGTACAGCTTGTCGAGATTGTTCTTCAAAAGACCGCTCCGGCCCTTTATAAATCATTGGGCATATACCTTCCACTGATCACGACCAATTGTATGATATTTGGTGTAGCAGTTCTGAATATTCAGGAAGGGCATTCCTTCTTAGAGACCCTTGTCTACGCCTTTTCAACAGCAATTGGGTTTAGTCTGGCCCTAATTGTCCTGGCCGGAATCCGAGAACGTTTTGCCATTGGACGAGTGCCAAGCCTTTTTTCTGGAGTCCCAATCGCCTTGCTAAGTGCCGGCATGATGGGATTGTGTTTCTACGGATTCATCGGACTAGGCCAATAATCTCAAAATCTTTTCTCAAAGGAGAATATTCGCCATGAGTCCCATTATAACCGCCATTTTGGCCATGGCAGCCTTAGGCTGTGCCTTGAGCATAGTCCTGGGGGTGGCAGCAAAGGTCTTTTATGTCTATGTAGATCCCCGCATAGAAAGTATTCTTGATGTTCTGCCCGGTGCAAACTGTGGTGGTTGCGGTTATGCCGGATGCAGTGACTATGCGGAAGCCATTGTCAAATCCGGAGCTCCGCCCAATCTCTGCGTAGCTGGAGGCAGTGATGTTACCAATCAGGTTTGTTCTATAATGTGTATCTCCGCAGAGACCGGCGAACGTAAAGTGGCCAAAATATTTTGCCAAGGCAGTGATGAAAAGGCAGTCAAACGCTTTGTTTACTCCGGGGCAAATGATTGTCGAGCAGCCATAGTAGCTACAGGTGGAGATAAGGCCTGCCAGTACGGCTGTCTGGGTCTTGGGACCTGTATCAGGGCTTGCCCATTTGGCGCTCTAAGCATGGGGGAGAACGGACTGCCAGTAGTTAATAAACTCTTGTGTACCGGATGTGGGAATTGTGTTGAAGTATGTCCGAGGAATATCCCCAGGTTGATACCTATATCTCAAAAAACCGCTAACCTATGTTCCTCCCATGATGGAGGTAAAGTGGTCAAACAGGTTTGCAGTGTTGGCTGCATTGCCTGTGGTTTGTGCAAGAAGAATTGTCCTGAAGAGGCCGTTTCCATGGAAGACAAATTGGCTGTCGTAAACCCGGACAAATGTACTGGCCAAGGTTTTTGTATTGAAAAATGTCCGAGCGGATC
>CAYUNZ010000107.1:0-3559 GCA_964446205.1 uncultured Desulfohalobiaceae bacterium | reverse complement strand
TGTCAGAGTTGCAGCCATCGTAATTTTTGTGACCCTTTTGGCTCGGAACATATGCTTTTAGAAGCAAATAATCAGATTATGGCTCAAGTCGGCCAAAGTGTCAGAATAGAATTTAGATTAGAAAAACCCTTAAAAGCTATGTTTATCTTATATCTGATCCCATTATTCTGTTTTCTTGTCGGTGCTGTTGTCGGTCACCTTATTAATCCCTTCAATAATCAAGATGCTTCAGCCGCTATATTGAGCATTTGTTTCTTAATCATCTCCTTTATTGCCATTCGTTGGATAAATCAAAATAAGCTGCGTAACTATCCATCCCTTGAACCTAAAATTACTGGCATTGTCTCTTCTTGAACTCTCTTTTCAAAACCGGTTTTACCTCAAAAACCCCTTTCACAATAAAGATATTACTAACCATATCTTCACCTGATATGTCGTTGCGATATTCATAAAAAATCATTTACCGTTTACTGTTTTCCGTTTACCGAAGAATGGGGAAAAAAAGGATGTATAAAACTTACAATAAGCTACACTGGAAAGTTTCTGTTCTGTGAACGGTCAACATTTTTTGTATGCTTCGTTTTACCTAATTAGGCATGATGGTAAATATTAAATTTGACCAGACCATAAGCAGGTGTATGCCCTAATGAGTCAAATGTTTTTTAAGATTCACGAACTATTTAAACAAAACAGATCTTTTGTTCTGGCAACCATTATACGTGTCAAAGGTTCAGCACCCAGACATCCAGGAGCCAAGGGCCTTTTCCTTGAAGACGGTTCACTTATTGGTACCATCGGTGGAGGTCTCCTAGAGTATAGAGTCAGAGAAAAGGCTCTGCAGATTATACATAGCGAAATCCCCTATCGCTACGTATTTCAACTTACAGGGAAAGAACTTCTGGAAAGCGATATGCTTTGTGGTGGTGAGGTAGAAATATATCTCGAACCCTTTAATTCCTCACATCAAAACGACAGAGATTTCTTCGCCCGAATAGTTGATCTCCTTAATCAAGACATAACCGGCTTGGCCTTAACCTTAATCAAAAATGAGCAGAATGAAGCCAACTATTCCCGTCATATCCTTGTAGCAGATAATGATGACATGTTTGGCAATATCCCTTTTTCGAATCTCCAGCTAAACAAATTGACCTCTATTCGCAGTCCTAGGCTCGTACATCTTCAAAAAAACCAGGATCCAATTTTTGTCGATCCCATTAAACCGGAGTCAAAACTAATTATCTTTGGGGGTGGACACATAGCCTCTTTTGTTGCTGAACTGGCCAATTTGGTCAACTTCCGTATCCAAGTCGTTGATGACAGAGAGGATTTTGCCAATCGCCGTCGGTTTCCCAAAGCAGAGGACATTGTAGTTGTCCCTTTTGAAGAGTCTTTTAACCATTTAAAGATCAATTCCAATACCTATCTAGCTATACTGACCAGGGGACACGCCTCGGATTATAAGGTCCTCAAACAAGCCTTGTTGACACAACCTGCTTATATAGGCATGATCGCCAGCAAGACAAAACGACAGCGTATTTTTGAAGAGCTTAGAAAAGAAGGTTGGAATCAAGAATATCTAAATCAAATCTATTCCCCTATTGGTCTCAATATAGGTGGCCAGACACCAGAAGAGATAGCCGTCAGCATTGTTGCTGAACTTATTCAGGTCAGAGGTGGTCAACCGTAAAAAAAAGACAATCATCAAATCTATAAAGTATAGTCATCCAAATTAGGTTTTATTCAAATAACTATTAACTAATAACGGCTTCAATTTTGGCAAAACCAAAATTGGAGCACTATATTTAGGATCTATTTCCCAAGAGATAGTAATCCCCTGAATAGTTACAAACTTATTTTATCCCTTAAAGGCCAAAACAACTTTATAAACTCTTATTCAGGAGTGCCGCCATGCCTCTTCCGTTTGAAACTATTAACAAGGGAACCGTGGCCTTTGGTTTTTTTAATATTGAAACCGACCTACTCTTATTAGATCATTTATTCTTTTTTGCCCCGGAATTTTGCAGTAAGATCTCGGAATTAGCCCAGTATGATCAGGGAATTGATTATTCTTCCTATTTTGAGGTCTATAAAATTGCTGATCCAAGCCAAATTGGAGATCTTATGGGCGCTATTCACGGCAGAAATTTTCAAGGATTTATTGGTCATGTCTATCAAATTTTCCCCTTCCCCAAAGAACCTGAAAACTTCCGCCAAAAAACATATGGGTTCCGGAACAGACATATTATTGAACCCCTACTCAAAGAATATGCTTCCATGTTCTCTATCCCCATAATGACCGATTCAACCAATCAAATAATTTCTATAGAAAAAATGAAGTTTTCCAAGGAGATGTTTCAGGAACTCATCAGATATGTCTGGCGTGGGGGATATCCAAAGTGGAGCAATGAGGGGCAACCTGACTATATCAAAACCTTGAAAGAAGAGCTAGATACTAAAAGCGAAGGTCTTAAAGGCCTCTTCCAAGGTCTTAACTTTGATTAGTTTTCATCCGGAAACTGCCCTTATTGAAAGCTTGCTATTTCCATATCCGGAAATTAAAAATTTCCGGATGGGGAATGATTAAAATTTTTCCCTATGTAATTCACAAGAAACCCTTTTTTTCTGAAGTCTAGACTAATATAAAAATACCCCTATTTTTGAAAGGCAAGACCTGTGAGGACTTATAAATGACAGCTAGTAGCGTTCAATCCGTCCTGGAGACAGTCAGGCCCAAAATGAGATCCTTAGTGGTTGAAAACAATCTCCTTGAGGTTACAACTACTATTCTGGCCAAGGAGCTTAGCCCTGAAGAAGCCATAGGCAGTCCGGGAAGAAGAGACTTCCCTTTAATTGAAGGCAAGGAGCGCGTTATTGAGGCTACTCTTCTTGGTGCCAAAGGTCAGGCCTATACTGATTCACCAAGGGAATTTACTGGCAGTTTGAGCCAAGTCACAGAACTTTCTTTGGATCAAACTCCCAATAGAGCAATTTTTTTGGCCGCCTTAAATGCCTTAGGCCGCAAAATCGGTCTGGTCTCCGGAACAGTCCACTGCAAGGACAAGGAGCCTGAAGAATGCGCCCCAAGAATAGCCGACTACCTTTATAACCTTAGACAAAACCAGAAAATCGGACTAATAGGTCTAAATCCAGCCATTGCTGAAGCCCTTATTGATAGATTCGGTCCTAAACAAGTAACCATAACAGATCTGCAAGAAAAAAATATCAACAAGACAAAATGGGGGGCAGAAATCTGGGATGGTCGGACAGAGACAGAACGTCTCATCCGGGAATCAGACACCATAGTTATTACCGGAACAACCATGAGTAATGGGACATTCGATACTATTCTCCAAATGCTCCATCAATACGACAAAAATTATACAACCTATGGCATTACCGGGGCAGCAGTCTGCAGTCTACTTGAAATTCCTAGAATTTGCCCCTTCGGTAGAAATGAATAAGTATAAACTTGTTGACCTATTAACACAAGACAAGGATTCTAGATAGTTTTTATCCGGAAACTGCCTTTTTTCCGTTTGACTGCGTCAATCTTCAAAAT
>CAYUNZ010000106.1:2153-9224 GCA_964446205.1 uncultured Desulfohalobiaceae bacterium | reverse complement strand
TGCCCGCTCATGGCATTATGTTCAGGGAAGGGAAAAAGATTATGATTAAAAAGAAGACGAACAAATTGTTTTATGCCCTGGCTTTTTTTTGTTTCTGTCTTGGACTTGGCTATCTTTTGATCAATGGTATCAAAGATAACAGTGTCTATTTTTTGCATGTTTCCGAAGCATTGGCTAAAGGGACAGAGAATCTTCAGGAGGCCCGACTATTCGGAATTGTTGATTCCAAGGATATTGAACAAAAAGAGGACTCCTTGGGGGTTAATTTTCATTTGTCTGATCCCGAACATTCAAACCAAAAGATAGCTGTAAACTATGACGGGGCAGTACCGGATACCTTTCAACCCGGGGCCGAGGTCATTGTAGAAGGGACTATGCAGTCGACGGTTCCAGTTTTCCATGCCCACACCCTAATGACCAAGTGTCCTTCAAAGTATAAGAAAAGCAATACGGACTAGTTATCATTATGCATTTATTCGGTTATTATGCACTTGTGTTCGGTTTTATCCTGACTCTTTTTTTGTGCCTATGGACGCTGTTTTTCTCCTGGCAGGGAAAGAACCAAAGTGTTTATTGGTTGGAGAAATGTCAAACAACAATTCTGTTTCTTTTAATCCTGGCTTCAGGGGTCTTGTTTGTGGCCCTTTTGGGCCGGGATTTTTCCTTTCAATATGTTAGGGACTATACTGATTCTGTTCTGCCATGGTATTATGCCCTAACAGCCTTTTGGGCCGGTCAAGAGGGTTCCTTTGTCTTATGGGCCCTGTTTATTGCTGTTTTGGGTATGGTCTGGATCTATTCCCCTGCATACAAATCTATCCAGACCAGGACAAAGGTCAATTTTTGGCTTTTCTTTCTGGCCTTACAAGCTTTTTTTCTTTTAATGTTGATCACGGTCAGTAACCCTTTTGAGCAAGTCATGCCGACACCTCAGGATGGAAACGGTCTTAATCCCTTGCTTCAACACCCCGGAATGATCTTTCATCCCCCTATTTTGTTCTTTGGATATGCCGGATTCTCTGTTCCAGCTTGTCTGGCCTTTGCCTCTGTCTTGAGCCATGAGGAGTCTTCCTGGATCAATTTAAGCCGGAATTGGGTTATACTGTCCTGGACATTTTTGACCGGGGGTATTCTTTTAGGGGCTTGGTGGTCATATATGGAGCTCGGATGGGGAGGATATTGGGCCTGGGATCCGGTAGAAAATGCCTCTCTTATACCATGGCTTTGTTCCAGTGCCTTCATTCATACCTCAATTTTGGGCAGAAAACGACAAAGTCTGGCCAGAACCAATCTTGTCCTTATAGGAATGACAATGATCCTTTGCTTTTTCGGGACATTTTTGACTAGAAGCGGGGTCTTGGATTCTTTGCATGCCTTTGGTCAAGGCCAAGTTGGAGCACCATTATTGGCTCTGATGGTCTTTTCCCTTTTGCTGTTAGGGATGCTTCTTTGGTCAGGCTCATTTAAAGAAATCACCCCCCTTTCCCGTTTACTAAGCGCTCAAGGCCTCTTTATACTTTTGACCTGGCTATTTTTGGCCCTTGGGGGAGTAATTGTTCTGGGAACCCTCTGGCCGGTATTGACCAAGATGATCGGGCAAACACCTCAAGGTCTGGGGCCAGATTTCTATAATCAGGTCTGTTTACCTCTTTTTGCTCTACTTTTTGTCTTGTTACCTTTTTGTGTATGGGCAAAATGGAAGTCTTGGGGTATAGGGAGGTGGAGATTTGGGTTGCTGATCGGAGGATTTATCGTTTTGATACTTTTTCTTTGGTTGTTTGGGATGACTAAACCTTTGCCTTTGGTAGCGGTTAGTTTAACCCTTCTCTCAATACTATCTGTTCTTTCTTTGATTATCAAATCTTCATCAATCAGGAAGTCCAGGAGCCTATTTGGTGCCTATGGGCTGCATCTGGGTGTGGCGGTCATAGGTCTTGGTGTGGCGGTATCTGGTCCTTATAAGGTGATCACTGAAGCGGTTTTGCAGCCGGGTAGCTCAATGGATGTCGGCGAATACACAGTTACTTATCGGGATTTTATCAAGCGTGACAGCAAGTCTTTAGTCGCTTATCAGGCGGTTTTGCAGGTTAGTAAACAGGGTCAGAATTTGGGGACTTTGCGACCGGAAAGACGCATGTATCGTCAATTTGAGCAACCTTTTGCTGAGGCCTCTGTTTTGCCAAGCCTGGGTGACGAAATATACTCAACACTGCTTGGTTTCAATCAGGAGGGGGTCATTCGGTTACAGGTCAGAGTCAATCCACTGGTTAACTGGTTATGGATTGGCGGTATCTTGGTCTGTCTTTGTGGTCTGTTGACCATGCGCTGGAGGGGTTTTCCCAAGGTTTTATCCAGATGAGCATTTTGTTGGAGACGGAAAATTTAACCAAGTTTTTTGGGACAAAGCTTGTTTTTAAAGACCTAGATTTCCAGGTCAACTTTGGTGAAGTAATCCTTATTTTAGGGGCCAATGGCAGTGGGAAATCTACCCTGTTGAAGATACTATCAGGATTGGTTGCCCCGACTTACGGAAAGATAAAAGCTGGTGTTAATCCGGAAAATATCGGCTATATGGGTCATGAGTCTTTTCACTATCCATGGTTGAGCGCTGTTGAGAATCTTCGTTTCTGGGCCAGTGTCTACAATATCCGTGATAACGATAGGATCATTGACAGCATGGATCGTGTCGGACTTGGTTTTTTGGCTCATGAGCAAGTTTTTGGTTTTTCCAGAGGTATGGTTCAAAAACTCAATTTGGCCAGAGTCTTGCTTATTGATCCAAATATTTATCTTCTGGATGAACCGTCTACAGGGCTGGATCCCCAATCTCAGTCTTTTTTGCATCAAGAGATAAAAGCAATCAAACATCAAGGGAAAACAGTTTTAATGGTTAGCCACTATCCGGACAGAGACAGTGACTTGGCCGATAGAATATTTAATCTGGAAAACACAAGAGGTGCTTTTGTAGATCAGTCTCAGAGAGACCGGGATTAAATGTTATTAGTATTCGTAATAAAAAAATGTATCAAAATGAAATGAGTTCTTAAGATAGATCTTATATTCTAAAAAAGCCAAGTTTTTCACGACTACAAGTATAACAGTATGTTCAAAGACCCTTTTTTAATTGCCAAAAAAGATGTCACGATAGTTTTTTGCGGGGGTTTGGGTATACTACAAGCCGGACTTCTAGGGCTATTGCTGATCTTCATTTTTAGCTTGGCCTCTGGCTCTTCCGGATCATTGGACACGCAATGGATGGCAGCCATATTTTGGCTGGCCTCCTGCTTTAGTCTTGTATTTGTTTTTAACAGCCTTTTTGGTATCGAGGAAGAGGGTCAGGCCCGTTTAGGTCTGATTATTTCACCAGTTTCTTTACATTCTCTCTGGTTGGGAAAGGTTATGGCCGGATTTTTTTTTCTCTTGCTCCTGCAAACGGTCTTTTTTTTAGCCATGATTGTATTTCTTGGGACTGGTGAAGTCTTATCCTGGACTGTCTTTGTAGTCAGTGTTTTGGTCATTGATTGGGGGATGGTGGTGGTTGCGTCTTTGCTTGGGTCATTGGGACAAGGGCAGACCGGTAGAGAGTCTCTCTTATCGGTCATCATCTTTCCCTTACTTATTCCTTTACTGTTAGCAGGTATCCGTCTGGGTGAAGGTGTTTTGACTCAGGCAGGGACAGTCACTTTTTCGTCCTGGTTAGGTTTGGCCGGCTCTTTTTCCTGTGTTTATACAGGAGCGGCACTTATTCTATTTCCCCATGTATTTGCTGAATGAAAGAAAGCGTTAACCCTCATGACCTAAACTGGTATAGCCACAGAGGGGAAAAAGACAGACTTGTTGATTCGTAACTTTTTAGCCATTTGCAACTAAAGGCTTGAAAACGTAAGTTCAAAAGAAAGTCCCTTTTTCATAGGACTAAACTAAGACGTTGATTCTTATTTCTTTTATCAATGGTTACAGCTTGACGGTCTGTATTCTTTTTATCAGGAGGTCGGGTGACTTTACGTCAACATTGGTCTTTGCTTGTCATCTCAGTTACCGGGATTATGCTTTTGATCAGTCAGTGGTTTATCTGGTTTTATGCCCCAGTCGAAGCTCAAATGGGCCTGGTGCAAAAGATTTTTTATCTCCATTTGCCCTTAGCTTGGTGGGGTTTTGTCAGTTTTTTCCTTGTCTTTATCTTCAGCATTCTCTTTTTGTGTAGATGTGATGACAATTTTGATCTCTTGGCCGGGGCAGCGGCAGAGATTGGGGTTTTGTTTTGCACCCTTGTTTTGTTGACAGGCATCCTCTGGGCTAAAGCGGCCTGGAATACATGGTGGACCTGGGAGCCCAGGTTGAGTACAACTCTGGTAATGTGGTTTGTCTATTCCGGTTATCTTGTCCTTCGTAAATCTTTTGGCGTTGAACAAAAACAAAAGACCTTTTGTGCTGTATTAGGTATCCTTGGTTTTTTAGATGTCCCACTTGTATTTTTTTCAGCCAGGTTGTGGCGAAGTATTCATCCCACTGTCATGGCTAGCAGGCAAGGGGGGTTGCCTTCAGAGATGTGGCTGACTGTACTTATCAGTCTTTTGGCCTGGGCTGGATTGTTTCTGACCTTGTTATGGTTGCGGTACAGTCAATTGAAGATTGCTGATAGATTAGATAGACTTATTTCTTATGGCTAAGGAGATAATGATATGAAATTTCTGTGGTTGGCAAATTGTTTGGTTTGGCTGGGTATCTGTGGTTATCTTTTTGTCTTGACCAAACACAAAAACCGGATCACTATTCGTTTGACCCAGATAGAGAGGTTAGGAGATGAGCGAAACAATCGGCCATAGCTCTGGTCAGAGGCTGATCTTTGTGTTTATGGGCTGTGCTCTTGTGGCCATGTTTGTCTTTGCCATAAATTTCAGGCTTCAAAATCCTTCTTTGACCCATGTGGTCAAACGGTCCTCTAATCCTGACCAAGCCAAGATGATGGACATGATTGGTCAACTTATGGAGAAACTACAAAAGAACCCAGATGATGTTTCCACTCTAGAGACCCTGGCTACAGTATTTATGTCATTGCATGAGTGGGAAAGGGCTAAACATTTCTGGCAGCGTCTTTTGAAGCTTGATAGTGACAATGCCCAGGCTCATCAACAATTGGCCTTGGTTCTTTTTCGGATCAAAGAGCATGATCAGGCGGTAAAACATCTTAAAGAGGTCTTGAAGTTTGAGCCTAAAAACGCCTATGCTCATTACAATCTGGCTATGATATATACATATTATCTCGATCAAGAGAGAAAAGGCCAAGACTATTTTCAGCAAATTCTCCATTTAAAAGGGGTCGAGGAGCAATTGCGCCAAAAGGCTCAAAAGGAACTCGAAGCAATACAGCCATAAATTTTTGTATGTTAATCCACATGCCCTTGCGGGCACAACTAAGCATGAAAGTGTTGACCGTTAACCGTCGACTGTTAACCGAAAAACAAAAAAACAAAAGTTCAATGGATCTTATTATTCGGTCAACGTTCTTTCCATGTTAAAGAACCAGTTTGGAGGATTTTAGAGACTATGGAAGACAAGATCATCAAAACAGCACTGACTTTTGATGATGTGCTGCTCTTACCCGACTATTCCGGAGAATTGCCTGATAATGTAAATACGAGAACCTATTTGACTCCAGAGATTCAACTCAAGATCCCGCTTTTGAGTGCGGCTATGGATACGGTTACTGAATCGAGAATGGCTATCTCTATGGCCCGAGCTGGGGGGATTGGAATCATTCACAAAAATATGAGCTTTGAAAGGCAAAGGATGGAAGTTGAGAAGGTTAAAAAGTCGGAGAGCGGAATGATTGTCGATCCTGTAAGCATTGAACCAGGATCAACTGTTGGTCGGGCTCTTGAGATTATGGCCGAGTATCGTATCTCCGGTCTGCCGGTAGTTAAAGGTGGGCAATTGGTGGGTATTGTCACCAACCGTGATGTCGTCTTTGTCGAGGATATGGATACCTTGGTTTCCACAGTTATGACCAGCAAGAATCTAGTCACCGTACCTTTGGGGACAAATTTGGAGCAAGCCAAGAAGATCCTCCATGAAAACCGTATTGAAAAGCTCCTTGTAGTTGATCAAGGCAATGTCTTAAAAGGATTGATTACCATCAAGGATATTGAAAAGATCAAGAAATATCCCCATGCCTGCAAAGATGACCTGGGTCGTTTAAGGGTCGGAGCTGCTGTAGGTGTCGGGGAGGATATAGGCGTACGGGTCGAAGAATTGATTCAAGCAGGTGTAGATGTCCTTGTCCTGGATTCAGCCCATGGCCATAGCAAAAATATCATCGAGGGTGTTCGGGTAATCAAAGGGCAATTTCCGTATTGCCAATTGATTGCTGGCAATGTAGCGACGTATGTCGGGGCGGAGTCATTGATCAAGGCTGGTGTTGATGCGGTCAAAGTAGGGATTGGTCCGGGATCGATATGTACAACCCGGGTTGTTGCCGGGGTAGGAGTGCCACAAATAACGGCCATTATGGATACGGTCAAGGCTTGTCGGAAATATGACTGTTGTTTGATTGCTGATGGCGGGGTCAAATTTTCCGGTGATGTGGTTAAGGCTATAGCTGCTGGTGCTGATTCGGTTATGATGGGCAGTATGTTGGCAGGAACTGAGGAGAGCCCTGGGGAGACAATCTTGTATCAGGGGCGTCGCTATAAGATTTATCGCGGTATGGGCTCGATAGATGCCATGAAAGAAGGAAGTAGTGACCGTTATTTTCAGGAGAGATCGAGCAAATATGTCCCGGAAGGTATTGTCGGTCGTGTTCCTTTCAAAGGTAAAGCCGGGGAAACAGTTTACCAGCTTATGGGTGGTCTTCGTTCCGGTATGGGTTATGTTGGTTGTCAATCGATCAAAGAGTTGCAGGAAAAGAGCCGATTCATTCAGATCTCTCAAGCGGGTTACAAAGAGAGCCATGTCCATGATGTGATTATAACCAAAGAGGCTCCCAACTATCAGGTAGAGTCATATTAAGCCTCATGCCTTTCCAGGCACAACGAAGCATGAAAAGATCGTGAACCGTGAACTGTGAACTGC
>CAYUNZ010000106.1:0-2053 GCA_964446205.1 uncultured Desulfohalobiaceae bacterium | reverse complement strand
CTCTTCGGTCCACGGTCTACATTTCACGGTCAAAGTTTTACGGTCCACATTCTGTTATTTTTTGACTAAGGGAATTATCAGTTTAGATGAAACAGTATCCAAAGATTCTTGTCATTGATTTCGGTTCTCAGTATACACAGCTCATTGCTAGAAGGATTAGGGAGTCCGGGGTATATTCTGAGATTCATCCCTGTACTCTTTCTTATGAAGAATTTTTGGGCTTAGAACCGGATGGGCTTGTCTTATCCGGGGGTCCAGCCAGTGTCTGCGAACCTGATTCTCCTACTTTTGATTCCCGGATCTTGGGATACGGCTTACCTGTTTTAGGGATATGTTATGGTATGCAGCTTCTGGCTAGGCTTTTCTCAGGTCAAATTGTCCCTGCTAGGGACCGGGAGTATGGACAGGCGGTTTTGACTTTTCTAGAGTCATCCCCACTGTGGCAAGGTCTGGAATCAGAGTCCAATCTTAAGGTTTGGATGTCGCATGGGGACACAGTTATGGCTCCTCCCAAGGGATTCACAGCCCTGGCCAGTACAGATTCTGTTGATGTTGCAGCCATGGCTGATCACGATCAGCGTATCTTTGGGCTGCAATTTCACCCTGAGGTCTCACATACTGAAGAAGGTGACCAAATTATTCGGAATTTTTTATTTGAGATTATTGGATTAAAACCTTCATGGTCCATGTCGGCCTTTGTTGATTCTTTGCTAGTCAGTCTGCCTAAGGAGATCGGCTCTGATAGTGTAGTCTGTGGTTTGAGTGGGGGAATTGACTCTACTGTGGTCGCTATCCTTTTGCATAAGGCTATTGGCAAACAGTTACACTGTATCTTTGTTGACAACGGTCTTCTCCGGGCTGAGGAGGCTGATGAGGTTATCAGGAACTTAAGACAGCTCTTTGATATCAATCTCAAGTATGTCCCGGCTCAGGAAATATTTTTGAAGAGACTCACTGGGATTAGTGATCCGGAAGAAAAGAGAAGGATAATCGGCAATACTTTTATTGAAGTCTTTGAGAGGGAAGCCGGGGAGATATCAGGTGTGACCTATCTGGCTCAAGGGACCTTGTACCCAGATGTTATTGAGAGTGTCTCCTTTAAAGGGCCTTCAGCCACTATCAAGAGCCATCACAATGTTGGTGGTCTACCTGAAAGAATGAATTTAAAATTGATTGAGCCGCTGCGGGAGCTGTTTAAGGATGAGGTCCGCAAGATGGCCATTGAATTGGGGCTTCCGGATTTCTTGGTCTGGCGTCACCCCTTTCCTGGTCCTGGTCTGGCTATTCGAGTCATTGGTCAAATCACTCCTGAGAGGCTTGAGGTCTTGCGTAAGGCGGATCGGATAGTAGCCAATGAACTCTTAGCTTCCGGTTGGTATTTCAAGGTCTGGCAAGGATTTGCCGTGCTCTTACCTCTAAAGACTGTAGGAGTTATGGGCGATGAGAGAACCTATGAACATGTAGTAGCCCTAAGAATTGTTGATAGTAAGGATGCCATGACCGCAGATTGGACCAGGGTGCCGTCTGATCTTTTGGCTAGGATGTCCAATCGCATTATTAATGAGGTCCGAGGGGTCAATCGGGTAGTCTATGATGTTTCTTCAAAACCTCCGAGTACTATCGAATGGGAGTAAATATATAATATGTTTGGTATAGGGACAACTGAAATATTGCTTATCTTGGTCGTGGCCTTGTTAGTCATTGGCCCGACTAAATTACCCGAGGTGGCCAGAGCCTTGGGCAAAGGTATGGCTGAATTTAGAAAAATGAGTTCTGATGTCAAAAGGACAATTGATTTGGAGGGACAATTATCAGATATGGAGGATAGCCCTTCAGAAGAGGACGGGCGGACCGGAGGTATGGCAGCGGATGAGGTGCCAAAGGGCAAAGAAAGCAAATCAGATGAGTCAAAGCAGGATAAGGATCAGTCCTTAGCCAAAGAAGGTCAAAGTCAAGAAGGGAGTGCTCATGGAGATCAGGACCAGGCGGATAATGTTGCATCTGATCAGTCAAAGAGGACAGAAGCTTGAAGCCTGAAAGAGATGTTGAACAA
>CAYUNZ010000105.1:0-9265 GCA_964446205.1 uncultured Desulfohalobiaceae bacterium | reverse complement strand
AATAATTTTAGAAGGTTATCGGGAGCTTTTCATGCTACGTTGTCCAGCCCTTTTGAAAGGGCTGGATGGGGGTTAACATTTTCATGCTTCGTTATGCCTGGCAAAGTATGGGGGTAATATGGGTGAACATCAAAAAAAAAGCAAAAAGCCGATCAATCTTCTCCTTGTTGACGACGAACAGGAGTATGGCAATGTCCTTTCCAAAAGATTTTCCAGGCGGGATATAATTACAACCAATGCTCATAGCGGGGCTGAAGGTTTGCAATCTTTACGCTGGCGAGATTTTGATGTCGTGGTCCTGGATTTGAAGCTGGGCGGGGATATGGATGGGCTTGAGGTGCTCAGGATTTGTAAAAGGATAGATGAGAATCTGCCGGTTATCATTTTGACCGGACATGGTTCAGCTGAAGCGGCACAGGAAGGACTGGCTTTGGGTGCCTTTGATTACTTGACCAAACCATGTGATCTTGATGTGTTACTTCAAAAAATCTATCAGGCTGCTCAGAGTACAAAGGTAAACAATGAGGAAAAATCATGCTAAAGTAGGGAAGAAAAATATGAGAGATTCTCTCCTTTCAATTGTAGTTACAGGAGCCTCAGGATTCATTGGCCGGCATTGGGTCATTGCCATGAACAAATGCTATTATATATTTTGTCTGGCCCGAAGGACACAAAAAGAGTCTGGAGTGCCTTTTTATGCCAATATTGAATGGATTCAAGCTGACATAAGTGATCAACAGCAAATGAACCAGGTAGGCAAGCATATCAAGTCAAGGGGAGGGGCTGATTTTGTCCTGCATCTGGCAGGGTATTATGATTTTAGTCAGAAGGATAATCCTGCTTATGAACAGACCAATGTAATCGGGACAAAGAACATTCTGGATCTGGCCTCCCAGGTCGGAGCCAAAAGATTTATTTTTTCCAGTTCGTTGGCTGCTTGCGAGTTCACTCCTCCCGGCCATGTTGTTACGGAAAATTCTCCTCCCAAGGCAGAATTCCCATATGCTATCAGCAAGCTAAAGGCTGAAGCAATTATTACGGTAAATTCCGACAGATTGCCGGCTTCGATTGTTCGTCTGGCTGCGGTTTTTAGTGATTGGTGTGAATATCCACCCCTTTATGTCCTACTGGAGACTTGGCTGTCCAAAGGCTGGCAATCAAGGATCCTCGGCGGACAAGGAGAATTTTCCCTGCCTTATATCCATATAAAAGATATTATCGCCATCTTTGACAAAATCATTGAGAAACATTCAAGCCTGCCAAGGTTTGGTATATACAATGCCTCTTATTGCAATTCAGTTTCTCATAAGGATCTTTATCGGGTGGCGACCAAGTATTACTTTGCCAGGGAGAAAAAGCCCTTACATCTGCCCAGGTGGTTTATTTATTTCGGTCTTATTGTTCGTTTCTATTTATGGAAGATGAAAGGACGGGAGCTCTTCGAACGGCCATGGATGGCCAAGTATATCGATAAACAGCTCAATGTCGATGCCTCTGAGACATATAAGAGCCTGGACTGGAAGCCATCTCCCAGGTATTCCATTCTGCGCCGGTTATTGTTTATAGTTGAGAACAAAAAGATTCATCCCAACAATTGGCACTTTAGGAATCAGGTCCTTATTAAACAGAAAGTAGCCTTTAGAAAGAGTATATTGATTTATCGGGTTATCTGGGAAGTGCGGGATGAAGTTATTGAAGATATCTTCTGGGAAATTCGCCAAACTGAAAATAGTGATTATTATCCTAATTACCAGAAAATGGATGAAGAACTTTTAAGGTGGTATATCAATTTGATTTATCAGCTCTTTGCTGTCTCCATAAGGAATCGGGATAGATCTTTTTTTTCGGAATACAATCAAATTATCTGTCCTTATAGGTTTATGGGGGGATTTAAGAAAGAAGAGATCATCAATTTTTTGAAGGTATTTGAAACAAGACTTCATGATAAATTGTTGAGCAGACCGGAAATGAAGGCTTTGCAGGATCGAATATATAACTATATTACCCTGACCATGCAATTTGCTATCGATGACATCGAGGACATATATGAGTTAATGGACAAGGAGCCCCCTAATGGCTCAAAATATGATGCCAATTTTGATCAGGAATCTTTATTTAATAGTGAAGACTTACAACGTTTGGTCAGGAGGTTGGAAAATATTTGCGGAGACCCTTTTCAAGCCTCTGTATAAACCAAAGAAATACCCAACTTTGTGAGTGATAAGTTTATAAGCTATACTCTTTATATTATTGGCACAAAGCATGCATAATTAATTCTGAAGAGACCCCCAAAAGCCCCCTCCTTTGGGTCCCCTCCTCTTCACTTTGGTGGGCCTTTATGGCCCACCAAATCTTTATTTATAAACATATCTGTCTAAACCGATTTTAAAAAAAACATAGAGAGTGTCTGAACTTTCTGACATCTTGATTTACAATTTGAAAAAAAATTAGACAGTCAAGGCAATGCTGATATGGATTAAAATAAATTGTTTTTTTATTTCAAGATGTTATAATATAGCTCCAGCCTATATCCTTATAAATTTTGGCATATCTTATGCTTTAAAAACTAATGTGATTTACATAAGTTTTAGCCGGAGGAAAATTTTATGGAAGAGATGATACAGCACCTAGTACCCGGATTACCAACCTTTGTTCTCCTTGTGATTATCGGCATATGTATCCTCATGCTCTCCAAAGGGGCTGACTGGGCCATAGACGGAGTTGTCCATTTGGCTCGCAGGACCGGCCTACCCAGGATCGTCATCGGAGCGACAATCGTCTCTCTTGGCACTACCCTGCCGGAGGCCTTTGTCTCGGTTATGGCCGCCTGGATGGGCAATCCAGGTCTGGCCCTGGGCAATGGAGTCGGATCTATAATTGCCGACACCGGTCTGGTTTTGGGAGTAACCTGTATACTGACTCAAGTCCCAGTCAATCGATTTATTCTCAATCGAACCGGCTGGGTCCAGGTCGGGGCGGCCACTTTGCTGGTCTGTATTGCCTGTGCCGCCTTGATTTTTATGTCTCCTCCCAAACTGGAACGCTGGGTGGGTATAACCTTCTTGTTCCTTTTGGCCGGATATATGCTGGTTACTTACCGCTGGGCCAAGCAGGGCGGTATAAAGGCTTTGGAAGGAGAGACAATCGATGATTTCGAGCTGATGACCATCTGCCGGAGCCTGGTCTTGATTGCCATTGGTCTTTTCTTGGTTATCCTTGGGGCCAGGATACTGATTCCCTGTGCCTCTGAGTGCGCTTGCAGACTTGGTGTCCCCGAGGACGTGATCGCCGCGACCATGGTCGCTTTGGGGACATCACTGCCTGAGTTGATGACCGCTATTGCTTCGGTCAGAAAGGGACATCCGGAAATTATGGTCGGCAATGTGGTCGGTGCGGATGTCCTTAATTGTCTCTTTGTCATCGGAGCAGCGGCAGCAGCGCAGCCATTGGCAATTCCGGAAAACTTCTTCACCTTCCATTTCCCGGCCATGCTTTTGATCCTCTATTCTTTCAGGGTCTTCATCGCCATGAGCCGGAATTACTTCAAACGCTGGCAGGGTGGTTGGCTCCTGGCTATTTACCTGGGCTATATAGTCCTACAATACTCCTTAAATATTAAAGTGCCGGCATAATAAGATGATGCGCCTGTAAAAAATCATTTTACAGGCGCAGAAGATATCAGAGATTAGAAAGATGGGACAAGGGTAGGGATATTACGTGAGTTTGGCCTTTTTCAGAGGAAAAAGAATTGCCTTGGGCCACACAGATCAGCAGTTTGTCTTTATACACGGCCAGGTCCTGGATCGACCCCTGGAAACTATCTGTAAGCCGTTGTAGACGATATAGCTTTTTTTGGCTAAAAAAAAGCCCGACAGTGCCTTGTCCAGGTCCGCGGTCAATAATTGAATAAAGGCTGGTCTTGTTCAGAGGCAAGGCTGCACAAATCCGGTTCTTTATATGAAAAAGGCTGGGCTGTCCCCAGACAGACACTTTTGATGGGGCTGCATCCGGGTTTAGAGGATCAGAAACCAGAAAAAAACCATGGGCCGGAGCGAATCTCCCTGTTGATTCCCATATCTTTACTCCCTGTTCTGATAATGCTAACTTACCAGCCGGATTGAAAAATCCTATTTCCGTCTTACCGTTGCCGTTTAAATCTCCAGAGAATGCCCCTATCAAGGAAAAACCAAAAGGTACATCAATTCTTTGTTCCTTGGTTACAGAATCATTGCTGATCTTCAGACGATAGACTACAGGCAAGAGTAGCTGGCTCGGAGAAAATTGTTGACCCCACAATTCCGGCCCTTTGCTGTTATCTATCCCACCCATAAAGGAAAGCACATAAGGTATGCCTGTAGCCTTTTTTTGGAATCCGGTGTCCGTTATTTCTAAAAGCATGGACTGCATGCCCCTTTCCTGGTCATAGATATTGACTGCCAGCATCTGATTTCCGGCAACAGACAGACCAACAACCTGTCCGAACCCCGGATATTCGTAGGTAAAAGTCTTGTTGTTCTTAAGGTTTCTGGCCTTTAGACTCCTCTTGGACAAGAAAACCAGATAAGGGGTTTTAGAGCTTGAACTCCGGGCAAGACCCATGTGTTCAACTTTCCGGTCCAGGCTAACCATTGAATCAAAACCGGAAACCTTAAGGGGAGAATCCATGCCCGGTAAATTTTTTACATCTTTCGCCTGAGTTGTTACGGATCTACTTTCTTCGAGCTGACAGATTTCCAGGATTTGGCCGCCGCTCCATAGGACCAGCTTGTCTTTGCTAGCAACAATGACCACATCCCAGGCAAATTGGTTAGAATCAGGAGGATATTTTGATGGTTGTTTATAACCCTGCCAGTTTAGATGATCCAGCTTGGTTCGCAGTTGAGTATAAGTTTCGGAAGAATCTCTGTTTTTATCCATAAACCAAGCCTTGATTCGATCAAAGCGGACGGCCTTCATCCCCGTGGAAATTTGGCAACCTCTTTCTTTAATACATTTAAGCTCGACTTCGGAAAGCCGGTCATGGACCTTTACCACCCTGGCTATGGCCGCAGGTGGAGAAAATTTATCCAGAGTTTTTCCTGTCTCAGGGTCCTTAACCGATTGAGCAGGCAAATAAACAGTCCAGAGATCTCCCTTTTGTATTCCCTTGCAGTGACCCTGGTTAAGCAGTATATGCCCTTTGGGCCCCTGGATTAGCCGGGCAGTCTGCAGGGAAAGCTTAGCTTCCACCTGATTAGTCGGAAATTCACCAGCAATAGAGATGGTTGCAATCAAGGTCAAGACCAGGCTTGTTGCCAGTAAGACTTTAAAAAATAATATCTTTTTCATTGGATTTCCCTCTGAAGGACAGCTTATATGAGCTGAAATTTTTTCTGTTTATAAAAAAAAGGGGCTTTTGGTTTTATTATGATTGATGCGCCTGTAAAAAATCCTTTTTACAGGCGCAGAGGAGAGAGAACAGATGGTAGAAGACGGCAAAATCAGTAAATTATAAAAAAGAAGATTTGAGCAAAACCCTTGAATATGAATTTTTAGCAATATGATTTCGTGTTTTAAAAAGCAAATACCATACCAGCCACCGCCTGGTAGACGTTGTCGTCATCCTCAAACATCTTTTCAGCCAGATCGCCGGGGAACAGATAGGCCCCTTCAAGCTTGAGGGTCAAGTTCTGGTTATACTTATATGAATACCACAGGGAGGCTTCAGTGCCCAGTTCATCTTCACCTGGGTAATAAAGTGTATCTTTTTCAGCGGTTTCAAGGTAACGAACCGAAGTACGGAGGCTGTTTTTGGCATCCAGCTGAATTGCACCTTCCAAAGCACAAGTGGCTAATCCGTTGTTTCTCAAACCATCAGGCATAGTCACCCCGAACTGATCATCCACAAATCGGTCCAGACTTCCTGCCAGTCCATCTTTGAAGAAAATTTGATCCACCTTGACATCGGCATCAATAGACTGGAAGGCTTCCAAATCCTTATCATGAGGATCATCATCTCCACTGACATACAGACCGTTTACCAAAACCTGGACATTATCTCTGACCTTAAAACCCAGACTAAGATTGGCCAAATAGGCCGATACATCCAGATCACCGTCAATGCCCCCATCTCCGCCCTGGTAGATCAGGTCGGCTGTAGCAAACAAGGGGCCATCTATCTTTCCGGTCAGGCCGCACCAGTATTGGTCGGCACCATTCTCAACCGCCTTCCAATTAATTTTTTTAACATCGCTCTTGGCACCAAAATCATCGGCATAGACCCCAAAGCCGCTCACGGTTATGTTGTCTGTCGGTTTAAAACCAGCCTTGATCACATAAAGATCTGTTTCATCGTTAGCATCATCATCTTTACCCCATTCTTCCTCAAGTCCCCGGAACCATCCGGCGGACCAGTTAACCCCGCCCTTCCCGTGCAGGGTGATCCCGGCAGCGGTTTCTGTCCATAGCCATTGGTTGACCCTGGTTTTCTGCAGACCGCCCCGGCCCAAGATTTTATCCTTGCAGCCCGGTAAATTGAGCTGGATATAGGCAAAACGGTTTTCAAAATCCTCGCTGTCACCAGAATAGCCCCAATCCTCTCCCCCGAAATTATTGGCCCCGGTCTCAAAGCCATAGACCATCTTGGCCCGGCCGTCATCGCTTCCTACTTCAGCCCGTAATCTGAATTTGCCCGCCCCAAAGATAGTGCTGTCATCATCTTCGCCTCCCATCAGATAAGAATTTGATGAACTCAAGACTCCAATCAGGGCCTTGCCATGAAAATCAACAGTTACAGCTGACAAGGGTTCAGCTGACCATATAATAAAAATTCCTAACAATAATAATGCGAATAAAGTTTTGGCCTTATTTATCATTTTTTCCTTCCTCCAAGTTTATATTTCTGGTAATAGTTATAATAATTATTCTAGTAGAAATAACTAAACAGGTAGAAAACATCGACCGTTGACCGAAAAAAGAAAAATCATACAGTTTTTTTATTCTTCGGTTAACGGTAAACGGACAACTATCAACGTCTTTTATGTTAAATCCAGTAAATACAAAGACCTGAGATCAAAGCCATGGCCAGACACAGGCAATAGCTCCATGGTCCCTTTTTTACTGGATGAAAATGGGCCAGAGTTGCTGTATGCCCTTTTGAACATACATACTCTATTCCCGTCCGGCCATTCACCTTTTTGACTTGTCTTTTTTTGACAATTTTGGCTTGGCAATAGCAATCATCTTCAACAACCTGACAGGTCAATTTCTTACCCCTGAAAAGGTTGAACGTGTTCAAGATCCAATTCCAAATTAACAGAACAATGGTTAAGCCTATAAAAAAATAGGCTATATAGCCTTTGTCTACACCGTAAGCATCAAGAAATTTACCAATATTTTTCGGATTTAGAGGTCCATTATAGGTGCCGAAAAATCCCAGATAGTAAAGGAGTAAACAAACAGTCATACCAATTAGACAAAGTCCGAATCTTCTTAGTCGGAAACGCAAATATTCCCATTCCCGACCAGGAGAATTAGATGATTGATCCTGAGTCATGTTATTTCCCTTTTAGTCATAATTACCTCTGCGCCTGCAAATTTTTTAAACCTGTCTAATAATGATTCTTCTAATTTTTTATTCGAGGTCTTAATCAATTGTACAGATTCGATTTTTTGCAGGCGCATCCAGACAACAGTAGTGAAAAAACTTATCCACATTTAGACTTTCTAAGCACCGAGTTCTGCCAAAATTGTCGGCCCGAGTCGATAGAAACCATAGACCGCTAAACAGAGGCAATAGATCGGCACCACCCATCTCCAGGCCTTTTCAGGAAATACCCGGACGGCAAAAGGAGCTATGATCCCTGAGCCTATGGCCGCGATCATCATGGAAGGCAAAAGTATGAAGTCAATTTGTGTCCCGGCGCTCAAGGTAGCAAACCAGACAATTACTGCAAAAGTACTGACTGTACCTTCAGAAATAGCAGTCACGGCTAACTGTGATTTAACGGGAACACCAGATAAAACGCCACCTACTGTGACTACAGGTCCAAAACCGCCCCCACCGATGCCTTTATTGAACCCGGCCAGAAACCCGAATAAAGTCATCAATTTGGGACGATATTTCCTTTTACTTCTGCTGACACCTTGAAATAGGGAAATTCCCCCCATCAGCAGCAGGGTCAGCATTACGTAGAGCTTGATCCAAACCTTATGCACAGCGAATATGGAGTAAATAGCAGTAATGGAGATTAGTATGGCCGCACATCCCAATACAGAGATCAGAAGCCAGAGTTTGATGGTTTCGGACATGGGTTTGAAGTGCCATTCCACATTCTTGAACTCCCTGTGCAAAAAGCAGCCGATCAATCCGCATATTGCCTGTTCGATCATGATTGTAGGCACGACTTGCAGCGGCGTGAATCCCGCCATCAATAACAAGGCCCCTACCGCGGTCCCAAAACCCATTCCTGCGGCAGCATCCATAAATTCAAAAATGAGTCCAACCACGACTACAAACCAGACGATATGCCACTCACTAGTACCTACCAAACCGTTGGCCTGGTTATAACCCGAATCAACCGCTCGGACCGTGTTTTCCATAGGATTACCAGCCAGCCAGCAGCCGATAAAAAAAACCGCGAGCAAGGGAATTAGACTATAAACAATCGCCTTTATTTCACCTGATCCGATTTTCATCCGTGCCCCAATGGTTTTTCTTTCCTCCTCGAACTCCTGGGATACCTCAAAACCGGTTCGAGGTTTTTTTGCTTTTTCAGTCATAATATGCCTCCTTGGTTGCATGGTATTTTGTTTGACTGTTAGAAATTTACTCTGAGAACAGGACAAGATTGTTGATTGTTTTCATTGTGAACCAACGATTGTTGACAATAAAATGCTAAAGTTACTGCTTAAATTTACTGCCTATATTCTTCAAGCATACACCATGCCATAATGGTAAATATAATTTAACATGTTGATATTATAGTTCTTGTTTTTTGTGTCGTTCGCTTGGTCTATTGATGGTGTCAGGTCCTTTTACTAAGTTAAGTATCTGGAGAGTTCCATATTATCCTTGTTCTACTACTAAAACTTCCCTGACAGGCTTATTTACATATTGGAAAATAGTCAGACAGCTTACAAGATATGGACGGCAATCCAACGTAACAGTTTAGCTAATTGAAAAAGGGCTTTTCTTTGCACTCGTCAGTGGTAAGGCTGTAGAGTTTCTTAGTGTTTTGATGGGGGAAACCCCACCGTAGACATACGACAGATCAGACATTATATA
>CAYUNZ010000104.1:0-9379 GCA_964446205.1 uncultured Desulfohalobiaceae bacterium | reverse complement strand
AAAGCTTTGTGTAAAACTCAATGTGTTTACTAAAGGTTTACGTATATTTCTGTTAAACAAAGATTGTGTATATGGAATAGTTGCCTTAACTTAACATGTTTATTTGTTGCTTTGACTTAACAGTCCAATCCTTAAATCAAAGCAAGTAGAACTAGCAGCCTGAAAGTCCGAATGAACAATGACAAAATATATAGCTACTACATAAATGGGTAGTGGCTGAACCAGTTTCGTTAGTTCTATGTAGGTGACTTGTCTTGAATAATATATGTTTATAGTAGGGGGATGGGTAAATACACATAATAAATCTTATGTAAACTTCAATAAATATTTTTTATTTAAATTTGTATAATATTTTAAAGTTAACATAATTTACATTATGAGACATATTAAACAAACAAAAAAATCAAGATGTTATAAGATTACAGCTACATACTTAGATCATAAAAACTCATATAGAGACATATTATCTAAAATGATTTTAACCTCTAAACAAGTCCTGGCATAAAGATTCTTTGTTAGCACTCACTCAGCACGACATGCTAAAATATTTTATTTTTGTGTTTCATTCTGAATATTTTTCGAGTAAAGAATCTATCTTGAATATCTGCCAGGACTTATTTATAACAAACAAATAATCATAGGAATAATAGGTTATACGGGGGAAAGGATTCAACTAGGTAAGCAGAAGATCTAGGTGCTTTTGACCAGATTTGATTGAAGTATTGAAAAATTCGTCCGATAGCTTTTATTTTGCTGATGGTGTATTATCGATAATCTTGATCTCTTTAGGCGGGGCAAACTTAAATTGAGAGGCATTTAGCTCATCATTGAGCTGTACTTGAGTAAAGGTAATCTGATTGCCATTATTGAAATAGTCTTCAAAATAGAGCCGTTGTAATAGAGACGACTCCGGATCAACCCATATCTTGGCTAAAACAAGACTCATCTCCGGCTTCTTTGGCTTTAGCACAAACTTGACCCATCCTTTTTCTCCCTTTTCCTTTTCCTTAATAATAAAATCTTGGTTGATATTGGTTTCTCCGGTCAAAAAAGATATAAAATTCTTGGACTCAAACATCTGGCTAAATGAGTACTTGTAGGCAATCTTTTCCTTAGGTATATAATTCCAGACTTCCTCTTTGTTGACAATGATGAGTTCTTCCTGTGGTGATTTCGTCTGCCAACGGATAAAGCGTGGGCGCATGAAATAGATCTTTCCCTCTCGATGTTCCTTTTGCCCGCTTTGCGCATTTATCAGTGTCTGCTTGAATCCAACCTTTAAAGTCTCAATCTGTTCATACCTTTCTTGGACCTTAAATAAGAGCTTGGTTGCATTGTCAGCAAGGACAGGCTGGCATAAGCCAATAACCAAAAATAGTAAAATTAAGGCAACACAGACAAATCTACCTACCTGCATGGATTATTTCCTCTCAATACCTATAACATTGGGGATTTTATTTAATGATTCTGGTTTGGACGACCAAAGAGCTTTTGTACTAAGACCATAACAGCCCTGTTCAATAGATTGGCTCTTGATATAAAGACCGGCTGTCGGTCCCCCTTCAACAAACATACAAACCGATATAGAAACTCGGCTGCTTAAAAGAATTGAATTCAATTCGTGGATTGTCCGAGGTTTTCTGCTGAGAATGAATAAGACATGGTTGCTCTTTTTTTCCATACCGATAGCTGCTACACTATAACTGCGATCATTGTCTTCCCAGACATTATTTTGATTCGAGCTGATCATTCTATAATTTTGTATAACAGTATGGTAGTTGTCTATTTTATTTTTCCATTCAGGGTCATTTTTTCGATCAATAATTTGAATTTTTGATATATCGGGATTATGGGGATTAAAACACAAAAAAGCATTATAGTCCGGATGGATAAGATCATTGTTGATATGATCAAAATTCCTCATATATCCGGTGCTGGTTTCAAAATCCTGCCAAAACATACTGGCATTTATTCCAGCTACAAGATCAAATTCTTTAATCCAATCCTTTAAGCTTTTTCTTTGGCTATCATATTCAGAGGCGGACAAAAGACGGAAATTGAAAAAATCTGGATCTATCTTGAGTATATATATTCCCAGTTCAACAGATTTTAGGGGGCTATTTTGACTCTCATTTTTGGACAATTGAGTCAATTTAAGACCTTTTTCCAAGCTCTGCCATTCTATGTCTTTAGCATGCCCCACCAGGCTGGACTGGGAAAAAACAAATAATAAACAAAGGGAGGTAATCCCTAACAAATTGAAGGGCCTCATATCTCCTCTTTTTCTTGCATTGTTGGTAGATAAATTAAGATGCTTGTGACAATAGATCAGACATGAAATACAACTTGCCGGGCTCTTTGTTGGCAAGCCATTTGGCTGCTCGCAAAGCCCCTTGAGCAAAGGTATCTCTGGAATATACCCGATGGGTCACATCAATACGTTCACCTGGTCCAAAGAAGTACATGGTGTGTTCACCAACAACGTCTCCTCCTCGTAAGGTTTGGACACCTATCTCTTCATGAGAACGTTCCCCGATTATCCCCTCTCGAGAATACTTAAGAACATTTTTGTCCTCCCAGCCTCTAGACTCAGCCAGATGCTGAGCCATCTTGACAGCTGTTCCACTTGGGGCATCCTTTTTGTGCTTATGATGAATCTCCGAAATTTCAAGATCATACGAGTCACCCAGAATTTGAGCAAATTTTGGTAAAAATTCGAGCAAGGCATTCATACCTACACTCATATTAGGAGC
This sequence comes from uncultured Desulfohalobiaceae bacterium, assembly GCA_964446205.1. Taxonomy (GTDB): domain Bacteria; phylum Desulfobacterota; class Desulfovibrionia; order Desulfovibrionales; family Desulfothermaceae; genus CAYUNZ01. The sequence continues at coordinate 6,626 of CAYUNZ010000104.1, read as the reverse complement.
CCAAAGAATAGGTATTTCCTTAGCAATCCGAGTGACATTTTCCTGCTGCTCCTTGTCCAAAGCAGTTGTCCCGATCACTACCGGAGTCTGGTGTTTAGAAGCCTGCTTTACAGTCTCAACAGTGACTCCCGGCTGAGTAAAATCTATAATTACTCCATCTGAAACTTGAGGTAAGACTTCAGACAATGTCGAACCTTTAATACAATTGAGATCTTCTAGTTCTGAGAGATACTCAGGTGCTTCAAGCACTGCTTTGAGTTGGAGTTCAGGGTCCTGGAGGGCAAGGTTGACAAGTGTCGAACCCATGCGACCTTTAGCGCCCATAATAATTACATTAACTGAATTCATTGCCGTTTCCCCCCTTTTCAAACCTAAAATTCAAAGTTCTAACTCAAAATTCGAATAAACAATTCTCCAATTACAAACCAAAGGTAACTTCCCTTACCAACAGGGAATATATCTATATCTGTCCAGTTTCTTTCCTGGAAGAGAAAGAATTATTCATTTTCCAAATTAAAAAATTATCTCTTTCATTTTACAAGGTCAAGGAATTCTTGTTCACTAATAATATTAAGCCCCAATGCTTTGGCTTTTTGGTGTTTGTTGCCAGGATCCTGACCAAGAACAACATAGTCGACATTTTTAGAGACTGAATCAACCACTTTCCCCCCTGCTCTTTCAATCATTGATTTGGCTTGTGTTCTGGACAAGGCCTGTAATCTCCCAGTCAATACAAACCTCTTTTCCTGGAGATAGCCCCTATTTTCCGGTCCTTCATACCTCTCTGAGACAGGCCATAATCCAACCTCTTTCAACCCTTGAATAAGTTTATAATTCTCCGGATTTTGAAAAAAAGAATGGATGGAACTAGCAATTTCAGGCCCGATATCCTTTATGTTTTGCAATTCATTCAGGTCTGCTTGGGTTAAGTCTTCCAGATCATAATAGTTTTTGGCCAGTATCTTAGCAGTCTCTTCACCAACAAAACGAATACCTAAAGCAGAAATGAGCTTTTCCAAGCTGGCTTTTTGTTTGGCTTCTTCTAAAGCTTGGAGCATATTCTCGGCTAGTTTATCGCCCATACGCTCTAAATAAATTAAATCATCTTTTTTCAGGCGAAAGAGATCAACAGGTGAGTTGACTAAGTTCTTGTCAATCCAAATCTCGATCCATCTTTTCCCTACACCTTCAATATCCAAACCAGCTTTGGAAACAAAATGAATAAGTCCTTGCTTTAGTTTGGCCGGACAAGAGGCATTCATACAACGGTAGGCTACTTCACCGGGGATCTTGCTGACCAGGGTATGACAGGCAGGACACAATTCAGGAAAGACAAACTCGGTTTCATGGCCATCTCTTTTCTCAACAACAGGTCGAACAACCTCAGGTATGACATCGCCGGCCCGTTGAACTATGACTGTATCCCCGATTTTCAAATCTTTATTTCGGATCTCATCTTCATTATGCAAGGTTGCTCTGGAGACTGTGGCTCCGCCGATAGTAACAGGTCTTAGCTTGGCCACAGGGGTCAAGGCCCCTGTTCGACCTACCTGAACCTGAATATCTTCCAAAATGGTTTCTGATTGCAGGGATTTGAATTTGATGGCAATGGCCCACCTAGGGGCCCGGGCTGTACTTCCCAGCCTTTCTTGTTGTTCAAGGCCATTGACCTTGGCCACTAGGCCGTCTATTTCAAACTGAAGCCGAAACCTGTCCTGGACTAGTAACCGATAGTATTCAGCCACTTGGTCAGCATCAGAGCACAGCTGTGCCTGCGGGGGGATACTTAGTCCATAGGTCTGCAAGGAGGACATGATTTCCGACTGGGTATTCCAAAGGCCCTTCTCCCCTCTACCCCACTCAACATACCCTACTCCATAGGCAAAAAAACGTAATGGTCTTTTAGCCGTGATTTTTGGGTCCAATTGTCGGATTGAACCAGCAGCAGCGTTTCTGGGGTTAGCAAAAACCTTTTTGTTCTCTTGGAGTTGATGCCTGTTCAGCCGAGTAAAGTCATTGATGTTCATAATAACTTCACCTCGTACTTCCAGATATCTTGGCAGCTGTTCTTGATTAAATAGCTGGAGAGGTAAATTCCTGACAGTACGCAGGTTTGAGCTGACTTCTTCTCCAGTATAGCCATCTCCTCTGGTAGAAGCCAGTCTAAAGACCCCGTTTTCATAGACTACTTCCACGGCCAGGCCATCTAGCTTGGGATCGACCCAGAACTCCATAGTCTCCCTGGGTAACATTTTCTGTATTCTCTGCACATAAGCCGACCATTCATCAAGATCAAAGGCATTGTCCAGACTATACATCGGCAAAGTATGTTCATGATGAGCAAAGGCTTGAGAAGGCTCTCCTCCTACCCGCTGGGTAGGAGAATAAGGGGCAATGAGTTCAGGATACTTCTGTTCAAGATTTACAAGCTCACGGAAAAGCCGATCATATTCTTGATCACTAATACTAGGCTCATCCAGGACATAGTAACAATAGTTGTGATATTCAATTTCCTTGCGCAACTCTTTAGCTCTCTTCTCAATATTCTCAGCAGGCATGATCCTTTTCCTCTTTACAAACTACTTTCAAGACAATTCCACCAAAATATCTCTTAGTCCGGCAATTCTGTCCCTCAATTCCGCTGCTTGCTCAAAATTAAGTTCCTTGGCTGCTTGTCTCATTTGGCGTTCCAATTGTTGAATCCTCTTGGCTACCATCTTTGGGTCTTCAGCATAAATGTCCTGATCCTCCGCGACACTTATCCTGGACTTGGCCTGTTCACCAACTGTATAGAGAGGATTTGTCCAATCTTTTTGAATGGTTTTGGGGACAATCCCATGCCTTTGATTGTGCTCCAATTGCTTGCTTCGTCTTCGATTGGTCTCGTCACAGGCCTGTTTCATGGAGTTGGTTGTCTGATCGGCATAAAGAAGAACCTTGCCGTGGATATTTCTGGAGGCACGTCCAAAAGTCTGAATCAATGAACGGTTCGAACGAAGAAAGCCTTCCTTATCAGCATCCAGTATGGCTACAAGAGAGACCTCAGGTATATCAAGTCCTTCACGTAGGAGATTTATTCCGACCAAAACATAAAACTCCCCTTCCCTTAGGGCCTGAATAATAGAGACACGTTCCAGAGTATCGATATCCGAATGGAGATATTTTGTCGGTAATCTTCGTTCCTGCAGAAACTCAGTTAGATCCTCGGCCAAACGCTTGGTCAAGGTAGTTACCAAAACCCTTTCATTACGGGCTTGACGCGCTTTGCACTCTGAGAGCAAATCATCAATCTGCCCCTGAGTCGGTCGAACCTCAATCTCAGGGTCAACCAAGCCGGTCGGTCGAATAATCTGTTCAATTATAAGACCTTGTGACTTGTCAATTTCCCAATTCCCAGGGGTTGCAGAAACATAAACAGTCTGATTAAGCCGACAAACAAACTCATCAAAGCTTAAAGGGCGGTTATCCAGGGCTGAGGGCAGACGGAAACCAAAATCTACCAAGGTCTGTTTCCTGGATCTATCTCCATTAAACATTCCCCCTATCTGAGGTATAGAGACATGTGATTCATCCAAAAAGAGCAAGAAATCTTCAGGAAAATATTCCAATAGACATGACGGTGGAGTTCCTGGAGCTCGTCCATCTAAGTGACGGGAATAATTTTCAATGCCGTTACAATAGCCCATCTCCTCAATCATTTCCAAATCAAGCATGGTTCTTTGCTCGATCCTTTGGGCCTCCACAAGTTGATTCTGTTTTTTAAACCAGAATAAACGGGTTTGCAATTCATCACGGATATCATCCATAGCCCGTTTGAGATTTTCTCGATCTGAAACATAATGACTACCTGGAAAGACAATTGTTGTTTCCAGTGAGTCCAGAATTGTCCCGGTCAAGGGATCTATCTCGTGCAGGGCATCGATTTCATCACCAAAAAATTCTACCCTTAAAGCCTGTTCGTGTCGATAGGCTGGGATAAGCTCTACAACGTCACCACGAACACGAAAGGTGCCACGATGAAAATCATACTCGTTACGTTCGTAAAAGATCTCTACCAAGCGCTCAATAAATGACTCCAAACTAACTCTCTGACCAACTCCCAGAGGAATAACCATCTTCTTATAATATTCGGGAGAACCAAGGCCATAGATGCAAGAGACCGAGGCAACAATAATCACGTCCCTCCTGGTCAGTAACGAATAAGTAGCTGCATGCCTCAACTTATCAATATTCTCATTGATTGAGGAGTCCTTCTCAATATAAGTGTCAGAATGAGGTAAATAGGCCTCAGGCTGGTAATAATCGTAATAACTGACAAAGTATTCTACAGCATTATTGGGAAAAAGTTGTTTGAATTCATTGTAGAGCTGAGCGGCAAGGGTCTTGTTCGGGGCCATGACCAGAGTAGGCCTTTGACACTTAGTAATAACATTGGCCATAGTAAAAGTCTTGCCTGATCCTGTAACTCCAAGAAGGACCTGATCTTTGACCCCTTGCTCAATATTGGCAACAATAGAGTCAATAGCCTGGGGTTGATCCCCTTGGGCTGAATACTGACTGACTAGCTGAAATTGTTCCTCCATATTCCCACTCATTGAGACAATTTATCTTATCTGATTAGAAACAGCAATATTCCAGATGATATTACCGGTCCCGAATAAGGCTAATCCCTTAAGCCTTCAATCCCTAAATTCTTTCATGTTAACGGCCATGGGCGGTACAACCGGGCCACAACGAACAATGAAATAATTTTAACCATCTCTGGCCCCTCCTTAAAAAGCTAGTCTTCATAAACACATGACACCGGGGGATAATAAGGTATTGGTCATTTTTCAACCACCCCTTAGTCCCCTCCTTGTGAAGGAGGGGAACCCTTAACCATCTGACTTGGCTGAAAATCTACGATTACGATCCTCGATAAGCTGGACGGTTTCAGATGAAAACTGTGTAGATAACCCCGGTTATCTTAACTCTCCTCCTTAGCAAGAAGGGGTAGGGGTAATTGGGATGGTGACTCTGAAAGATTAATTTATTCAGCATGTTATGGCCACGCGGTGTCAAGCGTGTGCGATGTCCAGCCTTAAAAAGGAGGGGAACTTATAATGATTGTTCCTCTTAAATTCCCCTCCTTTCAAAGGAGGGGATTAAGGGGTGGTTGTTCTATTTTTTTATTTCAATATTTCAAACTGAAGACGTAAAACGAGAACAGTGAACTGTGAACCGCAAGATAAAAAACTCAAGAACTTCCCCTGTTCATTCTTATTTCTTCGGTCCACGGTCCACGTTTTTTTTTATATTAACTCTTGAAATCGGCGGCAAAAAAATATATATATTTTCTTCTCAACGTGGCGAGGTAGCTCAGGAGGTCAGAGCATGCGGCTCATATCCGCAGCGCCGGGGGTTCAAATCCCTCCCTCGCTACCAAATTAATCATAGCTTCCCCCTTGTCAAAGGCTAATATATGATTAGTTAATTTAAAGGATGGTTAAATTTACTGTTCTTTTAAAATAAAAGCAATTTCTTGCCATCCAAGTGAGGGGGCGAAATGGCTTCGACGGGGATAACAAAGCAAGGGCTGCAGGTCGAGGTGCCGCGAGGCCTCGTAAAACACGCGGTGAAAAATTAATTGCCAACGATTACGATTACGCCCTGGCTGCATAATTAAGCCAGCGCTTCTTCAGCGGATGCCTGATATGCTGATTGAAGCGACGACCTAATCAGGCTAGCCTTTTTACCCGCCTTCCGGTAAAAAGGTGAAATATTTGGAAGGCTCGTTGTTGAAGACCTCGGTCAGGAGGGCTTCAGCAACTAAAACCCAAAGCCTGACCTAAACCTGTAGATGCTCTTGTGAAGTATCTTCGGACGCGGGTTCGACTCCCGCCGCCTCCACCATCTTTTTGCAAATAAAAAGGTAGGTTAGACAACATATCTTTTCTTTTTTCAGAAAGTTATCCAAATATAGTCCACTAATACCGTGCTTCTTCCAAAAGGGTTTGGGAGACCTCACCTCGCCTCTCATACAACCGTCTTATCAATTCTGCCTTTTGGGTCTCAGTCAAAGCTTCTACAATTTGATCCATGAACGAATGCTCCCTTATTCAAGTAAATGCCATGCTTCAACTGTCCCTTTGCTTTTCCCTGGCTCTTCGCCTCGTGACAAGGGCCCCCCGGACATCACCACACGGTAAAGAGATAGCGCAAAGTATCTGGGGCGCTCATGCACATCTATCTCTCGACGGCTACTTGGTTCCTTGAGAGGCAGAACTGTTGCAAGAAGCCTTCTAAGCTGCGAGACCGTAATAGCTGGTGTTTTTTTCCCCATTGCTATCTTCAAATGCCAGAGGAAAAATAGAAGGAATACTCCGGATCGTCTGAAATGGTCCTTTTAACAATCAGCCAGACCCGTCTGCTTGGAAGTCCGTTGTTACTGAGCACGATTTTCTTTTTGGCGAACTCGTAGACAATCGGCCCCTTGGTACCTTCGGAAACCTTGAACCGATACCATTGATAGGGATTGATCTGGCGGGCCAATTCATCCACCCGCACCGGCTGAGGTTGGTTTTTGTCCAGAACGGTTTTGGTCTTTGTCTCTCCCCGATAAGTGTATTGTTTTTTCCTGATGCGGG
>CAYUNZ010000103.1:0-9391 GCA_964446205.1 uncultured Desulfohalobiaceae bacterium | reverse complement strand
TTGAAAACTTGTTATTTCCATATCCGGAAATCAAAAATTTCCGGATGGGAACTAACTATAACTTTATGTAATAACAATCACTAAATCCAGATAATAAGAATCCCAAGAGGGCATGGATCCCCCTCCAGTAAGCTTTAAAAATCGAGAACCGGAAACTATTAAGCGCAAAAGGGTCCTGTTCACGGTGTCTGATTTGATCAAAAAGTTTGTAGTGCTCTCAGTTCTGACCATCTTGAAGTATGGTGATTTTTTTAAATAGCTGCCTCTTGAAGTTTATAATAAATTTCTTTTGTCTCTGGTGACAAGGAAGGATCTTCTATTTGATTTAAATATGACCTTGGTGATCGATTAATAGAAGTAGAAAATTTCTGTAATGAGCCACTTTCTAAACTTAATTTTGACTCTAACTTCTCAAAATGTAACTCCGGTTGCTGGCAGAGAAGATCATAGTTAAAAAAAAGTATGTTGGCAGATTGGAATTCCAACAAGTAAGCATAAACTGTTCTCCAGTATCGAAGCCAATAATCAATATGTTGAGTTTCTTCTTTATTGATAGGAAGTGATTCTTGATAAAATCTAAAAGGCTTAAGATTTGCACCAAATTCAAAATGACCCAACCAATTCATATACTTATGGGCAAAAGGATCTTGAGCGTGTCTATTAAGAAATTCCTTATGTTGATTAAGCAGAGATTTTGCATGATCAATTGGATTTCGAAAAGGAACAATAAATATGGCATCAGGAAAGGCTGCTTTTATAGCATTAATGCGTAACAAATTATTGTTATTCTTGGCAAGATAACAAAGAAATTTGTTTTTACTATCTCTTTTTATAATATTTTCTATATACCTCTTATATTTCTCTATGAGCTCTTTATCTACATCTTGTAGGTCAAGATGATCCTCCTTTACATAATCCATATTTGAGAAAGTCAACCAAAAAACCTCTTCAAACGCTTCTGGACTATCATAATTTACATAGATAAAATCACCATGAGCACGTTGTTTTCTTTTCTCTTCTTTTATTTTGGACTTCTGAGTAATTTTGCTCCACAAATAGGGAGCTGTGACAAGAGGCATATCTCTATAAGTCAGTGTGGTAAAATATCCTGTCGAGTATAAAGATTCAAGTAATATTGTTGTCCCGGCACGAGCTAAACCAGATATGTAAACAGGTGGTAATAAGTTAGGTTTCTCTGTTATCTTTCTGGTCAAGATTGTGTCGATATCAAAGGCCATTTCCTTAATGATAGAACTATCCAAAATTATACGATGTAGAACTCGCGATAATAAAGTATAATCTGAATTCTTTTGTTGCTTAAAATTTGAAATATTCCTTCTCAACAATGCATACAGCATACCCAATAGGACTATAACGCCTTGTATGCTTAACTTACTAAGACTCTCTATAATTTGTTCCAGACCACCAATTAAAATTATCCCAAAAATGCAATATGTACCTACAAAACCTAGAAACATAATTATTAAGATAAAAGTAATATTTAAAGTGGATCTCATGATATGCCACGAATATTGAGGTAGCACTCTTTGCTTCCAGTGATCAGAAATATTGGTTGATTTCAAGACATGCACTGATTTGCTTGAATCCTGCAGGATGCATTGAACCTGTTTTTTGAGCGGTAAGACCAGATATAGCTCTACAAAGACTATAACTCCAGGTAAAGCACATAAAGCCGAGCCAATAAGTTGGTTTTCAATCATGTCGTTCTTTCTTCACCTTTCTGATTTTTTGCCATGCTCGTTTGAGTGGATACCAAAATATCCCAATTACAGCCAAAAAAATAGAGGCCAAAATACCTAAAATTACACCGATAACACCCAAACCCAAGCCTGGTCCGACATATGCGTTAGCAGTTAATGGTGTCAAAACAAAAAAGAGGATAAAAAGAATACTTATTCGCATTGTGGTAACTCCTTAAAATAATTTTTGGGGAGAAATAAGGCCTCGGATATGGCTAGAACCTCTTGATTCTCTCCATAGGAATTAATAAATTCAAAAGTGATATCTCCTTCGGAACTTGTTTCAAAAACACGTCCTTGTTCAGATGAGGTAACAAGAAATCCACCATTGGGCATCATTTGATGTTTTCCTCTCCACCATGTATAAAAGTTATATTTTTCACCATTGAGTGTAATATTATATTCATATGTATTTGGGTTTACTTCCATTATATTTGAGAATCCCCGGTGCATATTATTGTTAAAAATAGTGATAGTCCCCTTATCATTCCAGTCTGGATCGTGTTGACGTCTTGTTAACCCCTGCCGCCACCACTTTACTTTCAGTGTTTTTTGATCCAAAATAAAAATAAGATTTGGACTCCGAAGGCTAACAAGAAGATCATCGGTATTAAATTCAGGATAATGATTAGCCAGTGTCTTTGGCAATGGGTCAATATCATTTGGGTGCCATCTCCCTCCACCTTCATTAATCCAACTAGATCCAGATCCGGTATCCTTCTGTAAAATCCCAAAAATATCAATCTTGGGATTTTCTTCCATAATTTTCTGCAAAGCTATTTCTTTGAGAATGTCACCAGTTTGATAATCAATCTTTGTAAGGCACTTTCTCCAACCTGCAGACGTCTTAGTATCTTTCCAGACCCAAATAGCCTCTTGGCCTTCAAATTCAATAGAGTGATGAAAACTGCCTTTAAGTCTCCAGATTACGTCCCCACAATAGTCATACTTAGTTAATGAACTGCCAGAATCATACGCTGTAACAATGGAGCCATCAGAAGCAACTTCAAACCCGTGAGGGAAAACGTTGGTATCATCATAACTTTTCCAGGCCAAATCTTCCTGACTGATATGCCAGACATGGACCACATGTCCTTTTGAGTCAAGCATAATCGCTCCATGCAGTACATTTTCAAAATCAAAAGTACCATAAATCACACGATATCCCTCAGGAGCTTGGTCAGAAATAAAGACCTTTGGTTTTTTTCGACGAGAATTGAGATTTAATCCGTTAATTTCTTCATATTCAACCTCTTGGTCTTCCTTTCTATTTACTACCTTTATATGTCTGCTTGGCTTAAAATTGAAATCGTTCTGAACTTTTTCCTTTAATGAAAGATCTTCAGATGAATGCCCTTCGAAAAAATCCTGTATTTTAGATAATGGACCGTATGGCCATATCTGAAAATCATAAACATAAAAACCACAAAAGAAAGAAAACAAGAATATCAGCCAACACAATGATATTTTACTAATTTTATTCATAATTACCCGTATTAGAATGTCATTTCAAAATTGACTAATCTGGTTCCACGTAAAAATCTGGTACGGCATAAAAAGGAATATGCTAGTGTCAATTGAAAAAATATGTGAAGTTCCCCCCAAAAACTGAGACATGGGGTTAAGGTGAAATTTATGAACGTCCAAAAGTCCGGTAAAGGGAGGAACAATGAGCAAACGAAAACAATACAGTGCTTCCTTTAAACGCTCGAGAAGCTATCAAATTGAGGACTCGATGTAAATATCATGAATAGTCAAAGAAAATATACGTTATATTTAAACACTCTAAATTGGGCCACTCTTTATCTTGTATGAAGGATCTTGAATATATAACATATATGACTGAGTGATGAATACTCATTCAATTTACACACTTTTCGGTCATTAACTTTTTAATATAATTTTTTACTGAGGGCATACCTTCAACTCCAAAAACTTTCAACTTTATCGATGCATCATAAGTATTTGGATACAGGAATATTAAAATACCTCCATTGTAGACACCCCGATGGGAATTGTAAAATCGCAAATATCTTTTGAATTCAGATAAAACACGAAGCTCAACTAGCTTGTTCGGCTGATCTTGCTCAACATGACCTTCAGAGTCAAATTCAAAAAAGCCATTAGAACTGGCTTCAGCCACCATCATAACCTCTTTAGGATCTGAATCCTTTAGTTCTCTCTTCAAGAGTTTGAGCGTTGATTCCATTCGACATTTGAATAAATCGTCTAGTATCTTTCTGTCATTTTTTATTCTAGCTGATACAGGGCCATCGGCAAAAAAGCTCAAATCCTTACGAATTGACTTTATGGATGATCCATTTAATTTCCTGCAGGCCTCAGAGAGATCTCTTTGACAGTAATGTGAAACTACTTTATTATACATCTCGTCTAGAAGAACTGATGCGGCATAAAAATCAAAGGAAACAACATCAACACCCTTGGGAATACCTCCCATTTTATAAATATTTCCAGCCTGATCATATGAAACTAATCTAGAGTCTTTGATGTCTTCTATCCAGCTTTGAAAATTTTTTGCCTCTTGGTTCTCCTTTTTCAATAGATGTTGATTTTGAACATAGTGTTGATCAATATTATATACATATTTTACAAGTTGTTCATCAATATGATGAGCAAAAACGCTATTAAACATAGCGGATGCAAAATTGACTTGTAACTGAATATGATTTAGTTTTTTTTGACTTAGAAATTCTTTTAAATAATTTGCCACCCTCTCTAAATCATTTTTGCTAACACTGTTTATGTATGGTTCATCAAATATAATAATGTTATCAATATGTTTTTGATATTTTTTTAATAACTCAGTCAAAGGTGAAAATCTATTTTTTAATTCTTTATTAGAGATCAAGGTAAAAACTTTATGCTGAGTCAATGGTTCAAATTTTTTTCTATGCTTTTTATCATTATATATATAATTCATATCTATCTGGCCAGATACTTTTCTTTTAGCAATTAATGAAGTTATATTTAATGTAATTTTATGATCTGTATCTTCTATCATTTTGAAAGCATTTTTTAAGAATCTAAGATTAGGAACTATTTTATTTTTTTTACCTATAGCATATACTGGAATAACAGAAAAGTCGGAATAAGATCTTGAGGACTCTATTCCGTGTGGAGTGAAAAAACCTAATTTGTCTGGTTGATTCGTATTAGAAAGTTTCTCTATTTCATTCGATAGACTTTGGTGAGAGGATATTGTCAAAATCCAACCAACGAGGATCACAACAATAAAGGTATAAATTGTAAATCTTTTAAGCATAATATAATCCTTTCTAACAGTTATTAAATTTAAATTGGCCCCTCAAAATCTCTGATACGGAATACTGTACTCAAAGTTGCAAAATTAACACTAATATAATTATCGAATCCTCTATGTTAGACTTAACCATTTCCATTGTCATCTATAAATATGAAGATTTGCTAGATCGGGTTCTGCAAAGCTGCCTAAACTCGAATTTAAATCTTCAGGTTCTTCTGATAGATAATTCGAGCCAATACTTCTCCGGAAAAAATACTTATAAAGACCCCAGAATCAAATTTATCTCCACTGAGATTAATCTTGGTTATGCCACTGCAAACAACTTGGCCATGCGCTTGGCTCAAGGCAAATCAAAGTATCACCTAGTTTTGAATCCTGATGTATATTTTGAACCAGACATTTTACAAGAACTTTTTGACTATATGGAATCAAACCTTGATGTGGGCTTATTAATGCCCACTGTTTGCAGCTTGGATGGCTCTACCCAAAATTTGTGCAAGATGTTACCATCGCCTTTTGCCCTTTTTTTCAGGCGCTTTTCTCCCTTGGTTTTTTTGAATCGCTGGGTCAATTTCCAGTATGAAATGCAATTTGCAGATTACAATAGCATTATGGAAGTCTGCTTTTTGTCAGGTTGTTTTATGTTTTTGCGTACTGAAGTATTTGACAAGGTAGGTTATTTTGATGACAGGTTTTTTCTGTACATGGAAGATGTGGACTATTGTAGAAGGATCCACCAGTATTACAGAACTGTATATTATCCAAGAGTAAAGGTTTACCATAAAAATAACAAAGGTTCATATAAGAGCCTGAGATTACTGCATTATCATATGGTTTCAGCTATAATGTACTTTAATAAATGGGGGTGGTTCTTTGATACCAAAAGAAAACGAATTAATAAGAGAGTGCTAGATAAAATAAAGAAGTAAAACTAATATCCACAATAATTCAAATTATACCCAGTAATTTAACCTATCAATTAGCAAATTCTTACCAACTCCACCACCCCATCCATTCATGAGCCAACAAAATCCACAAACATTGTATAAAACTGTTTATCCAAGGTAGATAAACATTTCGGACTCTAATAAAAGTAACTATTCAGGAGGAGTATAGCTATATCCACTATGACTAGTTGCGAAGCAATCTCATAGTGAGGATAGGCAATCTATCACTAGAGATTAGTTCGCTTCATTCGCAATGACGATCAAACATCGCTCATACAAGGGGGTAAATACAATCAGTCCAAAAACTCTCAATGGTTCATTCATTGTACATACTTGGTTAAGAATTCTTGAATACCAAAACTGCCAACGTAAAAGCCCATATTATCATACCAAATATCTATAGATATGTTTTTACTTGCAGCTTGGACAGGGGCCTCTCTTTTTGAGATCTCCATAAATAAGACTTCAAAATCATCTAGATAACTTTGTAAAGCCGATCTTAGAGCATCCGGATCTCCAAGTTCACTGGGTCCATAGACCATTAATTGCGAACCATAACCATAGAGATTTACTAACTGTTTTATTTGCTGGGTAAACGATTCGACTTGTGAAATGCTAAAGCTGTCACTCTTAAATTTGGCAAGGGCAACACCATCACCATAGACGACAGCCATAGCAGATCCACTAGCATTGGCCTGAGTTTGAACAGCCAGAATCAAGCAGACAAAAACAATAGGGATCATCATAAATTTTTTCATTGGATACTCCTTTTATTTGTTGATGTTGACATAGGCATTTTGTGACCCATTTTTTAGTCTTTTCCCTCCTTTGTCCGAGTAAATCAATCTACATTTTTAATGCTTTAAGTTTTGCATTTTATCCTTCAAAAGTCAATGGTGTAGATACCCAACTCATCTTTTCGACTAATTTATCAATTGGTTAATCCAGGTGCTTTATTTTATTACCAATAAAGATCTAAGAAGTGGAGGATCAGTTCAAAGGTCTGCTTCAAGTCCCAAGGCAGATAGACAAGCATGTCATTGTCTGCCGGGGGAAGATCGGTCCAGACTGCACTTAGGTATGACCCTGAGATCTGAAATAGTTCCCAAGGTGAATCCTGAAGGCTAGATATGAGCCGTAAAGTCTCCGGATCAGGTTTTTCATCTCCCAAGACATGAGCCAGAGTGGCTTCAGCGAACAGATCTCCTAACGGTCCCCACAAGCCCATGTCCTGCGCCCTTTGCCTGACACTGGACTCATTAAAGTTCTTGGAATATGTCTCAAAATCCGTGCCCCAGAAATCACCCGGCAAGTCTTGTACAAAGTGCGATCGCATCTGGACTAGCCCCCCAATAATTTTGACAATCCTGAATGGATGGGGGTAAGTGACCAGGGATCCTGTCTGTATGTCCAGCAAGGAGGTTTGGTTATCCCATCTCTTGCAGGTAATATCCTGGACATGGGTATGACCTGTGAACATCAACCTCAGTCCCGCATGGCCAAGTGAACGGGAAACCTGGACATGATCCTTGATGATGAATTCCGGCAAAAGATCAGCGTGACCATCAAAATTCTCCAGCACTGCGTGATGCATAAACCCGATAACCTTTTTGCCTTGATTTTTGGCTTCTTCCATGACTTCCATTGTCCAAGCTAAGGTATCGGGATTAATAGCCCCACCGATTATAGGTTTATTCAGATTTTCAGCATAGCGGCAAGAATCCAGAGCCAGGAGCCAAAAACCGGGAATTGGTTCAGTGACATAACTCAATGAGTGCTCATCCCGATCAAGTGCCTGAGAATACCCAAAGTCGGCATATATTTGACTGAACTCACTGGGGTTAATATTTGCTGTGGGCTGGGGTTCAGAGCCAGTAAAGCAAACAGCATCAGGATTATTGATATCGTGATTACCAGGCACGACAAAAGTAGGTATACCCTTTTGTAAAAGCCTATCCAGATAGGCAGCTACCAGCAGGTGACTCGACCTCTCCCCGTCCTTGGTCAGGTCACCGGGAATGATCAAAAAGTCCACATCTGCCTGCTCAACTTTATTGATAACAGCTTCTAGCAATTCTTTACTATAACGAAAAAGCTTGACCTGATTGACCATTTCTTCTTGAAAAAAATCCCCCTCCATACCCAGTTCAGGATTATAGACATGCGGATCTGTTATAACAGCGAATTTTAGCTTGGATAAGGAAAATTCAGTAGCATAGCCTGGGACCCGAATAAAGAGCAGACTTAATACTATAAAAGCAAAAATTGTCTTCATTGACATAACCTTATAAGTAAATATTTTTCGAGCTGTATGGACAAAATTCTGATACTGAATTATTCACTACCTAGTTCCTATCCGGAAATTTTTGATTTCCGGATATGGAAATAACAAGTTTTCAATCCGGAAACTACCAATCTCTCTCAATCAAGTCATTGATAGCTTGCAGTCCCTCTTGTCCCATATCAAAGGAGTATTTGGTGACAAAGTTCTCAATATGCTTGGTAATTATGGCCTCATCTATTTCCTGGGCATTTTCTTTGATGAACTGCCAGGCCTCTTGCGGAGAATTGTGGGCAAAGTCCAGACTCTCTTTAATCTTGTCCTCAATCCAGTCTGAAAATCCTTCAGCCATATTCCTTCGAGCAACGATAACCCCAAGGGGGATAGGCAAACCAGTACGTTGCTCCCACCACTGACCCAGATCAACGATCTTATCCAGGTTATAGCTCTGATAGGTCATTCTACCTTCATGAATAACAACCCCGGCATCAAGTTGTCCATTAGCAACTGCCGGCATTATCAGATCATAACGCAGCTCCATTAATTCTTCACTGGGTAAACCGTATTTTGAGAATAAAAGAGCGGCTGTGGTCAATCTCCCAGGGATAGCTACCCTTGCCCCCCTTGCTTTGGAAAAGACCTTTGCATCTTTAGCCACCAGAACCGGTCCACAGCCCCAGCCCAAAGCCCCACCTGATCTAAGCAATTGATAGTCTTTTTTGACATAAGGATAGGTGGCGACACTAATCTTGACTACATCCGGCACCCCTTTAATGGCAAAATCATTCAATTCCTGAATATCAGCCAAAGTATACTTTATTTTGTAGGGACTAAGACCTATCTTACTTTTCAGCAAGGCATAGAATATATAGGTATCATTAGGGCATGGGGAAATGGCCAGATGAATTTTGTTGTACATATATTTAACCCTATACCAGACATTGAGTTTGTACCTTAAATTATTACTAAAAATGTGATTGTTTAGCCGTTTTTTATAGGGATAAAATAATACCCAAAAATTCGAGTCTTGACAACAGGACTCATCTGGGAATAATCCTTTTGAAAAACTTTGACATAGAAATCACCAGATCAGCTTATGTTCACAACATATTGCTATTTT
>CAYUNZ010000102.1:0-9450 GCA_964446205.1 uncultured Desulfohalobiaceae bacterium | reverse complement strand
CCATTCATGGGCATATCCCCTTTATAGTCAGACTTTCAGACAAGGTCTTCGATACAAGGCTTAAAAATTTATCCTGGAGGAGAAAAATATTCAAGGGATAATTTCTTTTAGCAAGTTTTGCCTGTTTTATGTGGTTAGATATATCAGAATCGATTAAGAGGCTACTAGACTTAGAGACTTTTTCAAAAAAAGAGGTTTGGGAATGGTCTTTGGTCTTGTCGTCTAAGAGTATACCCCATGAGCTTTCCTTCAAGGATAGTGAATGGCAGATTTGGGTCCCTTTATCTTTGATGGGCAAGGCCCTTTATGAAATCGAGATTTATACCCAGGAGAATCAAGAGAGGATTACAGCTGATAAGGAGCCCTCATTTTATGGTAGGTTTGAGCCTACTTTCTGGATCTTCCTCTTTCTTATCCTTTTCTATAAGTTGAGCCACAGTGATCTTATCAGATTGAAAGATAAGCCCCTGGCTTGGAATCAAATTGGTTGTGTTGATGTCTGGGAAGTCTGTCAAGGTCAGTGGTGGCGTTTGGTTACCGGCTTAACCCTTCATGGCAGCATAACCCATTTGCTCAGCAATGTAGTTGTGGGCAGTGTTTTTGTCATTATGGTCTGTCGTAACTTTGGCTCTGGCTTTGGTTGGTTTTGTGTTCTTATTGCAGGTATTATCGGAAATGGACTTAATTGTTTGGTCCAGCCTTATGAGCATTCTTCGATTGGTTCTTCGACCTCTATATTCGGGGCTGTTGGTCTTATGGCCGGGGCCAGAATATTCCGAGAATCAGACCAGGGCTTGTTTAAACAGGTGTTGCCTTTTATGGCAGGATTGGGCCTACTTGCCTTATTAGGGACAGGGGGTAAAAATACGGATCTAGGGGCCCATATATTTGGGTTCTTGTCAGGTCTAGTGGTTGGTTTTTTGGTTCGTGGCTTCCCCATAACTTTCTCTGAGCAGTGGTTATATTTGAATAGAATCTTCGGGCTGCTAGCCTTAGGGATTATTCTGTTTTCCTGGTCTGTAGCCATATTCTGACCTAGTTAATATGAAAAGAATGTGGACCATGAAAGAATGTGGTCCGTGAACCGTTGACCGAAGAGATAAGAATAAAGAGATCAATTCTTAATCGCTTTATCATGCGGTTCACAGTTCACGGTCCTCGGTTCACCATCTTTTCTTGCTTCATTTAGTTTAGTTTAAGCACAGTTTTGATTAGCCATTAGGGCTTTACATATATAGGCATCCTACTGTTGATCGTAGTCTGAGTTTTTATTTGAAATAGATCTTTATCTGATTGGTATGTTGCTTTTTTTGCCCTGGGGTTGGTTGACCTGATGTAAAGACAATACTGTCTCCGTTTTTAAATATTGGGCAGTTTTGGATAAACCCTTCGACCCGATCTTGATGATTGGGTATTTTATCGTCGGAGAGGGTTGGGCGTATGCCCCAATAAAAGTTGAGCATACGAATGATATCTATATTCGGAGTTAGGGCGTAAATGGGTAAAGCAGGACGCCATCCGGACAATAATGAGGCTGTTGCCCCAGTGGTTGAATGACAGGCCAAGGCTGTGCTGTCAGAGTTATAGGCTAAAAGGCAGGCTGAATAAGCTAGGTATTTGCCAGGGTTTTTTTCTGTGCCTTGCTGTATTTCCCCTTGATTTTGTTTCATAAAGTATGATTCTGCGTTATGGGCTATTTCCTGAATAAATCGGACTGCATCAATAGGATATGAACCTACGGCTGTTTCCTCAGAGAGCATTAGACAATCAGCGCCGTCAAGTATGGCATTGGCTACATCAGTGGCTTCGGCCCGAGTAGGTAAAGGATTGTTGACCATTGTTAACAGCATTTGAGTAGCTACAATAGCAGGTTTTTGTGCTCGTCGACAGGCAGTGATTATCTTTTTCTGAATCACCGGTAGATAGGAAAGTGGATATTCAAGTCCCAGGTCACCACGGGCAACCATAATCCCATCAGCCTCGCTTAGAATCTGGTCCATGTTCTCATAGGCATTGGCTCTCTCCAGTTTGGCTATTATTGGAACCCAATGCTTTCTATTTTTGAGCTCTTTTTTTAGATCAATAATATCGTTTTTGTTTTGAACAAAGGACATGGCAAAGCAATCAAGACCGATATCAAGACCGTTATGAAGATTGACCTTGTCTTTATCTGTCAAGGCGGGTAACTGGATTGTTTTTCCCGGAAATGTAATACCCTTATGGGAAGACAAAATTCCTCCGTTTTGGGCCTCTAGGAGGAAGAGCTGATTTTCCTTCAAGACTGAAAGGACTTTGAAACCAGGTATGCCGTCACTTATTGTGACATCCATTTCAGGCAGGAGGCCATTTAAGGCTTCAGGGGAATCTAGCCCCATAAATAGTTTGTCCTGGCAACAAGATCCAAACTCGGGAAGGCCAAGATAGATCTGGTCTTTGGCTGTTATTTGAACCGGGGCATTTTCCAGGGCACCAATTCGAATCTTAGGGCCGCTCAAGTCGCCCATAATAGTTAAGGGCACCTGGAGTTCCTTTTCAAGATTGCGAATATCTTTGACAACGGATTGAAAGTCTTTGGCCTCTGCATGGGAAAAATTAAGTCTGAATATTCTGACTCCATAGTTGACCATGGATTTTAAAGTCTCATGGTCCATACAGCTTGGTCCAATAGTGGCAATGGTTTTGCTCTGCATAATCCATTCCTCTTATAGTCAGGTAAGGTTTTTTTCTAAACTATTTTAAAATAGATTTATAGTGGGTAATCTTGTCTGTCAACTCAATATAATCATTATGTTTCCGATTAAGCAAACTACAAAAAAATATCCCCAACTTTATCATGACAAAATTGGGGATATATTACAGGGCTTGGAGAGAAACAACTAAAAGCAGGATAATAATTTAATAGATGGCATCAAACATGCATTTTTCAAAGCAGGTCATGCACTTGATGCATTTATCTTTGTCAATAACCGCCGGTTCTTTCTTTTGCCAGGAGATGGCCCCTACAGGACAATGTTTGTAGCACATACCGCAACTTGTACATTTTTCGGGATCGATTTCGAATTTCAACAGAGCAATACATTTTTTGGCCGGACAGGTCTTGTCATAGATATGGGCCTCATATTCCTCTCGGAAGTATTTTAAGGTTGAAAGGACAGGGTTTGGAGCAGTTTGACCAAGACCGCATAGGGAAGTTTCCTGGACATAATGACCAATCTCTTCTAATCTTTGCAAGTCTTCGGGTTGGCCATCGCCCTCTTTGATCCTGTCAAGTATTTCCAGGATGCGTTTTGTCCCTTCCCGACAAGGGGTACATTTACCGCAGGATTCGTCCTGGACAAAGTCCATGAAAAAACGGGCCATATCAACCATACAGGTTGATTCGTCCATAACGATCATGCCGCCTGAACCCATTATTGCTCCAGCCTGGGCTATTGCCTCATAGTCTACCGGCAAATCGAGGTATTCTTCAGAGACACAGCCTCCTGACGGGCCTCCTAGCTGAACGGCCTTGAATTCCTTTTTGTTAGGGATACCGCCGCCAATATCATAGATTATTGTCCTAAGAGGTGTACCCATTGGTACTTCGACCAGTCCGATATTCTTGATATCTCCTGACAGGGCAAAGACCTTGGTCCCTTTACTCTTTTCGGTGCCTACGCTTGAATACCACTCCCCGCCTTTGAATATGATTTGAGGGACATTGGAAAAGGTTTCGACATTATTGAGAATGGTCGGCTTTTCCCAGAGTCCTTTATGGGCCGGGAAAGGAGGGCGCGGTCTGGGCATACCCCTTTTCCCCTCAATGGAACGCATAAGGGCTGTTTCTTCTCCGCAGACAAAGGCTCCGGCACCCTGATAAATCTCCAGGTCAAAATTGAATCCTGAATTAAGGATATTGTCCCCAAGCAAACCGTATTCCTTGGCACTTTGAATTGCTAATTGTAATCTCCTTATTGCCAGAGGATATTCTGTTCGGCAATAAATATATCCTTTATTGGCATTGATGGCTTTGGCTGCAATGATCATACCCTCCAGGACTGCATGCGGGTCTGCCTCCAGTATGCTTCGATCCATAAATGCACCAGGATCACCTTCGTCAGCATTGCACAGGACAAATTTGGTATCCCCTTCAGCCTGAAAGGCGAACTGCCACTTTAGATGAGTCGGAAACCCGGCTCCTCCCCGGCCTCTTAGACCGGATTTTTTCATTTCTTCAATGATCTCTTCGGAATTGAGTTGGTTAAGGGCCTTCTCAGCAGCGAAGTATCCATCCTTGGCGATATATTCATCTATTGATTCAGGATCGATGCGTCCCCTATTACGCATTGCCCAGAAGAGCTGCGGTTCAAAAAAGGGGACCTCGCTTTCTGCTGGGACCTGGTCAATCGACTTGGGGAGAAATTGGAATTTCTTGACAGGGGTATCTTTGACAATATGTTCGGATACGATGGAGGATATATTTTTGGCTTTTAGGTTCTTATAGATGATCCCTTCCGGCTCAACGATCATAGTCGGAGCTAAAGCACAGTAACCGGGACATTCATCCTCGGATGTTATTTCATTGATTGTTACTTTGTTTTCAACTCCCTGCTCTTTTATTTCCTTTTTCAGAGCCTCCAGGATTTCATGGCTTCCTTTTTCCTTACAGCGGGGACCATTACATATCTTGATTTGCTTTTGTACTGTATCCATTGCTTTTACTCGCTTATTTTGGATAATGCAAATTCTGTTTGAATCTCGCCCAAGATTACATGTCTTTTGAAAATCTGATGCATCTTGTCTCTATTCACATATTGATACATGATACCGGGTTCACCTTTTCGTTCAATGGTCACGTTTGGTTCGCTGCTGCACATACCAGCACAACCGGAGGCTACAACCTGAATATCCTTTGCCTCTGTCTGTCTCAATTCCTCTTGAAGTGCCTCCATAACTTCCTTGGCCCCGGCAGCTATCCCGCAAGTGCCCATATGGACCAAAATTTTGGTATTAAAATCTGAGGTTTGAGGTGAAATCTTCTTGGAAGTCTCCTCTCTTACCCTCAGTAAGTCTTCCTTACCCGTTATTCTTGCCATTTGCTGTGCTCCTTGGTTTGAGCCAAATGATATATTTTCTACTATCATAAAATGGTTTTTTTATGTATTAAATCTTAAGATAGCCAATTAATTGAAGCAATTTGTCCGTTAAAGAAGTCTATTCATAACTATCTAATATCTCACGCACTTTGTCAGGTGTTAGGTAACCGTGGGTGTCCTGATCAACGACCATTACCGGGGCCAGCCCGCAGGCTCCGAGGCATCTGACTGCTTCAAGAGAGAATCGCCGATCCGGGGTTGTTTCACCTTCACTTAAGTCATATTCGTGTTGAATACGATTGATCACTTCTTTTATCCCCTTGACAAAGCAAGCTGTGCCTTTGCAGACCTTAATCATATGACGTCCTTTGGGATTTAGGGAAAAGAGTGAATAAAAAGAGGCGACTCCAAAGACGTCACTTTTGGGCAGGTTTAGTTCCTGGCCAATATAGTCCAAAAGCGGAACCGGAAGATAACCGACTATATCCTGACACTCTCTGAGAACCGGAATAACAGAACCGGGGGTAGAACGATAAGATTCAATGGTGGATTGAATTCTTGTCCACATCTCAGCCGAGATGTCATCATGCTCAGGTTGAAAGTATGTCTCCATATTTAATTCTCCCATAAAGACTAAGGATTATAATTTCTTGGATAACTTGACTGAACATACCTTAAATTCCGGGATCCCGGCGGTAGGATCAAAGGCCGTATTGGTCAAGACGTTGGCTGCGGATTTGGCATAATGGAAGGGAATAAAGACAGTCCCTGGAACCGCTACAGGAGAGATTTTGACCTGGGCCTGAATAGAGCCTCGCCTGGAAATAATTTGAGCTAAACCTTCATTCTCAAGTTCCAACTTGGCTGCGTCATGAGGTGAGATTTCGATGAAGTTTTCAGGGGCTAATGTATTTAAACCCTCAACTTTACCGGTCATTGTACTGGTGTGGTAGTGATACAGGACCCGGCCTGTAGTCAGCCAGAAAGGATATTCCTGATCGGGTACTTCGGCCGGAGGAATATAATCAATGGCCTGAAATTGGCCGAGACCACAACTGAATTGTTGGCAATGCAGGATAGGCGTGCCGGGATGTTTTGAATCTGGGCAGGGCCAATGAATGCCTTTGTCTTCAATTCGTTCATAACTAATCCCGGCATAAGAAGGAGTCACCTGGGCGATTTCCTGCATGACCTCCTCAGCATCGGCATAAGGCATGGGATATCCCATTCTTTCGGATAGAGATTGGATTATATCCAAATCTGTTTTTGCCTGTCCCGGTGGGTTGACTGCCTTGCGTACCCTTTGCACCCTTCGTTCTGTGTTGGTGAATGTGCCCTCTTTTTCAGCAAAACAGGCTGATGGCAAGACTACATCGGCCATTTGGGCTGTTTCGGTCATAAAGATGTCCTGAACAACCAGAAAATCAAGGTTTTGCAAGGCTTTTTTGACGTGACCGGAGTCAGGGTCAGATATGCCCGGGTTTTCTCCTATAATATAAAGGGATTTTATTTTCCCTTCCTCGGCTTGAGGCAACATTTCTGTTAGTTGAAGACCGACTTTGTCCGGCAAGTTGTCGACCTGCCAAGATTGGGCCATTTTATTTCTGATTTTAGGATCTGTAACCTTTTGGTAGGCTGAATAGACATTGGGCAATCCACCAAGGTCGCAGGCCCCCTGGACATTATTTTGTCCCCGCAAAGGATTGACCCCTCCCCCTTCTATCCCGAGATTGCCGCAAAGCATGGCCAGATTGGCCAGTGACTTGACATTGTCTGTTCCGCTTATGTGCTGGGTTATGCCCATTGTGTATAATATAGAGCCTGAATCGGCCCTAGCATAGAGCCTGGCTGTCTCCTGGATCATTTCAGCCGGGATACCGGTGATGTCCTGGACGTATTCCGGTGTGTATTTTTCAACTGTCTTTTTCAGATCTTCAAAATTGGCTGTCCTGTTATGGACAAATTCATGATCATAGAGGCCTTCCTTGATGATGATATGCATCAAGCCATTGATCCAGGCAACATCACTACCCAATTGTGGTCTGAGCCAACTGTCGGCGAATTTGGTCAGTTCAATCCTTCTGGGATCAATGACTATAAGTTTGGCCTGCTTGTGCTTTACCGCCCTTTTGATGTATGAGGCCAAAACCGGATGATTTTCAGTGGTGTTGGAGCCCGTCACCAGGATTACATCTGCCTTTTCAATATCGGCAATGCTGTTGGTCATTGCCCCGCTGCCAAATACTGCGGCCAGACCGGCCACTGTAGAGGAGTGTCAGAGACGGGCGCAATGATCGATGTTATTGGTACCTAGCACGGCCCGGGTAAATTTCTGGATAAGATAGTTCTCTTCGTTGGTTATCCTGGCTGAGGTCAAAACCCCTAAGCTGTCGGCACCACTATCATTTTTAATCTTTTGGAAATTGTTGCTGACTCTTTTCAGGGCCTCATCCCAGGAAGCCTCCCTGAACTTGCCGTTTTCTTTAATCAATGGTTGGGTGAGCCTGTCAGGTGAGTTGATAAACTCGAATCCAAACCTGCCCTTGACACACAGGCTGCCATAATTGGGCGGGACATCCTCGACCCCGGTCACCCTGTGGACCTGATTGTCCTTGACATGCAGATGCATCTGGCAACCGACACCGCAATAGGCACAGGTAGTCTTGACCTTTTCCGTCTCCCAGGTCCTGGGTCTGAATCTGGCATCTATAGGGAGCAAGGCCCCTGTCGGGCAGGCCTGAATGCACTCGCCGCAAAAGACACAGTCCGAGTCTTTTAGCGGCCTGTCCCCGGCAGTGACTATCTTGCTGGTGATTCCCCGGTAACCATAGCTGATGGCATTGTTGACCTGGATGTCTTGACAGGCCTGGACGCAGCGTCCGCAAAGGATACATTTGGAGAAGTCACGCAAGATGAATGGATTGACTGCTTCCATGTCGTGGTAGGTTTTTCTTTCTGGGAACTCTTCACCAGAGACTTGATAGCGGTAGGCCAGATCCTGTAAGGTACATTCTCCAGCAGCCGGACATAGAAGACATTGGTGATGTCCGGAGGAAAGAAGGAGCTGAAGAGTCATTTTACGCGACTCAATAACCTTTTCCGATTCGGTGTAAACGACCATATTGTTGCCGGCCGGTGCAGCACATGAGGCTACAAGGTTCCTGGCTCCTTCCACCTCGACTACGCAGATCCGGCAGGCCCCTGTTGGAGATGCCCCTTTTAGATAGCACAGGGTCGGAATATAGATGTTGTTCCTTTGAGCTACCTCCAGGATTGTTTCACCAGTCTCGAATGGATAGGTTTGTCCGTTTATGGTGATCTGATTTTCTGTGGCCATAAATTTTATTCCTTAAAATTGTTTTAAATTTTCTACAGATATATATCTTTGGCCTAAAGAATTTGTCTTTGAGTTAGCCTATGCAAATTGTCCTTGTCAAGGTTTAGAAGAAATTTTAATCTATTGAGCGGGATATCGTTAGTTATTCAGATAGATAATTTTAACAAGTTTAGGAAGTTATGTTTCAGTTTCATGCAATTATTTTTGATTTTGACGGGACTCTTGCCGAATGCCGGATCAATTTTGATCTTTTGAAGCGAAAGGTTGCTGCTTTAGCCAGTGGTTTTTTGGATAGTGAGATTGTACCAAACAATCTTCCTGTCCTGGAATGGGTTGAGGATTTGGCTCAGGAGCTTCAGATATATTCTCCGGACTCTGTCTTGGAATTTAAAAGCCGGGTTAGGCTTTTATTGACAGCTGTGGAAATAAAAGCAGCTGGAAAAGGGATGCTTTTCCCGATGACAAGGTCAATTCTGGGTTCACTCAAAAAGGTTGGTATTCAAACCGGGATAATTACCAGAAATTGTACTCCTGGAGTGAAAATTATCTTTCCTGATCTATGGGAGTATTGTCAAGTTTTTTTGCCTCGGGAGGATGTTGTCCGTATTAAACCACATCCTGAACATTTGATTAGTGCTATTAAAATGCTGGGCGTTTCTTCCTCCAGGGTATTAATGGTCGGGGATAATAAAATTGATATTCAAACCGCGAATAAAGCCAAAGTTTATAGTGCTGGTCTGGCTACTGATGCTTCAGGAAGAAAAGGGCTTATACAGGCTGGGGCAAATTTTGTGGCTAGAGATGTGGAGGATTTGGTCCATCACCTTATTGAATCCCACTACCTGCCATCTCTTGATCAAGTGGGTTATCCACCTTAAAACACTTAAGATTCTCTACAGACATAGCCTGAAAATAACGTTGACCAAAGAAAGTAAGAATCATGCATACCTGTCTTGGTTTCCGAATGAAAACTAATACAAGATTTCCAGATGGGGTCTAAGTAGCTAAACAATTACTCTTACATTACAGTGTTTGACT
>CAYUNZ010000101.1:6766-9578 GCA_964446205.1 uncultured Desulfohalobiaceae bacterium | reverse complement strand
TGACAAAGCAAAGTCAACATTAATTATATAGGCATTCCTGCTCTTTCCCTGGATATCAAATTTTCCGCTGGCCAAACCGACTCCGGCTTCCTTAAACCACGGGTTTAATATACATCGATCACCGGCAAATGTTGGATCAAGTTCGTCTTTAAACATGCTTTCAAACATATTTAGCAAGGCTGTTTCAGAGGGGATGAAATTCCTGAATGTAGTCATATTTAAGCGCTCAGCGCAGATCAAAGCATCATAACCACTTTCTTCGATCCGATCCTGGACCGTCCTTCCGTCCAAGGATTCGTGAGAAAGGTAGCTATTTTCCAACATATCCAGACTGTGTTTAGCACTTGCTTTTTGCAGCTTATTATTAATGAGCAGTGGAGGCAAGCCATCTTTAAGTATTTTCCTTAATTTTGGATTGTCTTCCAAAACCTTCTTTTTATCCATACCAAAGGCTTCGACCACATCCAAAGGCTTTTCTCTGGTCATATTTATTAAATCAAAAAAGAACTGCTCGTTCTTGGTTAAATCCTGACTTGCAGAGGCTGTATATATAGGCAGAAATGCATATATAATGGCTAAAAAGAAAATAACTTTTTTATACTGTTTTTCCATAGATACAAATAGTGCAATTCTAATTCCAAATCCTAAACCAAAGAGCAAGTCTCATTTTTTAGATCTCTCAGCCTTTTTGTTTTTTATCATTTTGTCATAAGGGTGATAAGTTCAACTTATAGGTTTGATTCGACCACCTATTGGTCATATTTAGCCAACCTGATATTTAGCTGCTTGATCAGGTAGTCCAAATATCTATTACCTTATCTTTCTTCTTGGATCTTTTGGTTAAGTTTTCTAAGGTATTTTCGGGCCCTGACATTGTTTGGGTCTATTTGCAGAGCAGTCAAAAAATGCCTCTGGGCCTGACGAAATTGACCCAACCTGGCTAAAACCAATCCTAGGTTGACATGTGCAGCCACATAACCAGGGTTGATATTTAGTGCCTTTTTCAAATAAGTCTTGGCCTGTCCTAATTCACCTTTTTGTGCCTTCATAATCCCCAGAAAGAAATCTGCCTGTTCAAAATCAGGCCTTATCTTTTTAAGGGACTGGAAATGTTTTGTAGCCTCTTTGAACTCATTTGTCCTAAAATATATAGTCCCCAGACTGTAGTGAGGTAAGGCAAAATCCGGATTTATTTTTAAAGCCTGTTCATAATGCCTCTTTGCCTTGCCAATCCTTTTTAATTGAAACAGGGCATTGCCAAGATTATAGTGAGTCTTATAGTCTTTAGACCGATAACTCAGTACTTTTTCATAATGATTTACAGCTTTACGTACTTCTCCAGTCTTGGCAAGCAAATTGGCTAAATTATACCTTGCATCTGTATGATCAGCTTTATTTTTCAAAACCTTTTTATAAAATTTTACAGCTTGGCCTTTTTGGCCCTGCTGTTCAGTTATGACCGCATAATTATAAAGGGCATCTATATTGTCAGGATCTTCTTTCAGGGCTCGCTGTAAATGCCTAAGCGCCTCCTGCAACCTGCCCAATTTCATCAGGCTCAAAGCCAAGTTTACCCTGGCTTGCAAATATTTAGGTCTGGTCTTTAAAGCTGACTGGAAATGCTGTTTGGCCTTTTTATACTGACCTTTTTTATGATAGACAATCCCCAGATTCAAATGCGCCTTGGCATACTGAGGCTTTAATCTGATTGCTCTAAGATACTCAGAGATGGCCTTATCCAGTTTATTATTACGTTTCCAGGCATTGCCCAGGTTGTAATGGGCCCTTTGATTATGCGGGCTCTTGGAGACAACATCCTGCCACAGGGTTAAATTGCTTTGCCAGACATTATTCCTTAAATAGGAAGTCATGCCCAGAGAGAGGATTGCCAGACAGGACAAGGAAGTTACCACAACACGTTTTTTACCTAGCAGTCTAAAAATGATATAAGAAACAAAGATCGCCAAACCAGGCATGGCTAAATATAGCCTATGTTCAAACAAGGCGTCTCTTATGGGGACAATACCGGACTCCACAGATAGGGTGATGAAAAACCAAAGTATCGAAAACAGGACAATGGGACGCTTCTTTCTTTGCCATATGCCTATAGACAACAGAGACAGCAAAAAGATAAAGGCAAGTGGGGTCAAGCCATCAAAAAAGCCATCCTTAAAAGGATATAAATAGTCAAAATTTTGACCTAGAGGCAAGAACAATAGCCTGATATAGATAACCAGGACATTGAACTGGGTGCACAGGTATTCCCAGCGGGTGATACTGCTTATATCCCTGGTTTTTGAAGAAACATCCTCCAGGAGATTGCCAAAATCTAAATTCCCCTTTAAAAGAACCACATAAGTGATAAACAAGACACAAGCAATGCATATTGGGACCAGCCATTTCAGTTTCTTTTTCCACCCCTCCCAGGTCTTATCAAAAAGGATATACTCGACCAACAAGATGGCCCCGGGCAGGCTGACGGTGTTCTGCTTACTCAAAAAAGCCAGCAAAGCGCACAGCCCGGTCAGACCAAAGAAGATCCATGCCAGATAGCTTTTGGCCGATTGACGACCCTGGTCAATATCCATTTCTCCAGCAAAGATATATCTTTGCAGTCTTCTGCCCAGGATGTAAAAAAGGACTGAGGCTATGTAGAACATGGCCGCCATGGAGGTATAGCGCTGGGCGATATAGGTGACAGCCTGGGTCTGTAGGGGATGGGTAACGAAAATTAGGGCGGTGAAAAAAGAGAGAGAAATTGCGGATTGCGAATTGCGAATTGCGGATTGGGGATTGGGGATTGCGGATTGCG
>CAYUNZ010000101.1:0-6666 GCA_964446205.1 uncultured Desulfohalobiaceae bacterium | reverse complement strand
ATTGCGGATTGCGAATTGCGAATTGCGGATTGGGGATTGGGGATTGCGGATTGCGGATTGGGGATTACGGATTGGGAAGATGGTAACAGAATGCTGAAGATGTTCAAGGAGAGAAAATAGACTAGAATACCGTTTAAAATATGGATTAAGAGATTGATCAGGTGATAGCCAAAGACATTCAACTGGCCAAAGTGATAATTAAGGGCAAAGGTAAAATCAACCAAGACTCTGGGATAGGTAATTGATTGCCAGGTGAAAAAATTAGATAGATCCTTGATTTTCGAGTTCCTGACAATACTGGTCAAATCGTCGAAAACAAAAGGCGACTGAAAGGTATTGCTGTAAATGGCTGTGGCCACAAGGGCAATAATCAATATTGTATAGAGATTTAGTAATCTAGGTGCTTGCAGATAACTTTTCATCAGTTACAACCATTAGGCTTTTTGTCTTTCAAAAATGATAACGCAACTCCAGGTTTGCCTGAAAAGAATCCCCTTCTATCATGCTGTATGTACCTGGTGTATGGTAGTCTTTGTCCAGAAGATTTTGAAAGTAGAGATTCAGATCAAGACCCTCCTTAACTATATCCTTGAAGGTAAAACTGGCATCCAAACGCCAGACATCTGACGCAGACTCAATAACTTCTTCTTTTGGATAAATAAGTTTTCTTGAAGATATATATCGCAAAAAGAGGCTGGCCATAATGTTTTC
The DNA here is from genome assembly GCA_964446205.1 of uncultured Desulfohalobiaceae bacterium. Lineage (GTDB taxonomy): Bacteria > Desulfobacterota > Desulfovibrionia > Desulfovibrionales > Desulfothermaceae > CAYUNZ01. The sequence goes on along the minus strand of CAYUNZ010000101.1, from coordinate 5,955 downwards.
CTTGGGCCACCAATCAGCAGTAAAATTAAACATGGTGTCCGGTCCTTCGTTGAAAGGCATCGAGAAATCAGAATATTTTGTCTCTACAGTACCGTCAGGGTGGACAATAGAGGACTCCTCGAATCTGAAATGTTCATCAGGACCATTATTGTCAAGCAAAGTCAAATCTGCTTTCAAACGGATATTATTAAGCGGAGAATATGAGCCTTTCATCTCCAGACCGTAAATATCTTGATTGTTCGGTTCAGACAAACCAGCATAAGGATCACCAATAACATGATCCTCCAGTTGATTCCAAAAACCTGTTAGCGACAAATTGAGATCTTTATCAGGCATCCAGGAAAATTGGGCTGTAAAGGTCTCTATCTTTTCCAAATCCGGATGTTCCTCCTCCTGTATCTGACGGGCAAAGGGGGTCCTGTAGGCAGTACCATATAAGAATTTGGTCTGCCATTTACTGTTCGGGTGCCAGACTATGCCGGTGTTAAAGCTGACCTGATCCTCGTATGGATCATGTAAGTCCCCACGAAAACCGACAATGAAGTCAATATTTTTAAATTTATGGGTATACTGACCAAAGACAGACCACAGATCGGCTTCATAATCCTCCAAATCAACAAGAGGTAAAAAAAATTCATTCTCCGGCTCAAGAAAATCAGGCATAAAGCTGTCCCAGACAGGGGCATCCTTAATGTCCTTTTTGCGATATGAGACCCCACCTGTAAAAAGTCCTTGTCCGGTAAAAAAGGTTTGATCAAAAATCAACTCTCCATAAGCAGTCTGTTCTTGCTGATCTAAAGTCTTGTCTATAATCTCAAACTCTGGCCTGAGATTGCTGTAATATCCGGTAAAACGAAGAGCTGTATCAGGATCGATTTTTCGGCTAGCCTCGGCTTTGAGATAGCTAAAAGGCATACTCCTGCTCTCTTCCCACAAAAATTCTTTGTTTGGCCCCTCAATACTATATGGTTTTTCATTATCAGAAAAGCGACCTGATATGGTTAACCAATCCCTATAGGCAAGCTTCCCATATGCCTCTACAAAATGGGACTGTCCAATGGAGGCGGAACCCAGTCTATCATCGGGAGGAACAGGCCTGTTGCCGTTATTGCCGAAAAAATGTACTAGATTGGCCTTATGGTCGTCTTCATCAATCCGGGACCCGCTCAAAGACAAAAAACCATCCCAGTAAGGCATCTTTTTGCCCATATTTAGATAAAACCCGCCCTTTTCTACATCACCTGCCCCGCCCATCAGGCCTGTTTCGAGTCCATCAATATCTCCTCCTGTCAAGGGGACTACATTAACCACTCCCCCAAAAGCATCCGGACCCCACAATACGGAGGAGGGACCTCTAATAATCTCAATCTTTTTGACTGGAGCCAGGGATAGATCATGATCCAGTTGATGTAGCGATTTTCTGGTATCAGAGACAATTGGTACAGTATCATAAAGAAACAGTACCGAGTTGGGCATACCTCGTAAATAGGGAAGACTCCCCCATTCCTTTTGGGCCATATAAAATCCAGGTGTCCTTTCCAGGACTTGGCTCAAGGTCTGTAGTCCATGGTCCTGAAAATCATCTCTAGATATAACCTGTGCTACTGCCGGAGCCTTAGAAGCACTTTCCTCTCTTCTGGAGGCGATAGATAGAATATCAACCTGTTCCCCTACAAAAAGGAGCATGGTATCATCCTTTTTTAAAGCCTGTTTTTTCTCAAGAGCAAAGCTCAAATTTTGTGAAATACTACAAAATAAAAGCAAAAATATAAAAATATGAAAAAACCGGGAATAAGTTGACATGTATGATCTTTTTGGTTTTTCAATCCATTTAATGATTTTCTCTAAATTGACCCTTTGTGCTTATTTTTTAAAAACTCCTTATGTAAGACCCTGAACTTAGACCTGGTCAAACCAAGGAGTCTGGCTGCTGCGCTCTGGTTCTGGTCAGCTTTTTCCAGGGCCTGTTGGACCAGATCCATCTCCATATTCTCCAGAAAAATACCTTCATCAGGCAGCTTGTAATGATTTGTATTATCGGTCAGTTGAACCGCTGGTTTAAGGAAGGAAAGGGTTTCATGTGTAATTAGACCTGATTTTCGAGCCAGAATACAGGCCCTCTCCAAAACATTGTTCAGTTCACGGACATTTCCCGGCCAGGGATATCTTTTTAAAATCTGCATAGCCTGCTCTGTTATTTTTATAGATGTCCCTTTGTTTAAACACCTGACAAAGTACTCAGACAAAGGGGGAATGTCCTCCTTCCTCTCTCTTAAAGGAGGAAGTTCAAGCGGAAAGACATTGATTCGATAAAAGAGGTCTGAGCGGAACTTGCCTGATTTGACCAGTTCCTCCAGGTCTTGATTGGTAGCACAGATGATTCGGACATTGACAGGTATTTCCTTAGTCCCACCTACCCTTTGTATCTTCTTGTCCTGAAGTACCCGAAGCAGTTTGGCCTGGGCCTCTAGAGGAAGGTCACCGACTTCATCCATAAACAAGGTCCCATCTGAGGCAGTCTCGAATTTACCGATAGACCTTTTGTCTGCTCCGGTAAAAGCACCTTTTTCATGGCCAAACAATTCCGATTCCACTAACCCTTGGGGTATAGCCGCACAGTTTACAGGAACAAAACGTCCTTTATTGCGGTCGCTTAACCTATGAATGAACCTGGCCAGAATATCCTTGCCCGTACCTGATTCACCATAGAGCATGACCGCTGAATCCTCAACCGCAACCTGAGAGGCCAATTCAATCACCTCGGTCATTTTCGAAGATTCATATATAATATTCTCCTCGCCGGTGACCTGCTTTAATTCTTGCCTCAAATCCCGATTTTCAGCCATTATCTTGGATAAGTTCAGGGTCCTTTCCACAGTGAACAGGATGCGGTCCTCTTCAAATGGCTTGGAGATATAATCAACCACACCTTCCTGCATGGCCTGAACTGCAGCATCAACTGAGGCAAAAGCTGTAATAAAAATAACCGGACACTCTATATTATTGGCCTGTATCTCCTTTAAGAGTTGATGTCCGTCCATTTTGGGCATCTTGACATCAGCTATTGTCAGGTCATAACCCTGATACAAGATCTTTTTTAAGGCCTCTTGACCATCACCGGCCTGTTCAACTGTATGCCCTTTTCTCTCCAAAAGAATGGATAATAAGTGCCGCATCCTCTCTTCGTCGTCAACTACAAGGATCCTTGCCATATCTATCCTCTTAAACAGGGAATGTTTATAGGCTTTTTATATTTACCCAGCTCCAACCTTCTTACAATTCTATCAGATGATTTCCTGTGCAAATAAATCTAATCCAAAGGCAGGCTAATTGTAAATATTGCCCCTTGATCGGCTGAATTTTGTATAGTTATTCTGCCTTTATGCACATGAACAACCTGCTGTACAAAGGACAATCCCAGTCCGGTTCCTTTGGCTTTGGTAGTAAAAAAAGGCTCAAATATCTTTTCTTTAAGCTCATCATCAACACCTGGACCGTTATCATGGACAGCCAGGACCCAAAAGTTTTCCCTTGTACTGGTGCTTACCATTATCACACCCCTTTCTTCACTTACCTGCATGGCATTTTTCAATAAATTATTGAAGGCCCTACATAAGAGATCAGCATCAATATTTATATAAAGCTTTTCCCCGGATATTTGATTATTTATCCTTAGATCAGTCTCATTCAACTGAATCTCAAAACGAAGGACCCAATCATTAACAGCACCATTTACTTCAGTCGGTTGAAAGTCGGCTTTAGCAGGCCTAGAGAAGTTCAAAAACTCTTCTATAAGCCTATTCAGACGCAAAATCTCATCCTCAATATATTCAACCATGGTGTTGCCCTGAGCTATCTCCAGGTCTTTCTTCAAGATATCAAAAGAGCTCTTGATTATACCCAACGGATTCTTGACCTCGTGGGCAATGATCATGGAGAACCTACCCAGCTCAGCCATTGTCTTTTGCTGCATCATCTCTTGATAGGCCTCTTCCAGGGCCTTACTACTCCATTCCAGAGAATCAAGCATTGTATTAAAGGCAACGGCCATATCTTTTGTTTCCGGTACCTTACCTGGTTGAGCCCTGTGCTCTCTTTCCCCCACTGCCACTTTCCTGGCTGTTTGGGCAAGTCTGGATATCGGGACAACCAAGGATCTGGAAATGACATAAAAAACAATCAAGGAGGACAGAACAACTCCCACAGCTAAAACAACCAACTTCCAATACAATGAATGCATCAGGCTGTTAATTTCTTGTAGGCTGTATGTGATTTGTACCTTGCCCACCAAATTAGCCCTTGTTCCTTCTGGCCCTGAAGAAAATTCCCTTCTGTCCTGGACAATCTTTTCAGAATACACAGGGGACTTGGAGATCATATACGGGCCTTGGCTCTCTTTGTCCACCAGGGCTAATATATCCCCCTGCTTATCAAATATCTCTATCTTGGCCACATCCTTTTCTTCAGCCAAATTTTGGGCCAGTTTTTTCAAAGCACTTTTGTTCTCGATCAAGATACCCAGTTCTGCATTGGCAGCCAGATATTCGGTCAAAAAGTCATTCCTTTCCTGAAACCTGGTCAAGACAAATCTTTGTACCATTCCAGCCCCTAAGTAACCAATAATAGCAAAGGCAATCAAAAACAACAAAAAGGCTGAAAACATCAAACGGAAGTGAATACCCGGTCTAGGCATAGTCTTAAACTTTAATCAAGGTTTATATCCCATATTTTCCAGAACATTAGAATTAATCTTGATCTGAAAAGCAGGGATTATTTCTTCACAGGGTTGATCTTTTAATCTGTTTAAGGCCAATTGGCCGGTTTGCTGGCCTATAGCCGGATAATCCAAAACAAAGGCCATAGCTGATCCGGATTCATAAAAAAACCGGTTATAACCTATAACCGGTTTTTCTTCGTACAGGGCCTCTTTGATAATATATTCAGCCACAGATTTGGATATGACCGTTCTATCCGGTATAAGCCAAACCCCATCGATTTTGGACCAACTCTTTTCCAAAATTTTGGGGATCTCTTTCTGAGAATCTATCTTTAAAGGGACAACCTCAAGATCAAATGGTTGAGCCTGCCCTAAGGCAAATTGATAAAAATCAAGATTGTATTTTGGATTGAAAAGCAGTCCAAGCCTATTTATAAATGGCAGTGACTCAGCTATAACTTTTAATTGCCTATCAATAGGTATAGACAGGGAAATACCACAGGCCCTTTCAGGTTTGGGCAATATCTTTTCCGGGCTCAAGACCATGGTAAAGACCCTAAGCAGATCAGGCCTTTTGCTCCCAGACCAAAGAAAACTCGTTGCTTCAGGTCCTACCGAGACAGCTAGATTGAAATCTTGGCTATTGAGCTGTTTTTCCAAAAGATCAAGATCGTTTTCCCTATATTCCTCTAAAGGAAAAATCTTGAATTTTCCCCCGGCCTTTTTGTCCAGAATGTCTTTCAAGCCTCCCACTGCCTCCATATAGGGCTTGATCTCTCTGGAAACAACCACTGCTACTTTGGGTTTGGTTATTTGCTCTGAAGAACATATACCAACCTCAAACAAGATTGTAATCATTGAGAAGAGGATAATGAAGTAGAAATTAAGATGACCCTTTATCTGGGAAAGATTAGTCTTGGTCATATTTTGGCCGGTGAAAATGTTTCTATAAAAACCATGTCCTACTAAATCATATACAATTAATGGATGGTTGGTTATTTGATTTGAATGTTAGTGACATCTCCGGTCCATAAGATGGATAAGGTAAGAAATTATTCCTTGACTCTTTTTTTCTTCGGTCAACGGTCAACGATTCACGGTCCACGTTCTTCTCATGTTAACGTCCATGGGCCGTGCAACCGGCCCAGAACGAACAATGAAAGAATTTTATAACCACCCCTGGCCCCTCCTTAAAAAGGAGGGGATTAAGGGGTGGTTGTTATATTTTTTGTTTCAAC
>CAYUNZ010000100.1:5356-9605 GCA_964446205.1 uncultured Desulfohalobiaceae bacterium | reverse complement strand
ATTGTCTGTGATCGAAGAAAAACCCTGCACCCCAAATCAAACCAAACAACACCACACAAAAAATGGGTAGCCGAACCCACAAATTAAAGTCAAATTAAATAAAAAAAGCCCGGTCTTTTAGAGCCGGGCTTTTGAGAGATGATAATACCCCCCCCCTTTATGAGCTCTGTTCAGTCTCAATTGGGATTGTCTTGCTGCCACTAGCATCTTCGGCCTTTGGCACTTTAATTCTCAGAACACCATTCTTGTATGTAGCCTTAATTTCATTCTCCTTGATCTCCTGATCTAAGGGAATACACCGATGAAATGTACCATAGCGGCGTTCTGTCCAAGAATTGCCTTTTTCTCCGGATTCCTTCTCTTTTCTCACCTTTGAGATCCAAGACCTTGTTTTCGACAGAGATGTTGACATTATTTGGATCAATGCCAGGGATTACCGACGCTGTGACTGCTCAAATCTGTATGACCGCTGATTTACTAGCCGGATCAAAATCCGGAAGCAGAACAGGTTCATTTAAGGTTGGAAGTGGGACCTTATCCGAGCAAATATTCTCTGGAGAGACTTGGGGAGTTGAGAACTCCAGACCCATAGCCTTTGCGACCTGTCCATATTTGGTCCCAAGTTCGGCCCTAGAATTTCCGGCTACAAAGATCCAGGCCAGATCGTAGCTATAGCTGTCCTGCTCCAAGAGATGCCCAAGCCTGGTACCTTGGTCCACATGAAGCAAAATCCGGGTATCTTTGACTTCTTTTTGGATTTTGTCCAGGAGTTGCGGAGCAGGGACTTTAGTCACTATAGCATCTTCAAAATGCCGGTAATAATTTTTGGCTGCGTATCGGTAGGGTCCCTGTCGATAAGGAAACTGTGGCTGCCTCCCCAGGCCCATGTCGACCATGATCTCGTGGTTGGATGATCCATCGACCATAGCAAACAAGTAACAATGAGATTGGGAGATCCTGGTATTGACCTCCAAAAGCCAGATTTTGTCTTTGCCCCTGTCCCAGAAGAACTCCACGTTAAAAGGGGTGTTATCCAGTTTTATATGGGAGATGAAGCGCTGGGCAATGGAGGTCATTTCCTTAATCAGGCTTTGAGGTAGCTTGGAAGGATATTCATAGCGGGCAAAGGAGGAACGGTTCCTGTGGCGGATAGAATCCACAACTCCGTAGATTTGTAACTCGCCATGATAAACATATCCCTCCAGGGTGCACTGCTGGCCGGATATGATCTGTTCAGCCAAACAATGATCAAAATTCAGGACAGCCAAATCCTCAGGCAGGTTGTCTTGGGTCAGAATATAATTAAAAGGTTCGGATATACGCTTGAGGTGTCCCCGAATGGTCTCAATGGCTTGTTTGTACTCCTGCGGGGAGTGAATCCGAAAGCCCAGATAAGATCCGGCAGCTTTGACCGGCTTTAGCCAAAGTGGATAGTCTAGCTCAAGATTGTCCAGTGGGTTAGGAGCAAATGGATCGATTTGTTGAAATTGGGGGATATGCTCGGGAATACATTGTTTTTGCTCCAGACGACTCAGATACTTGTGCTGACATTTCAGGACACTCTCCAAACTAGCCGAGGGGAGGCCAAATTCGTGGCACAAAACCGGGACCATCAAACTAACCGGCATGTCGATATAACCCACTATGGCGTCGATTTTCCCGGGAAACCCTTTGAGCTGGCCCCGAGCTTTGTCCATAAGCTCTTGAACCCGGTAGACCGAAGGCTCATAAATATCCTCCCCGGCCAATAGGGGGTGGAATTGATAATTTTCCGCATTTTGAATCCCTTTTAATAATGGGAGATTAAAATCATTGAGTCCGATAACAAAGATATTCTTTTTCATTTTCTTATTCCTAGTAGTCCTCTTTAAAGGAAGAGGGAAAAAGGTGTTTTCCATATGGATATTGACAACCGTTTAAGTCCAAAACTAGATAAAGAGTAAAATCCCACCTTCTTGAGGCACTACGGAAAGCCGTGTTGCAAGACTAAGAGCTGGAAATAGAGAAATCTTAGAGATAAAAGCCGGGCAGTTAGGACCAAAGAGACTATACAACAAAAGAGGCTAAGGAAAGACAGGAAAAAGATTATAGTCAGGTTGGTCATTTGACTCTCACTCCCGGGGTTCACAGATTATCCCTGGCAATGATGGTATCCCAATTATTGGAGAATATCCGGAAGCCTTCTTCATAGGCATCCAGATCAGCCCTGATTCGAAAGTGACTGGCCGTAGAGGTCAATACGGTCCGGGTTACGGTGCGCACAGACCAATCTTGTCTTTTCAGGGACATATGCCATAAGGTTTCTCCCCGAACCGATTCAAAATCATCGTTTTGAAAGGAATACCATTCAAAGGCCTTTTCCTGAATCTCCATGTCTATAGCTTCTATCCGGAAGATACCGTTATCATTAATAACCTCCAGCATTGATTCATCCCTGGCCAGGTCCCGTTTGACCCACCAATTGTGCTGTTCGGATCCGATCCATGTTTTACGAAATGGAGGAGACCCTTCCGGAGGACCGAAAGGACTGAGGTTTTCATCTTCTATACGGCAAGGCCGGATGGGTAGCTCCAGGCTGCTGATCCCGGATCGAATATTGAGCCGGACTGGTTTCGGAGGTGGCCAGGCCAATGGCCAATAGGAAGTAGACAAGGAGATCCGGAACCGGTGTCCTGCCGGAAAGTTTTGGGCAATGTCGTTTAGCTGAATCGTTACTTGATATTCCTGTCCCGGTTCAAGGGGTTCAGGCTGTTCATGACTGTTTCGGTGAGTGAGATTGAGCAGCCCATAGGTCACCCTGGTGGCTTTATCGTCCGGAGCCACATCTGATAGTCTGGCAGCTATCATAGCCACCGGTTGGCTGGAGGATAAAAAAAGATGTAGCACAGGTGAACCGAGTATATCCAGGCCTTGCTCCAGAGGAGAGCTTTCAAAGATCAGGGCCCCGCCGTCCTCCTCCCTTTGATCATGTGGCAAATCCGGAGCTGAGGCATAGGAGCACCATTTTCCGGCAAACAGTCCTACGCTAAGAGGGGATTGTATATGCATAAGTTCCTCCGGCACGGAGTCCCCCCATGGTACTAAGCGCCAGGGAGCCAGGCGATACTGATGTTTTTCAATATTGGTTGATGGCCACTGGTCTTCAGCCACCCATCTTCCAGGTCTGACGGTGTAGCTGGGGGTAGGTGGCATACTGTCCTGCATCCAAACCCGAAGTATGGGTTCCTCCATAACTTCATTCTCTAGATTTTTTAGCCAGTAATCCCACCAGCGGATACTTTCTTGCAAAAAGCCAATGGCTGGACCTGGCACACCCAGATGGGGATACTTGTGGGACCAGGGACCAATGAGGCCTTTACGAGGGCATTGTAGATGGGCCAAAAGCCTAAAGACAGCATTGGAATAGCCGTCGGCCCAGCCACTGACTGCCAAGACCGGACAGACTATTGCCGAGTAGTCCTCACAAACAGATCCGTGTTTCCAGTACTGATCGCGGCTTTGATGAGAAAGCCACTTTTCCAGCCATAGTCCGCTTCCACGCAACCTTTCTAGCCACATTTCCCGCCAGGATTCACCAACAAGTTTGGGATCCGGAGGAAGGGAATTCAAGGCGAACATTGTCGAGGCCCAGGACAAATTATCTCCCAGAAGACACCCTCCCATATGATGGACATCATCCGAATAGCGGTCGTCAGTAGAGCAAAGGGTAATAATCGCCTTAAGTTCCGGGGGGCGCAAGGCTGCAATCTGCAAGGAATTGAACCCCCCCCAGGAGATCCCCATCATACCGATCGATCCAGTACACCAAAACTGAGCTGCTATCCAGCTCAGCACTTCCAGACCGTCATCCAACTCCTGCTGCAAATACTCATCCAGGAGGATGCCCTCGGAATCGCCGCTACCTCTAAGATCAACCCGCAAACAGGCATAGCCGTGTCCGGCCAAATAGGGATGGATAGTGGCATCCCGAAGGGACATCAGGTCCCGTTTTCGATAGGGGATGTATTCCAAAATCGCCGGTACAGGATCCTTTTCAGCACTCACCGGCATCCAGATCCGGGCTGCCAAACGGGTCCCGTCTGAAAGAGGAATCCATACATGAGGCCATTCTGTAATTTCATAAGGATATGTACGGACTATATCCATAATCCAGTCCTTTTTTAAAGGGGTTAAATCATCTTTTGAAACGGCAATTATTACAGAATAATGACGGTTGGGTTTCTGCCTCAAAGGAAAGGAAAAGTAAAAG
>CAYUNZ010000100.1:0-5256 GCA_964446205.1 uncultured Desulfohalobiaceae bacterium | reverse complement strand
GCTAAATAACACATTAAAGTAAAGATAGAGCTAAGGATAAATGTCAATTCTGGGATGCTTGGGTCGAGTGACGTCCTAAGAAAAAAGATTGAGGCAATTAATAATATACATAAGGATCAAGCAACAGAGTCTTATGAATCTTAAGAAAACAGGCTTGTGGTTTTCTATATTACCAGCGTATAAACATGGTTTCTACTTTTAAGCCTTTCTTTTGAATAATAGTATAATCACTGCGGATCTTTTGGTCTCCCATAACCTGTCTATCCTTTTCCTGGGGAAGGGTAGTGCTTGGTTCGAACTCAAGCTGGAGCTCTGAGGGTAGCAGCCCATCCTCCCAAGAGACCGTTCTGCCTGCATAATCCCATCCAAAGCCGGTTAACAGGAAAGGCTTGCCATTAACCTCTTCAACCTTATCAAGAGAAGTCCCAACAGTTATACCGGACTTGGTTTTCCAATCTGTATTCATGCCAAATATGGTAATTCGTTTTGGGGTTCCATTTTTTTTCCATTCAATCAGCAATTCATTCTTTTTTCCGCCAAAAACACACAAACCTTGTTTAATCCTCCCTTCCCCGACTGAAATCGGGCAACTGGTAATGTTGTTTTCTCCATAAAGCTCCTTAACCTCTGCTTTGGTCGATTGGCGAGTAATTGTACCGACTCTACTTGATGGAATGATTGTCCATTTATGGTCCTGACCTGTTGCATAACCGGTGTTCAGCAAAAAAACCAAGATAGTAAAAGATAGTAAAATCGATATAATGGCCAAACATGCTTTCATATTTTATTCCTCCATCTTGTATAATACTTTTCACTTTTCTAAAAGCTAGCCCTTTATGAGCCCAGTGTCTTGCAATAAACAGAAAAAGAAGCTTTGTAATACGGTTCGATTTAATATCATCTGAAAATCTTGATGATAAAAAATATGATCAGTCAAATCAGTATTGGACAAATGGAACTGATTAATGTATTGATTTTAAGAGATAAACTGGAGATATTAATCATTTTATTTTTATGGTATTCGTTTAGCCCTATGAAAAAAAAGGAGTACAAGATTGCCCAGATATTTTATCTTTTCTATCCCACTATACCTGATCCCTATCTTGCTTTTTCTCGCTTGTGGACCATCAAATTCTATTCAATCCGAAAGAACAACTGACAAACCTTCTCTGAATAGGCTAAAAAAGAGTTTGGATCAGGATTGTTTTTGGATCGAAAACAGTGAGTTGATTCAGCAGCACCCAACGATTGTCCCCTCACTTGCAGATACCTTTATTGTCATATTTGAGGTAAAAGATCCAGCCTCTCCAGGTGATGTTGATCTATATGCTCAACGTATATCTAAAAAGGGTCATGCAATCTGGAAAAAGGCCCGACCGATAGCAACTGCTCCGGCACGTGAGAGTTCACCAAAGGCGATTGCCGACGGCGAAGGAGGTGCTTTTGTAGTTTTCGACGCCATCTACAATAAAGGCAAATATAGAGGTGACAGGGATCTGGCCGCACAGCGTATCACAGCTAAGGGTAAACTGCTCTGGGAAAACGGCAAAACTTCGGTTATTGTTGCCGGATCTAGGACAATCGAAAAAAATCCGGTTATGATTTCAGATGGTAAAAGTGGTCTGATCGTTGTCTTTGAAAGAAAATACCTGAAAGGTAATAATCGTGGAGACCTGGACGTATTTTCTCAGCGCCTCTCTGCAAAGGGCAAAAAACTTTGGGGACAAGGTCAAGCCTCTGTTCCGGTGTCAAACACAAAACATTTGGAAAAGAACCCATGTGTAATTGCAGACGGCAACAATGGTTTTATCGTCGTTAATGAGTTGGAACCCAGAACCGGTGAACAAGCTGGGAACACTGAGCTTGTTGGCCAACGTCTAGATATTTCTGGACAACGGACTTGGCTGGAAGGTCAACGCCCAATTGTTGTCACCGGAACAAATCTGGCCGAAAGGAATCCGGTTGCGATTTCCGATGGAGCTGGAGGGGCTATCGTCGCCTTTGAACTGCATACTCTTTTTGGTAAAAACCGGGGCAAATGCGACATAGCTGTCCTAAGGCTTGCTTCCAACGGAGATTTGCTGTGGATTAAGAACAGTAATTTTATAAATCTAACAATATCCGAAAAACTACAGGAACATTCTCCGGTTGTACTATCAGACGGAGATGGCGGAGCTATTATCATCTTTCAAGCCACTTATCCAGACGGTAAACGCAAAGGTGATAAAGATTTATATGCCCAACATCTCTCCAGCCAAGGAAAACCTTTATGGAACAAGGGTAAACGATCAGCAGTAGTAGCAATCAGTAATAAGACAGAAGGCAAACCTTCTGCTTTCAGGCTAGAAAAAGGCTCATTGCTTCTAGCTTATGAACAACTATCACCTGGTTCAACAAAGACCGACTCAGATGGTAATATTGTCTTGCAGTTACTTTCCCCAAATGGTAACAGGGTTAAAAGTCATCACCTGCCAACTGCTGGAAAAGGTCCTGGCTTGAATCTTAAAAATCCTGCCCTTGCCGCTGATAGCCAAGACAACTCCATGATTGTTTTCGAGGTTAAAACAAAAAAAGGTACTTCTCCTAATGACATAGACATTGCTGGTAAGTCCATTTCCGGGAAGGGAGACCTATTAAATTGATCTGTTTGTTGTAGATGGTCTGATGACACAAAGAAAGCAGAACAAAAAACTCTGGTTAATTTTAAGTCTACTTGCCCATGCCCTTATTTCGACATTAATCGGAGGAGGCACCGGTTTTTTGATAGCCTTTATTTTTTACAGTGGGTTGCTCCAGTTTTCTATGGAACCGTTGTTTATCTGGAAAAGCTGGCACTATTTCTATTACCTAATTGGCTTTGGCTGCTTATCCGGTTTTATCGGTGGGTTATGTTTTTGTGTCCTTTTTTTTAGACCCAACATCGGGAGGTTGGTTTTTCTCAAGACCTTTTTGTTCTCTTTGCTTTCATTAGTTACAGCAGCTGCAGTCTTTGCCATAATGATGCATCAATATAAGCATTTCTTTATAATTGGATACCAAATCGCATTCTTCGTTTTTTTCGCCTTTATTCCCTGGTTTTTGATAGGCATAGTCTCTTTTTGGGCTAGAAAATGGACAATCTCGAGATAAGGTATAGTCAACCGGATTTACTTGTTTCGATCGACTATGCTTTCAAATTTGGGTCTGAACATTACAGTGTTTTATTAATACCCACAGTTAAAAGGAGTGAAAGAAGATGGAAGCTAATACGCTTTTGGGTATAAGTTACTATGATTGGTTTAGTTTCTTAAGGATTCTTCTTGTTGTCGGTGGGATAATTGCTTTCATAGCTATATATGTCTTAATCTTACGTTGGTTTGACCGAAGGGCCAAGAAAAAGGGACCCAAAAAACAACCGGCCTGGAAAAGATATTATCCCAGCGGGCACAACTCTGTGGATCTTTGGGATCCACCATTACCTGATTGTGAGATCGCTGATACTAGCGACTTTGATGACTAGTTCCTGATGAACTCAGGGAACTAACTCATAATGGAGATAAAAAATTGCCTGTTTTTTCTGCCAGATTATCTTTATACTTACAGATCCTATTGTTATTAATGGTTATGTTTATTCTGACTGTATGTTCGAATAGTCAGAACAAAAACATGGAGATCTCAGATCAAAACAAAAAAGAATCAACCATGGTCAGTCAGTTGCAAATCGGTGAAACTACAGTAGGTCGGATTGGTGATTGGCGTATTGGCATTGGAAATATCTTTGACGATGAATACAAAAATAACCAAGGCAAGACACTTAGCGGCCCAGTTGTAACCTTACACCTTTATCACCCTGAATTCGGGGAAAAGGACCTAAAGGCTTATCCAGGTAAAATCTTTGCATTGAATGTTGCTCGATTTGTAGTAAAAAAGGTAGTAGACCCCATCTTCGGCAAAGGCCATGTGGTCATAAGCCGAATGAGAAATAACAAATAACCCTCAAGGGAGAAATAGTGTTCAAAAAACAAGAAATAAACCTTATCAGACAAATAACAACTTGTTTAGCGATATTTGTAATAACGGCGATCTGTGTGCTTACCCTGTCATCTGTTAATATTGCTGCTGATGGAGGAGAACTGTATTTGACCAATTTAGGTACCTATTATCAGCCGGACAATTGTCAAAAGTTACAGTTTATCCGCAACAAGTACTTTTTTTCGGAAAATGGGTATTGGTATCACCTAGAACGTTTATATTGGAACTTTAATGTACGTAGTACTAATGCGGACAATTGTCTTAAGAAACGCTTTTATGCCTCCTCTCAAGATATAATGGTTAATAAATTTAACAAGATAAACAAAAAAGTTTCTCGGGCTTCACCTTCTTGTTTATATATCCTGCATTCCAATAGGCCGGTTATTGATAAATGGCTCAACGACAGCACATATGCAACTAGCCTAATAATGGACAAAAACGTTGGCCATCAACTGCTTACAGAATCAAATGTTTATCCCGCTTATATCGGCAACCAGGTTATCAGTATCCTTGAAGCCTACAATCTTTATGCCGGTGGTGCCCACGGCATGAATGGCTATCAGTGTCATACATATAACCTTGCCGGAAAAGAAATTAAAATCAAAGACCTGTTTACTGACTGGAAGGCAGTCAAAAAATCCCTTAAAAAAAACTTGTTGGCCAATTGGGAGAAAAGTGCTCAGAAAACGGCACAGAAAAAATCAAACTCTAAAGCAGAGCTAAAAAAGATCATAAAGACCATTGCCAGCATGAAAGCCCAGTATGCAGAGGTATTGGATAAAGATCTTGCTGAGACAAACTTTGTCTTTACCCATTCCGCCCAAGGGATAAGACTGAACTTCTTTTATCCCCCTTATTCTTTTGGCTCTTACGCTCATGGAGGTACCTGGATATCTTGCCCAGTCAAAAGTTTATCCTCAAAAGTCAAACATGGATTGGCCAATTGGATAAAAATGGAGGACTCACGGCATGCATCTCTACCGGACAACCTGGGGTATTTCCATCAAAAAACTCAGCATTACGGAGTCTTCCCTTCCAGCGATACTTCTGTCAATGAGTTTTACATTGGTTATGCAAAATTGACAGGAAAAGACAAGACCCCTGCTGTGATTTTTGAAATACTCAATAATAGCAAATAAATAAAAATAAGTCTGAAGGCAGGAACTTATCCTGCCTTCTTAATTTTCTATTTAGTTCCCATCCGGAAATTTCTAATTTCCGGATATGGAAATAATAAGTTTTTAA
>CAYUNZ010000099.1:0-9873 GCA_964446205.1 uncultured Desulfohalobiaceae bacterium | reverse complement strand
ATCCCTTTCTTGGCACGCAAAAATGCTCTTCACAGTCTACTGGGCCGTAGGAATAAAATCTGCGCATGGTTATTTTCCTTTAAATGATATTTATCAATTGGGGTACCCCGTGCCCCTACATAAAAATTATACCCATTTTTTCAAACATCATATCCAGATAGCTCTGTCCGTTTATCAGCCCATCTGTAGCAGAACCGTCTTCCTTTTTTTGGGACCAGTCCAAACGCAGAACATTCTTAGCCTGCATCTCTCTTATTAATTGCGTCTCCTCCTGATTAGGCTCTGGACCGCTAAAAGAACCAAATTCAGAGGAATCCCTGAGCAGGATAAAGGAAAAGACCCTAAATGTGCGTTTATGCCTGGCGGTTAAGCTCTTGGCCAGCTCATCCAAATGACCGTTACAGGCAATATTGACCTTCTCATTGGTCTTTAAAGTCTTATAGTCTATGATCCCAGTTTGTCCCTTTGGGTCCACCAAGGCAATCGTAGTGCAGGCAGTTTCATTATTCACTATCCAAAGGACAAAGTCTGGAAAAAAGGCTTGTAGTTCCGTCTCCAGATAAATACCCACCGAGCGCATGGAGGCCTCGTTGCGCATCAGATAGAACTCATGCCTAGTTTCTTGCGCCTCAGGTCTATGCAAATATGCAGACAAGTCCCGGACAAACTTGCTCTCTCCCATATTGAGCAGCTTAGGTGAGGCATCCTGCATGTTGAGTAAGTTTTCATCGTTTAGGGCCTGTTTTAACCTTTCATCAAACAATGGCCCAAAGATATGAAAATTGGCCTTGGGTTCCATTGCATCCAGGCGTAATTGCTCTTGTTTATGATTAAGTGCTTTACCTATCCTCCTCTTAATATCTTCAAAATCTGGCTCTTCTTTACTGTAAAAATGCAGGGCCTGCCTTTGAGCAAAATCTCCTTGCCTTGTCTCCCCAGCTTGTTCAATGCCTTCATCCAGACGGTAATTTCTTTTATTAATGTCGTTTACAACTATATTGCGGACCTTGTGGAGTACATCTGTCTGGACCTGCTCCAACAACAAGAGCACTGCTTTAAAACTGCGATCCCAGGGACTGGCCAGGTAAAGGATCTTTTCTACCCAAGTCAAAAGATCGTAGATATCAATCTGCCTTGGTTGACCATCATCTTGTTTGACTAAAAATTGGACATTTTGCTGCTGTTGCCAGATAATCATCCGCTTTTGCAGACGTTTTTCAGGCAAAAAAGGTCTGTGCTCTTCAAGCCAGGAATAAAGCTCGTATTCAATCCTGCGAGGTGCTTCCTGGTTAGGGCGATAGTCCAGGTTGATTGGAAAATGATTAATGGTTTGGCTCTGCTCTTTGTCTTGCTCCCAAAAGGCCCAAGTCCAATTCGTGTCGTTTTGATTCCAGGTAATGCGCAGTGTGGACTGAAAAGTCTTTTTTCCCACTTTAGGGGCCTTTAGCTTGGGACTATAGTCCTCAAAAGGCAAACTTTGCCCTTGCACAGTCACCGGCCTAGGTTCAAGGTAGAGGTTGTAGTCGAATTGCACCGGCAGGTCCTCTTCCAAACCCTTTAAAAATATTTCCAAATAAGATTTCTTAAGACTATAAACATTCAAGGTCTCCAGCCGCCTTATCCTCGTACTGGGGCTTTGATCTTCAGCAATTTCATTATAATCTTGAATATGTTCAAAATAGCGGCGTTTGCCGTCACCGTTATTACCATGCAGACGCACTCCCCGGCCAAAAATCTGAATAATCTTATTGCCCTTACCAGCCCCAAGGTTGATCAGACCGATCACTGAGACCCGAAAACAATTCCAGCCCTCAGCAAACTTGCGGCTGCCGATAAGCACATTGATAGGAGATTTTATGGTATCTATCTTTTCAAATGCGTAATCCTCCCGGATAATGGAAGCCTTGGCAAATTCCAGCAACATATTGCCCTGGTTGTCTTTTAGCTGTTCATGTCCTTCGCAATCAGCCACAAATTTATCGCCATTACCTACATTGATTAGCCCCCAAAAACTGCCTTCACCCCAGGAAAGCCAGATCAGGTCCTGTACCCCAGGCTTTCTGCTCAGGCGCAGCTTACCCTCTATCTGTCCATTAAAGACCTCCTGCAGTCCCTCTCTTTCTTCTTGCCTCAGCAGGGCCAAGAAGCGCAAGAGCTTGCGGATGTCTGAGACCTCGTCCTCTTGGCCTTCTTTTGCCGGATCTACAACCGTGTTGCCCATAAAGGCCAGTAGGGGCCGATTCGGAAAAGACCCTTTGCTCCAGATCCGTGTCTTAGTCTGGCAGAGCTCTTTGTAATCTTTTATCTTCTTGTTTAGGCATGAAAAAGTGGCCATAAAATTGTTATATTCTTCCCGCCCTGGATCTGCAAAACGGTCGTCTTTAATGCTTTGAATTGCAAAGTCCTTGCCGTATCCATCCTTAAAAAAACGATAATAATTATAGTCAAAGACAATCTGCTCCTCATATTCCTGGACATGCCTGTCAGCAATTCCGTGATAAGTAGCTGAATATTCGAACAAAAAACTGTTAGCAGGTTCTAAAAGTTCCTGACGCAAATTTTTAAAAGCCCCCAATTCTTTGGTCCCTCCGGCCAGACCAATATGGCCCTCATCCACCAAAATCAGACGATAATGTCCGTGTCTTTCCGGCAGGTTGAAAAAACCTGTTTCTTTATTTATTAGCGCAGCAGTAGTGTCAATAATCCATTGGATGCGGTTGTTACATATATGGTTTAGCTTTTGCAGAAACTTGCCCAACTCATGCTCGTGCTGCTGGATAAGATTAACCCCCGGAGTAGTCAAAATGATCTGCAAGTTATCAAAACCATAAATGCCCCCTATCTGCTCGATGAACTGCAATATGTTCAGGTGCATAAGCAAGGTCTTGCCACTGCCTGTAGCCATCCAA
The DNA here is from genome assembly GCA_964446205.1 of uncultured Desulfohalobiaceae bacterium. Taxonomy (GTDB): domain Bacteria; phylum Desulfobacterota; class Desulfovibrionia; order Desulfovibrionales; family Desulfothermaceae; genus CAYUNZ01. Next base: position 6,964 of record CAYUNZ010000099.1, on the reverse strand, counting down.
TAGACCAGGGCACGGTTATCCTTTGGGGCACGGCGTGCCTTACCCCAACAGCGGAGCATATGTTCTGTGAAATACAGGGCCAGGATCTGATAATAGCGCAGACAAAACCGGCTGTTTTGCAAGCGGTTGTACCATTCTATCCAGCCTCTAATCTTTTGATTGATTTCCTGGTCAAGACCTGTTTGTGCAGGTCCGGCATAAGACTCCACCAGACGCTGATACTCAGAATCTCCGGCCTGCAGGGCATCGTTAAATTCTCCCAGCAACTTTTTGCACAGGCGATGATAGAGTTTTAATTGCATAATTTATCCGTTCGTTGCCCCAATAACACACCATCGTGTCCATACAGCAATAATTAACGTTTTGGATAAAAACAATCCAATTCCCATTTGATTGGATTGTTGATTATATAATTACGGATATGTTCCATTTCTTCATCATTGCGAATTATATGTTCCCAATAATTGCGTTGCCACAATTTGGTTCCCGGGGTTTGACGTATTTCATTAATCCGTTTGGTAACCGCGGATTTAAATGATCGGATCACCGTGGGCACCGATCCCAATACCGGTTGGCCGTATCGTTCAACCGTTGTTGTGGGGGCACGGTTCACCGTAGGAGCACGGCGCGCCGTGCCCCTACGAAATACCGTTGCCCCTACATTTAAATTCCCCGAAGAAAATCCTCTCCTGTTATTATATAGACAGGCAAATCGATTTTCCGGATATCCACGTCATAGTTGACCTCCAGACGGGATATCCTAAAAGGGTTTCCCTCATTGTTGTATGACGTACAAATAGATTTAATGTTTTCCGTATCATCCTGAGCAGTATCAATATCTCTAAACAAAATGAGAATGTGGCTGGTAGTCTCTACCGCCAGATAATTGCGATCAAATCCCCTAAACATACGCCTGGACTTAATCCAATAGCCTTGCAGATAACACCAGGTCTCCATCAGATCGATGGTCTTTGTCTCTTGAGTCTTGCCAATACGCATGGTTTGGCCAAAAGGTCTGGATAGGTCTAAAGAACTGGAAAGGCTGTTTTGCTCAGGCATGTAAAGATATTGAACCGGAACCTGCTCAGGAAGGTTGGCTTCGTCCCACTCAGTCTTTAAGTTGTCCAAGAGGTCTTCATATTGCTCCAAGGTCTGAACTTTTATTATGGTTTGGTACTTGTCTTGGTTTTGGGGGGCTCCGTTTTTCCAGTGGCTGGAATAAGTGACCCTTTTTATGCGGGGCTTTAAAATTGTATCAAAGTACTCATCCATTTCCACTAAAATATATTTACGATTACCCCCATCTTCACTATTCATCTTGATAACACTATGTCCAGTAGTTCCAGATCCTGCAAAATAATCAAGTACAATTCCATATCTTCTATTTAACAAACCACCGTTTACACAATCATTGTAAAGAGTTACAGGATGACAATATCCAAAATCTAGACCAATAGCTTCAATATCAGCTTTACCTTTGTATCCATTGCTCAAAATAGATGAAATCGGTTTTGAAGTTTCTTCAGTTAAAAATATTTTTCTCTGGGGTTGTGTTTTTTCATCAGGGCCAAAATGTATCTCCCCCCTTTCAATAAGTTCTTGCATTTTTTCAGGAGAACGAGACCACCCCCTACTTGGAACTGAACATGTTTTTCCTGTAACTGGATGTATAAGTGGCCTAAAAAACTTATCAGGAGGGGTAGCAGGATTAGGCCAAGTCATTGCTACAAGTCTATACACTCTGCCATCATCTTCTAAATACTGATAAGCACGTTCTCCACCAGACAATTTCTTATTTGTATTAACCCATTCTGCAAAAGCCTTTCTTGATTGTAAATTTACTCCATTAAATTTTGCAATAAACTTTTTTGCATTAAGTAGTATTTCTTTAATATTCTCATTTTTTGCATAAAACTCATTCTGTTTTTTTGAACCCCAAATAATATATTCATGTTGCAATGCAATCCCCTTTGCTCCCATCATAGGATTTTTTTTATCCCACACAATTGAAGATAAATATGAAAAATTAAAACTTTCAAATATAAGATATAATTTTTCATATTCATTTTCATCTATATGGCATAAACAATTTCCTTCTTCTGTTAGCAAAGAAATACTTTCAAATATTCTATTATACATCATCGTAAGCCAACTGGAATGCTTAAATTCATTTTTATACAAAAATCCACTGCTGGCGGTATTATAAGGTGGATCAATGTGGATACACTGGACCTTATTTCTATACTTTTCCTGCAAAAGGTTAAGAGCCTGCCAATTTTCAGAATTTATTAGCAGACCTTCAATTTGCTCATCCAGATTGTCAAACTCAGGGCTGCTTAAGATATCGTCTTGGAGATTAGGATCAGATTGGAAATACAAACTGGTATCCAAAACCAAACCAGGATTTTCTTGCAGATCCTTTACTGACTGCACCTTTACCTGAAAGATCTCTTGCCATTCTAGCAATTGCTCTTTACCAGCCAAAATACGCTCATAAAATTCCACCGGAACCTTGCCTACAGAAATAAGGTAATGGGAGTCTACCACCTTTTTCTTCAGTTCAAACAAATTCTTCTGAAAGGTCTCAATGGTGTCCAAAAAGGAGATTATCCGATCAGCCACCTGATTAAAGGCCCTGGCTACCTGTAAGGTAGTGGTATCCCTACTTGCCTGCAATAATCCATTTAAGTCTGAAAAGATTACATTTTTAATATAACGCTCTTTTTCCTTGCTCAAAAACCCTTGCAGATCCTTATGGATAAAAAAATCAGCATCATTTCCTACATAAAAGGTATTCAAACGCCGATCTATCTGAATCAGGGCAGAGGCAACAATGTCCTCTCTTAAGGCCTGTTCCCGGGCAGAAGCATTTTTCCCCAATTCCTTGAATTCTTCCCGCTTGGCCAGCTCACTGAAGTAGGTATCCTCTTTTAAGTGTAACTGGGAAATACCCTTTAATTGACCACCCTGGACCTGGTCATAAGAATCCGGCAAATCTTTAAATATCGGCTTACCGACATCTTCATTCTTTTCCGGTTTCTTATGCAGATAGGCAGTCAGATCCCGGTCGTCTCCAAATACTGTATCCCAAATTTGCTGATAAATTTCTACCTTGGGGGTAGATTTTTCATCCAGGCTAAACAAAATCTGCCAGATAAAAGATGCACTGCCCGCCCCGTCCCTACTATCAGATTCCGGTTCTTCAATTTTTCGGATTTCCTCCAACCTATAATGCTTGACTTCGCTTTCTTTTACATTGTTGCGTGCAGTTGACTGGTCTGCGCTGCGGCCCTGCAGGCGAAACTCTATCCAGGCCCCGTTTACTTGAAAGCGGACCCTGTTAAACCCATTGCCGGTCTTAATATAGTATGAATCCTTGTGTTTCCAGTGAAACATGGTGTCCGAACCGTCATAATCCGCCTCATAGGGGACCTTGAAGGCTTTGGCCGCCCTGGTGTTGTACCCAAAGTCACCATTTTGGTAGTAAAGCTCAAAGAAGTTGAGCAGGTGGTTGTAAACCCGGGCTTCTAAGTCTGATAAAGACAATTTTTCTGTTTCTGCCAAAATTTGCAGGTACTTTTCAGCCTGCTCTCTATCCTGTTTTGAAGCAAGCTCCAATAGCTTTTCAAAATTCTTTACTGCTGCAGGATCCTCTGGGTTATCAGCTACCGCCTGCCACAAGGCCTTACCCCTATCCCCGAATTGAACAGCAAATGAAGAGAGCCAATTAGAGGCAGTCTGTCTGGAACTATCCTGGATCTTGGCCAAGGCATTTTTTACCGCTGTCTTAAGGGAGTTTGCTCCTTCCCCTTCAATAAAACTCTGAATAAAGTTCTTCTTTAATCGAATAACCTTGTAAATTCCAAAATCCAGGTCATGCTCGTCAAACTGAAACATCTCTTTTAAAAAGGCCTGGAGTTGTGAAAAAGCGGTTGATTGGGTCATGTTCTGTCCTTTTACTATCTTTGATGGAAAGGTTAACTCAGGTACAAGTCTTTTTACTTTCCAGGGAGATGTTTGTAAACCAACAAGAGAGGACCTGCTCGTCCAGCAGATCTTAAGCCGGCAATATTAAAAAGCCCTTGCTTTTCAATCTCGAATATTGACATTTAAAAAAGGATAAATATGATTGAATATACGTTAGTTCAGTGGACCCGCTGGGAGGGATCAGGGACTAGCTGACCTGCTTGAGAAACAGCTTAATCAAGCTAATTTAATTACATAGACAGTGTATCCTGAACCTAGTCCGGGCTGGGGTTAAAACAAGGATGCTGTCTGGTCTGGAGCCCGGCACTATCAGGCCTTTTATTTATCATAATCAGTATAAATACATTAGTTTCTTGATAACTTCTTTTCTATAAATGCATTATTTTTGGCAGTGTACCCTGAACCTGGTCCGGGACGGGGTATAAATAAGGGTGCTGTCAGACCTGAAGCCCGGTACTACCAGGTCTTTTTGACTTTTAATGCATTACCCCTGGTCCACCACTTATTAGATTTTGAAGTTAATTATGTCTAATAATATCGATATGTTAATTGCATAAAGCCGTGTTATGAGTCATTATAAATGTAGTTAACATATTTCCACAAGTTCTTTTGAGATAATTGCCTGTTTGTTATGCTCATGCTGAATTGGGGTTAAGATAAGGCATCAAAATTTGGCGGCGTACCCTGAACCTCGCCCGGGCGGGGCTATCAACAAGGGTGTCGTCACTCCGATCGGCCCGGGACGGTCGGTTTTATTTGTCTGACGGAAAAAAACAAAAAAATTATTAAATCAAATAATTATTTGATCATGGTGTAGTTCCCCAAAATATCAAGCATGACTATTTCCAACACAGCTTAGCACCCTTATAATCTCTTTATCCTCTATTGTGCCTGGAAATATAGCTTATCCATACCTACTATTTTAGGTGACCTCACTTCATCAAGCCAAACAGCAATGACATTGTTTTCGGGTAAGCTTACGCCATCGCGAACTTGGCTTGGCGTATCCGATTTATCAGTATAATAGAGCATTTTGGGCTTGGTTTCTTCCAAGATAGGGACTGAACAGTCCAACACCCCTACACCTGAGTTATACCCTGAAAGCAGGAGCTTATCGCCTATAAAAGACATTTGAAGAGATCTATTTATTGCGTCTCCGCCATCACTTTCTGAAACCGACCAAAGCTTGACTGAACCTAATAATTTATAATTATCCATTCTATCATAGATCTGGACATACTGTTCATGTCCTATTCTGTGAAAGCTATCACAAAATAGGGCTAAGTGATAAGGGCCTACTTCAGCCTTAACAATATGTTCATTAACGCCTTCCTCAAGTTCAAAATAATCAGTCCAATGAGGTTTGTTCAAATCGGACATGTCATAAAGAACAAGCCACTTAGGCCAAATGATATCGTCAACTGCCAAAAGGGTCTGACCATCAACAAGCAAGTCATCAAATGCCTTTTCCTTGACTTGATCCGGGATTTCAACAGGATGCAAGTAGGGATCTTTGTCCTGCAGATTGAAATACCCCAATGTGTAATCACCCAATAGTCCGGTCACAAAGAGTAGCCCTTTGGACAAGGCGACTCTTTTGACTGCTTGTCCTTTTGAAAAAGAAAAGCTCTTATACGGAACCAAACTGCCTTGGGGATCTATTTTGTCTACCTGTACAGATTTTCTATATTTAGTATCGATATCAAAATCTCCTTCAGGCCGGCCATGCAATGAGGCCACCATCCCGTTGGGATCAAAATACGGTCTGTACCCAACAACAGACAGCGCTTTTGCTGTCTCGCCTTCAATCTTATAAACCCTGCCCCGGTGCAAAAATAAATGCCCTGTAAGCTCAAGATCTGAATTTAAATTCATCATAATAGCTACCCCCAACCAATGGCCACAATATTAACCAAGACCGTATTATGTTCTTCCCTACAGGTTAACTCCTTTAGGATATTCTCATCCCTGGTGGGGACAAAGACCGCCAGGGTTACCTCAGATAATCCCAATGTATGGGCATAGCCTGCGGCCTGTTCTTTTGACTGATTTAAGCTCATCTTATCTACATAGCTCTTAACCTCGATAATTCCTTGGCTTTCTTTACATCTCAAAAACAAGTCAACCTTGCCATTGCCTGTGGGAAATTCCGGGCTGACCAGACACAATTTACCCACTGCCTGCCTGAGCCAGGCATAGAGATGAAAATGCCCCACCGCTTCAGTCAGGTGCAAGTCGCTTCGCCTGGGCTGACCCTGCCAGGGGCTTAGTCCCTTTTCTTCCAAGCGCTTTAAATAATCTTTATAACGTGTTAATAAGGCCGGGAGGTCAAGACCCTTATCTAAAAAGACATCACTCAATTCATCCAGGGGATGCAGGGCAAGCAAAGATAAGCGCTCACCAACCAAATCATCGGTTAAAGCGTTATATAAACGATATTGAATAAAAGGACAGGAAAAGCGACAGACATAGACCTCCCGGCCCAATGCATCAGTAGACCTTTGGGCATCAATGATCCCGTTTAGGTAGAGGTAATTGCACCAATCCTTATCCAGGCTAAAAGGTTTTTCTGGATTAGAAAACAAATCCAGGACTTCAGATAGATATGTTCCTTTGGCCTTTTTGATCAGATTCAGCACAGTATTATTCCACTCTAGATGCAAAGCAGCCTGATGGACTCTTTGCCAGCTAATAAGATCAATCTCCTTTTCTCTTCCTGGATTATGCTTTTCTGTTAGAAGCTCTCCGAACCAATTCACAAGTCCAGGCTGCCCCCGAGTAGTTTCAAAGACCCTGTTCACTACCTCTTGACTTACCTTTTGCCCGCTTTCTTCTTGATACTGAGAAAAAAGGTCTTCCACTTCCCCTTTAGTCAAATTGGGCACCTGCAGGCTGCGCTGGACATTAAAGGGAGAGCCCCGCTCGCTGCCCACCCCAAGCACTGCTCGGACTCCGATTAAGGCTAGGCCGTGGAGCA
>CAYUNZ010000098.1:0-9916 GCA_964446205.1 uncultured Desulfohalobiaceae bacterium | reverse complement strand
CTAGCCACTAACCATTGATCATAAGGGCTATGTATATCATACGTTGTCAGCGATAATTTAATAATACCAAGTATATTTAATAGCTTGAACTTTGCTACAGCTAGTCTTCAAATCTATACAAAAGGATCAGCAAAATTTTTTGTTAAGCTTCTATCTCCAAACAAGGTGTCAATAAGGACATCAGCTCCAGAATGATCCTTTATTTCCTGAACTGTTTCATTGTCAAGGGGAGGATAAATTGAGTCATTTTCTCTTCGGATACTCCAGCTTATTTCCACATCTTAGACCTTTTCCACTGCTTACGAGTCTAGCCTAGGACTGCCCAGGGCTTTTCCTGATTCAATTGCTCTTTAAGGGTCATACCAATCTGTCTAAAGTGGAGAATGATTTCGCTATTTCCCACATTTCCTAAGCTGGACTACTGAAACCCCAGTCATGTAGAGCTCAAATAAAAGCAGAGCCAAGCCAGAGCCAACACCCTGGCTTAGCCCAAATACCACGTAACTAGTTCTTCGCTGCCTGAGACAAGGCCTCTATTTCTCCATCCGAAAGAACCTTATCTATATCCAGTAGGATTTTGACCGCATCTTTTGTTTTAGCCATGCCCAGGATAAAGGCTGTATCTATTTGAGTACCGAATGAAGGTGACGGCTCAATTTCTTCTGATAAAATATTGAGCACTTCAGATACTTCATCAACTACAATACCCATTATGACCTTGCCAGCACCTCGGTCGATCTGTATAACAATTATACATGTCTTTCGTGTGGTCTCGATTTCCTCCATACCGAACTTCATTCGCAAATCCACAATCGGAATGACTTTACCTCGGAGATTAATAACCCCTTTGACATATTCAGGTGTTCGTGGAACTTTGGTAATATCCTGCATACCTATGATCTCCTGGACCTTGAGTATTTCAAGACCATATGTCTCATCACCCAAGTGAAAGGTCAAATATTTCCCAGCTAGTTGAAACATATCAATATCTTGCTGTTCTGTATCACTACTCATCTCTAAGACTCCTTTCATATCCTTATAATCAATTTGAGATTTCAACCTATTGAAAAAAGATTATTTTTTTACATCCCTTACCTTGCATCAAATCAGAAATCATTGAAATCTTTTTCATCAAGAGGAATCATTTGTTCGGAAGTCTGTTGTTGCGTCTTTGAGGAGATGTTATGACTCGGGTTGGTCTGAGGAGTATGTGACCTTGCCTGTTGTCGTCCTGTTTCTCTGCTTAGGCCATGATTTGGCTGTCTTTTAGGCATTGATCCATTGCCTTTTGCTCGGAATGTATCCTTCTGAGGCGATTCACCAAAACTCTGGGAACCATTTCCACCAACAAGTGAAACAAGTTCGACCACCATGCTGTCGAGCTCCTGGGCTTGAGAAGATAACTCTTCCGCTGCACTGGCTGATTCTTCTGAATCAGAGGCATTTTGCTGAACAACTTTATCCATTTCAGCCACAGCGGTATTGACCTGTTCTATTCCTTGAGACTGTTCTTTTGATGAGGCTGATATTTCGGATATGAGAGTGTTTACCTTATCCGAACCTTGTTTGATGCTCTGCAGATTTTTGGAGACCTCTTCAGCTACGGAGACACCTTTTTCTGCACTGGTTTGAGACTGTTCTATGAGTTCGGATGTGTTTTTGGCTGCTTCAGCACTTCGTTGAGCCAAATTGCGGACTTCTTCTGCCACAACCGCGAAACCTTTGCCTGCCTCTCCGGCCCGGGCGGCCTCTACTGCGGCGTTCAAGGCCAAAAGATTGGTCTGAAAAGCTATGTCGTCGATGGTTTTGATAATCTTGGAAGTCTCTTCTGAGGAGCGTTTGATTTCACCAATTGTATTGCTCATTCTGTCCATAGCCTGAACACCATCATCAACAAGGCGAGATGTTTCATGCATTGACTTCTCGGCCTGATCAGCACTTTCGGCATTTTGCTTCGTCTGTGACGACATTTCCTCTAAGGAGGATGATGTTTCTTCAAGACTTGATGCCTGTTCACTCGTACCCTCAGCCATTTGCTGACTGGAACTTGAGAGCTGATTTGATGCAGAGGTCACCTGTTCAGAACTGGTTCTTAAGCCTTGGATGATCTTGTTTAATGCTTTAACAATGCTTTGACTGAAAAACATAGCTATGAGGCTTCCTAAAACTACGAAAATAATCATACCGATAATTATCGTCCAAGTGACAGAGGCAAGGCTTTGTGTGGCCTGTTTCTGCAATGTTTGGACAGAATCGAGGAACTCATTGACCGGGCTTGTGGCTGCCAGCGCGTATGTTTTCTCGCCTACATTCAGAGGTGCATAGGCAGCAAACTTGTCAACACCGTCGTAGACATACCGAGCTATTCCGGATGATTGGGAAAGTATCTTAGTTCTGGTAATTTCAGCTAATTTCCCATACTTGGAGTTAGTAATATTGATTCCATCCTCTAAAGTAAATTTTGGATGACTGACAGCTACCCCTTGTTCATTGAGAATATAAGCATATCCTGTTTTGCCAAAGGTATATTGGGAGAGAAGAGTCTCAATTATAGGCCAGTTCAGTCCAACAGCAACAATACCTTGCAACTTTCCTGATGCGTATACAGGAGCGGACATTAACATAACAATATCTCCGGTTTCAGGCAATTTAAGTACACCGGCATTATAAACCTCTCCTTGTCTCATCTGTTGTGCTTTCTGGAACCATCCAGTATTTTTTTGAGAATGTAAAGAAGATGCAAACTGTCCATGATTGAGGTCAATCACCTCTTTTCCCTTAGTGTTTATATATTTAATTGAAGTCAATAAGGGCACTTGTTGACTTCCTGCTTCAATTGTTGAGGCCTTATAAAGGGCTTGCAACTCTGATTTGAATTCTTTTTTTGAAAAGGCCGCAGCCTCCTGACTCAATTCATCCCAATAACCACTACCACAGATTATCCAATCCCATTGCGGAAAATATCTATAGGCAACAAATTTTTGACGGTTTTCATAATTGTAATTCATGAACTTGACTTGAGCATCTGTTCGTTTGTTTAATATCTCACGAAATCTGGTTAATCCGACATCAGTCACTGCATTTTTGCCAACAGTTGAAGATTTCGGGTGGACAATTGTTGTCCCTTCAGAATCCAGGACAAATATATAGCCTTCCTTTCCAATAGAAAGTTGTAATGCTTTTTGTGAAGTGAAATCCTTGGCTCTATCAATGGAGTTTTGGGAGTATGAATTTGCCAAGTTATCCGAAGCTATAAGTTTATGTTCCAACTGACAGGCAGAGACGAGTCCATTGATGATTCGTTTCACTTCTTTCTGTCCAAAGGCATTGAGTTCTTCATTTTTTCCAGCCTTTGACTTGATAAAACTCTGCAGATTCGCAGATCCGGCTAGAGAACGAACACTTTGTTCACCTTTTTCGATAAAGGACTCAAACTCATTTCTGGCAGCTGCGACTCCCTTTTGGATCCCATTTTCAGCTTCTTTCGTAATTCCTTTCTTTGCTTCATTGATGGATTCCTTCCCATAAGAACGAAATTCAAAGATCGAAAATGCACTGAGAATTACAACAGGGATCAGGACCAACCCCACAGAGAGAGCAATCAACTTGATCTTGAGTGAAATCTGTCTTTTCACAACGACCTACCTCCTTTCATGATTAAATAAATGAATAAAACAAAAAAAAAGCGCTTCCAGATTACCAGGAAACGCTTTTTGTTTTACATTTTCGGTAACCCGGCTATCTACTTGAGACCCGTGGTTTTCCGTCCCATAGTTGCCTATGGTTTGGCCTTCTCGAAAACGAACTGTTATTCTTTATTGTTTTTCTTGTCAAATATTGACTGATTGGATCGTTGACCTGATATTTGCGTTTTCATATTTGAATACTTCGTTCCTCGATAAATAAAATTGAACTATATATCAAATATTCCACAACAACCATCAATCCCATTTACTTACATATCGCTTCCCGTATTCGCTGCACTGGGCAATGCAGCTCCTGTCCACATCCAGAGTATTTCTTCCATTCATAGGTTCAACCATAACTACATTCGTCTCTCTTTCTTTACAGCACCTGTCTAAAGGTTGTAAAAAGCTCAAGTTCCTTATCAAGTCATTGTATTCTGTGAGTGATATCTCTTTTGTTTCATGTTGCATTCTCCAAAAACATACTCTTTCCCCAAAGCTAGTGGCCAGCCTGAGCCCTTTGGCGTTTCTATCTTCAGGCTCGCTGCGTCTGACCATATAAACTGGGATATTGTTTTGCTCTAGGGCGGACTTATATCTCTTGAGCATCCGATTGGTCCGGACCACGAGGCATGCTGTAGCCAAAGTCCCTATTGACCCAGGACTACCTTATGTCGATAAATACGTTGATGCCCCTCACCGACTATAAACAGATCATTCTTGCCTTCCGGTACAAGGTGACGCAGTAACCTAAAGGCCTGAGTGCCCATATCTTGGACTTCATGAACGACTAAGGTAAACCGATAGGTCCTGGCCCCAAAAAAACCGGCCCTGTGGGCTGCGTCCTGGACATTATCTGAAAAGGTAATGCACTTGCGATCATCATTGAAACTGGAGGTCATGAGCTGTCCGATCATGACACTGGCCAGGCTGGCTGAGGGTAGCCAAGCAGGGTCAGGCTGTTATGTGCCCCGCAGGAAGGACAATGCTTGGATAGGGATTCTGGCACCAGAATAGAAATTAACTCTGATTTTCCGCAGCCTTCGCATTTACCCAAACCCTGTCTGTTAAGACGTAGACATAAAGGGCAAAGCCCATACCGATAGCCTGGAAAATGTTCCGATTTATCAAGATCCTTTTCCGGAAATATAGCAATGAGCTCGTCTGAGAGTTTGGACCGGAAGAAGTCCACGTAGATAGACCTAAGATCGGTCTGGATAGTGGTCCCATGAATTGGAAGTCGTCCAATCCAGCCAGTTTGTCCGCATTCCCGGCAATGAAGCAGTGGTAGATGATGTTGGCGTAGATCCTGGGTTAGATCATCGGCAAAGCGAAGTTGTCAAAGGATTAAAAAACCTAATTGCAGAATCAATTATTTCGTAGTAATGTACCTACAAGAAATTTACAAGGAGTTGCTATGACCATAAAGACCGTTTCCAGCAGAGAGTTTAATCAACATGTCAGCAAGGCCAAAAAGGATGCAGAGCAGGGACCTGTAGTTATAACCACAAGGGGAAGACCGGCACATGTTTTGTTAAATATATCATAATACCAAGATCTTATCAACGAAAAACTCAAGATAACAGACCTTCTAGCCCTTCCTGGGACTGAAGATATTGAACTAAAAACGCCGAAGCTAAACGACCAGGCTCAAGCTGCGGATCTTTTCTGATGTATCTATTAGACACAATAGTTATGTCCTAAAAGCCTTTAAAGAACGTATACTCTCTATCGATTTGCCTGTAGCAAGACGGGCAGCAGCCTTGCATGTGCCTAATCCAAGACCTGTACGTGACGGCCTAATAGCTGCAACTGCCTTAGTGCATGGCATGACCATAGTTACCCGGAACTTAAAAGATTTTACCACTACAGGGGTTGCTCTACTTGACCCTTGGTCTTGGACACTGACTTGATTCAGGATAATTTATAATCAATTGTTTTTTATCATTCTGAACGAGTCTTCGAGTGAAGAATATCCCTCTAAAATCCTCCCAGCTTTTGGTTATCAAATACACTTAACCTGCTGATATAAAAAAATAAATGAAAAATTTTAGGGTTAATCAGACGGGTATTCCAGACTTCTAATAAGAAGCCATCCAGGCACTATCGATTGACATTCAGTATATTAGCTAAAAACATATAAAAAACGTATTGTCACAGCTTTTTATCGTGCGCGCACGAAAACGCACGAATATTTATCCATGTTTTTGAGTCAACGTATAAAAAGTACTGGGTCCTTTAAGCTGGCGAATTATCGTTTCTTTCTGAACTAACTTTTTTAACGGAGAGGGCAACATGGTGCCCCACTATCACTTAACAGTCTACAGTCAATTATCAAGATAACAGTTTTTTATGAATCTTGGAAGTTTGTCTTCAACAGGTCCAGGTACTTCAGCCCAGTAGAGTTGCATTCCGCCACTGCATCCGGAAACGGATTCAAACAAGCAATCTGAAATGTGCGGAATGTGACGAGAAAAAAAGTAAGGTAAAGCACCAAAAAGGCATATGGAGATCCAGATAAGTACAACAGTCAGCATACCTTCTCTGTAGCGCAGCTACTTTACGTGTTTACCTTTGAAAGAATAAAAAAGTATGAATCCTACAACCTATAAGCATAAGTTAATGGATAAAAAGATTGGAAATAGACCTTCTGAAGAAAAATAAATAGAAAAACAAAGGGGGTAACAGCATACATCCGGCAAGAAAAATGAGCATAATACCCAATAGGTAAAAAGAAAAAAAATATCTCATAGGAGTATATATTACTTTACACGAATATAACTTATATTTATCGACTTGGACTCTCCATTTTTATAGCCGGAAGATGCAATCGCCAATTACTTGTAGATATTTCTTTCAATCACTTCCAATAATTTATCTTTGTCCACCGGCTTGGGAATATAGTCATCCATGCCTGCTTCCAGAAACTTCTCCCTGTCTCCGGTCATGGCGTAGGCGGTTAAAGCTATAATGGGAATGTCTTTGATTTTGGCTTTGGAGTTCCGAATCTGCTTGGTTGCTTCTACCCCATCCAAGATAGGCATCTGCACATCCATTAATAGGAAGTCAAAGTGTTCTTTTTCAAGCTCTGAAAGGGCATCCTGACCATTTTCAACCACCTTGACCGAAGAACCATGCTTTTCCAATAAACGTCTTGTACTCAACTGGGTTGTGGGATCATCATCTGCCAGAAGGACTTTGTATGTTTTTTGCGCTAACTGTTCGGTACTTTCATCCTCTTTCTCGGTCTCTTGCGGCAATGAAAACGGAATTCTGAAAGGTAGGCTGACATAGACCTCTGTCCCCTGACCTTCCTGACTGAGCATGGATATGTTGCCACCCATCAGATCGACCAGGCGCTTGACCAGGGGCAGGCCCAAACCTGCTCCCTCATATTTTCTGGTGTATGGTGATTCAATTTCATTGACCTGGGTAAAGGTCTCAAATATATGCCCTATCATATCATCAGCTATCCCCTGGCCTGTATCGGAAACACTGAACAAGACCCGGCACCAGCCAGGCGTCTCCAAGGGCAGGAAATGGGCTTGGACATCTATTTCCCCCTGCTGGGTATACTTGCAGGCATTGCCGACCAGGTTGAAAAGTATCTGGGTCAGCCTGGTACTGTCGCCAACAACCCTGTCCGGGATGCGATCATCCAAAAAGATGTTCAGGCTGTTATTGTTCTTCTTGTTGACATGGGCAAATATGTCCTCCAATGACTGTATGGCCTCGGAAAATTGAAACTCCTCCTCTCTTAGCTCGGTCTTCTCAGCCTCAATCTTGGACAGGTCTAAGATATCGCTAAGGAGCCTGTTCAGGCGCTTAGTCGATTTATCGGCCATATACACATATTCGCTTTGCTCCTGATCCAGGTTGGTATATTGAAAGAGTTCAAGCATGCCCATTATTCCATTAAGAGGAGTTCGGATCTCGTGGCTCATATTTGCTAGAAATTTTGATTTAGCCTTATTGGCTGCTTCAGCTTCCTCTTTGGCCCACCAGAGCTGATCCTCAGCCAGCTTGCGATCAGTAACATCCCAGACAGTGGAGACCATGAGATTACTGTCAGCCAGGGGGATATTCTTGGCTGTGATATAGAACGGTTCCTCACCAGGACGGCCAACAGGTATATCTTTCCAGAACATCCGGGAGGGGTCACCGCTGGCGCAGTCATCCAGCACCCTCTTTTTGATCTTTTCCCTGAATTCTGGTTCCTGATAAACAGCCTCCCAAAAATCCTTATCAGCCAGTTCTTCTCTGGTAGTGCGGTAGAACCTGACAAAGTTGTCATTCATGTAGGAGAACTTTACCTTAGGGTCCACCGAATTTATGGCCACGCCCACAGGAAGGTTGTCCAGGGTGGATTGGATAAAGTTTTCTCTATTTTTAAGTTCATCTTCGGCCTGCTTGCGCCTGATAATATCCCTTGTGCTGAAAATTAATTTTACAGGTTTATAATTATCGTCTCTGATTATTCGTCCTACGGTCTCAAACCACAGATAGGAGTTATCCTTACACCTATAGCGGTACTCAACCTTGCGGTCGTCATCTTGTTGTCTTAGAAAATCTTGAAATTCTTCAACAATTCCAGGATAATCTTCAGGATGCACAAAATCTAGCACGTTTTTGCCGATGAGAGATTCAAGCTCATATCCCAGGATCTTATGTGATGGGCCAACAAACTGAAAATTGCCTTCCAAGTCAGTAAGAGAGACCAGATCAAACATATTGTCAGTAATAAGCTTTAACAGTTGCTGGCTATCTTTCAACTCTTTTTCGGCTTGCTTATACTGCGTAATGTCTGTAATAATACCTTGATAATGTGTGATATCCCCACTCGCATCCCTCATTGTCCAGGCATTTAACGATACCCAGAATATTGTTCCTTCCCGGCGACGAAACTGGCATTCATAGTTTACAGCTGCGTCTTGTTGTTCCAAAAGACGAATGAATTCAATCCGATCAGCTGGATCAGCATACACTTGTGAGCCGATGTCAGTAATGCAATCAATCAGTTCTTCAGATGAACCATATCCAAGCATGCTGGCCATAACCGGGTTGGCTGACAAGAAGATACCCTGGCGCTTAGAAGTGAAGACTCCCATAGGTGCTTTTTTGAAAGTTTCAAAGCATTCCTTGATATCTCCATGGACCATAAGCCCGCTATCTTTGAAATAATGCCGACCATCAGACATATTTGTCTCCAATATAAAGGAATAGAGGTGGTGAGAAGGTCCTCAAAGAGTTTACTGTTCACAGTGGCAGAAGGTAGTGTTGGTGAAGCAAAGAAAAAATACCAATAAAACCCAACCAGGATTTAACTTCTTTGGACTTTGATTTGCGTAAGTCAAAACTTCCGAATTTTATCCCATATTATATCAAATTTTATCCAGACTCAATCTAGGATGGTCCGGGATAAATTGACGAAGCAACGATAGTTGTTCACATATAGTCTTTTTAGCATACCGACTCTCCACTATTTTTGATAAAAATTTTTTTTCTGCCAAGGACAGATGATATTCATTGATCCGATCTCCTTTATTGCCTCCGTATTCAGGGCCCAAGTGATACCAAGAAGCGGAAGGCACATCCTTTCCCCGGTCCTTGGTCCACTTGATCTTGGGTTTGTCGCGGAGCACACCGGCGCCTTTTTGACTATTATTAAGAATATGCAATGACCTTTTTATTTTACATTATGTTGTGGGTTTAGTTTTAGGATGGCTTAGGCATTACCCCTCAAGCTGGAGCATATTAGAGCAAGAAATCTCTTCCTACATCGCAAACTCAAGAACAGGAAAGCTTTTTTTGTCATACAATACTCCTAGATTTATAAATAAATTGATAAGAATCTAGCACCGGATATGATGAAATATCAAGTAGTAATTTAATAACTGGACAGGAGATATGGGGAGACGGACAGGAGACAAAATTTTCCTTTCCGCATTTAACTTACTGATTTTATTGTTGTTCTGGCAGGTTAAACAGGAAATAAAGGCATTCCAGCTACTGATTTAGACGGAAATTTCATTCTGAAGACAGTAGAATTTAGAAATGGCCTGAACTAACAGGAGTATTAAAGATTGAAGGGTGCATTTTTATTCCTTCCCCAAAACCATCCCCAAATCGCCACCAAACTAAAAAAGGGCTTACGATTTTCATCGTAAGCCCCTGAAATAAAAGGTGCCGAGGGACAGAATTGAACTGCCGACACGGGGATTTTCAGTCCC
>CAYUNZ010000097.1:2021-9965 GCA_964446205.1 uncultured Desulfohalobiaceae bacterium | reverse complement strand
ATTAATCAGCTTGTCTATTATATTTTAAGACACTTATTTTCTTGATAATCGTTTTTTAATATCCTAAATGGGATCTTGATTAAATTCACTTTTATTCTTAGGCGTTTCAAGACCTATTCTATTTGGGATATATAAGGTTTGCAGCAGTTCCCAGTCGGTAAAATCAAACCTGAGCGGTGTCAAAGTAATATAACCTTGAGTCAAAAGATGTCGATCGGAATCAGGCTCCAACCTTTCAGGCAGTATCTCACCACACAACCAGTAATATGGATTACCTCGTGGATCAATTCGTTGATCATACCAATCTTCATATACTGCCTGGGTTTGCCGACACAACTTGACCCCAAGACAATCGTTTAATGGACAGAAAGGAAAATTTAAATTCAGTACCCTGCCTAAGGGAATATTATGCCAGTCTTGTTTTTGGATAAAATTGGCCACAAATTCGGCTTGTTCATTTAGGTCAACAGGGTGAAAATCATCAATAGATACAGCCATACTTGGCACTTCAGCTAAAGCGGCCTCTGTTGCTGCAGCCACAGTCCCGGAATATAGGATGTCCACCCCAACATTGGCACCAGCATTGATTCCGGAAATAAGGAGATCAGGCTTAAAGGACAAAACAGTCCCCAAGGCAAGTTTAACACAGTCAACCGGGGTTCCGGATATACCAAAACCGAAGAAATTCCCTTGGCGTACTTTTTTGACCTTTAAGGGAGAACTCAGGGTGACAGCATGTCCAACCGCGGATTGCTCGGTCAAAGGGGCAACCACATATATATTGTGACCAAAGTCCCGCAGCACTCTCTCTAAAGTCCTTAATCCAGGAGCCCAAATACCATCATCATTAGTGATTACAATTTCCATAATAACCTATATAAATTGGTGAGCATAACCAAGCATGAAAGAAGACTTTGACCGTTTACCGTTGACCGAAGAAATAAGAAAAACAATTGTGTTTCCAATTTTTCTCACGGTAGATTACATTCGATCTTTGTCTCCCATTCTTCGGTAGACGGTAAACAGTCAACGTTAAACGTTCTTTCATCATAAATTCTTTTGTATGATAGGCTCAACTAGACATGTGAGCCTTATAAAAATAAAGCGCCTGAAGGACAAGGCTTGACGAAAATCAATATTTTAAGCAAAGATAATTTCATGAACAAATTATAAAGTAAAAATTTGCTAAGAGACAATGTAACTGGTATTAGGAGATCGATTTCTAAAGTCGCAATGTATATATCAAAAAAAAGGCATTGGCAAGGGATCATGAATCAAAAACAGGTCTATATCAATCAGCTCCGGGAAGGGCAGTATGTCCAGGAGAGCTTTGTTATCGGTAAGGCCAAATACGCACAGTCCAAAAACGGCCCTTTTTGGGACTTACAGCTCCAGGACTGCACCGGTCAAATAAATGCCAAAATTTGGTCACCACAAAGCAAAGAATATAACTGGCTCAAACCGGAACAGTTCATACATATTCACGGTCAGGTAACCTCTTTCCGTGAACAACTCCAGCTTGTTATAAAAAATCTTAGGCTAGTTGAGATAAACGAGATTGAAGATATTTTATCCCAATTCATACCCTGTTCTTCAACCCCACCCCAGGAACTCTTGGAACAACTGGAGCAATTGTCTTCTAAAGAACTTCATTATCCGCCATGGAAAAAACTTTGCCACAATATCTTAAACACACCCACAATCCGTGAAAGATTGCTGCAAGCACCGGGAGCAAAAAAGGTCCACCATGCTTACAGAGGCGGTCTTCTTGAACATACCCTGCAGGTCACAAGGCTTTGTCTAGCTGTCTCCAAGTACTATTCTGGTATTGATAAAGAGATCTTGGTGGTGGCAGCCATACTCCATGATCTCGGTAAGGCCTGGGAATATGAGGGTGAGCTTAGATCCGATTTCACTAATCAAGGCCGTTTGTTGGGTCATATTGTCCTTACTTTGGAAATCTTAGAGCCTTTTCTGCAGTCAGTGCAAGGCCTGGACGAGGAACTTAAACTTCATTTAAAGCATATCCTGTTAAGTCATCACGGGGAATATGCATTTGGGTCACCTAAAAGGCCCAAGACTACCGAGGCCATCATCCTCCATTATATAGACAATCTCGATGCCAAGGTAAATACTGTCAAAGAAGCCCTATCCTCTCTTGAGGATGACAACCAATGGTCCAACTACCAGCCTGCTTTGGAACGTCCAGTTTACCAACCCCCAAAAAAGACACCTGAGATGGGAAAAGAAACAAAAGAAAATAAAAAGAACCCAAAGCAACAATGTTTATTACCTTTGAAGGAATAGAAGGATCAGGCAAAAGCACTCAGTGCAATTTGCTCTGTCGTTATTTGGATCAATTAGGATACCAAGTCGTTTGCTCCAAAGAGCCGGGTGGTAGTCAATTGGGTAGCCATCTACGGGAAATTTTGCTCCATAAGGACAGTAAATCCCTATCCAGTAAGGCTGAGCTTTTACTCTACCTGGCTGATCGGGCCCAGCACGTCAATCAGGTTATTTTACCTGCCCTGGAGCAAGGCAAGATTGTCCTTGTAGATCGTTATGCGGACTCAACAATTGCCTATCAGGGTTACGGACGCAAACTAGATCTGGATCTAATCCAATCCATGAACTCTTTTGTTGTCTCAACTGCCTGGCCAGATCTAACTTTTTTACTTGACCTTCCGGTGGAAATTGGCCTGCAAAGGGCCAGGTCAAGAAACAGATCTGAGAAAAAAACGCTTCAAGAAGGGAGATTTGAAGCTGAAGATACAGCCTTTCATCACAGTCTTCGACAAGGCTATCTCCAATTGGCGACCCAGGAACCAAATAGGTTCATCACTTTACAAGCAAAAGACTCAAGTCATGCAATTTTTAAAGATATTAAAGGCATAATTAATAATTACCTGCCCAAAACTCCCTTTTCTTAGATGGATTGTTAAAAAAACAAAAATTATTAGCCCAATTTGACAGAAATTATTTTCTGTATTAATTATATACTTGTTGTTCATTCGATGTGATCAAACCCTGTCTCATTTGGTGCGGCAATCTTTTTTTCCGGATCTAAAAGAAACGTTAGATATCATTTAACAATGTTTTAACATCAAGAAGACCACAATTTTATGGATAATTTGAAAAAACAAGATCCAGAAGTCTGGCAAGCAATACTGGATGAAGAGGATCGACAAAGAAATACTATTGAACTCATTGCCTCGGAAAATTTTACCTCCCAAGCTGTACGTCAAGCAGCCGGAAGCTGCTTATCTCATAAATATGCTGAGGGCTATCCGGGAAGGCGTTACTACGGTGGTTGTGAACATGTAGATGTGGTTGAGAATTTAGCTTTAGAGCGAGTGAAAAGTTTATTTGGTGCCGAATATGCCAATGTACAGCCACACTCTGGCTCACAGGCCAATATGGCTGTCTATTTTGGAGTCCTTCACCCAGGAGAAACCATGTTAGGTATGGACTTGGCTCATGGTGGGCATTTAACCCATGGCAGTCAGGTCAACTTCTCTGGCAAGCACTATAACTGTGTATTTTACGGCGTCAATCGAGAGACCCAATCCTTAGATTATAGTCAGATTGAAAAACTGGTGGAAAAATACAAACCCAGCCTGATTATTGCTGGAGCCAGCACTTACCCAAGAAAAATCGATTATAAAAGATTTCGTCAAATAGCCGATCAGGTTGGGGCCAAGTTAATGGTAGATATGGCCCATATAGCTGGGCTTGTAGCAGCTGATCTCCACCCTTCTCCTATAGATCAGGCCCATTTTGTCACCTCTACAACCCATAAGTCCCTTCGAGGTCCTAGAGGGGGTTTTATCCTAAGTAGTGATGAATATTCAAAAATGTTAAATTCCCAGATATTTCCCGGCATACAAGGCGGCCCTTTAATGCATATTATAGCCGCCAAGGCAGTGGCCTTTGGCGAAGCCCTTTCAGAAAGTTTTATGGAATATCAGCAACAGATCATTCGTAACGCTCAGGCTCTGGCAGTAGCCCTGAAGGGTTTTGGCTTTCAACTTGTCTCCGGCGGGACTGACAACCACCTTTTACTAGTGGATCTAAACAATAAGGGACTTACCGGTCAAGAAGCGGAAACAGTCTTGGACAGGGTGGGAATTACAGTCAACAAGAATGCCATCCCCTTTGAAACCAAGTCGGCTACAATTACTTCTGGGATACGGATCGGTACTCCCGTTGTAACCACTCGTGGTATGGGAGAAGATGATATGGCCAAGATTGCCGAATGGATTACTATAACTTTGGAAAACAAAGACAATGAAACCCGTCTTTATGAATTGAGAAAAAAAATAAAACAATTTACTCAAAGGTATCCACTTTTTGTCTCAAACCCTAAGGATTTTGAGGCCGTGCCTGTATAAACGAAAAAGGATAAGATGCCCTTTCAAAACCGGATATAATGCCGTTTATCTACAAGTACGATTTAAATGGAGAGTCAATATGAATAACCAATATGCTCGGAATTATCTTACTACATTTTCAATTAGGTATTTTTTTCAACATCTTTGAATCACTTTTTAGCATACCACAGATGACCCTCATTCATCCTATCACTCAACATCTGGACTCTTCTTACTCCAACTATGTAAGATAGTTCATCTTTTCTCAATTACTCAAAGTCCGTCAAAGAGCTATCTGTTAGAAAACGGACCGCATCTAGTACAATATAATTGGGGAGAAAAGTCACCAAAAGGATCTTATGAGCAAAACAATTTACAAGATTGATTGACAATAATACATATTTTTATATCTTGATATCTAAATAAATAATAAATACAGTCTACACAATTCATTTTTAAGGAAGTAGTTGAATATGGGCTTTACAAAACAACATATCAATGTAGACCCCAAAAGAGTGATCGAGTCCGTCTGGAACACAAGTTATCAGGCTTTTGAGTCCTGGCCAGAAAACGTCCAAGAAATAGCCTTGGACCTGGCTGCAGAATTATTCATGCTACGAAGCAATCCCTTCGTAAACCCTGAGATGGTTAGGTCAAACGTATGGAATCAATTCTCAAAACATAAATCCGAATTACCGGCTGAGTATTACGAATACATGCAAAACAGGCTCGATGTCTTCTGGTCTGATTATGAAGAGTATTGCCTCTTTCAAAGTGAGGTCAAAGAGGCTTTGAAAGACTGCCTGCCCAAAGATTATATCGTCGACTCCCCCCATGCCCTGGTCCAATGTGCTACAGATGCAACCGGTTTGATTATGGAACTTCCCTTATTAGTTGTTTACCCTGAAACAACAGAGGATGTCCAAAACATTATCCAATTGGCCCGCCAAAAAGGCTTTTATATTATCCCTCGCGGAGGTGGTTCCGGTCTTACCGGAGGTGCTGTCTCTGCTTTAAGGAAATCAGTCATCTTGAGTATGACCCGCATGAAGACTATCTTTGATATTGATACCCAAGATCGGATTTTATGGACTCAGACCGGAGTTCTAACTTTGGATGCCATCAATGCGGTCAAGGAAAAAGACATGCTCTTTACAGTAGATCCGGCTTCAAAATCTGCCTCTTCTCTGGGAGGAAACATATCAGAAAACGCCGGGGGTCCTTATGCCTTTGCCTATGGAACCACCCTGGACAATATCTTGTCCTTTAAGATGGTTACTCCACGAGCAGAGATCATCGAGGTCTGGAGAAAAGATCATCCCAGACACAAAATATATCCAGGCGAGAATGTTGTCTTTGAAATACTCGACTCAGAAGGCCAACTCCAAAGGACTATTTCTTTAAAGGGAGAAGAGATTCGATCCCCTGGCCTAGGCAAAGATGTGACCAATAAGTTCCTGGGGGGACTGCCGGGGGTACAAAAGGAGGGGGTAGACGGCATCATTACTGAAGCCCGTTTTGTTCTATACCCCCAGCTGAAATATTCCCGGACCCTGTGTCTTGAATTTTACGGTTCTTCAATGCACAGTGCTTCCCTGGTTATTGAAGACCTTGTACATTTAAGAGATCAAATCCGACAAAAATCCAATGCAGTTACCATGTCCGCTCTGGAGGAATTCGGAGCCAAATATGTTCAGGCTATCGATTATTCAAAAAAATCAGTCAAGTATGAAGGTGAACCTATCTCGGTTTTACTGATCCAGTTAGATTCCAACCGAAAAAATGTCTTGGACGAAGTAGCCGAAACGATTGTCGATATTTGTGAACCATATGATGATGTAGATATTTTAGTGGCCAGAGACAGTCAAGAAGCTGAAATATTTTGGGAAGACAGACATAAATTAAGCGCTATTTCCCGACGTACTAGCGGCTTCAAGATAAATGAAGATGTAGTCATTCCTTTAGGTAAGATCCCGGAATTTTCCGACTTTATTGAATCACTGAATCTCCACTACCTGAGCCTGGGATATCAAAGAGCCTTAAATCAAATCAAGCGTTTGGAAGAGAAGGCCTCAAGTGACGATTTTATCGACATGGAAATGGACATGGCCGAGCAAGGTCTTACAGGCAAGTTTATTGATCAACCTATCTCTGAACAAGAACTAGCTCTACAAATCCATTACTTTTTCTTTGATTTGATCAGGCGTTACCCCAATAGAAAACAACAAATGGAAGTCTTTGAAAAAGACCTTTTTTATTCCCGACTGGAGATTGCCAATCATATGCATGCTGGCGACGGAAATTGCCATGTCAATATACCTGTGCACTCCAATCAGCCGGAGATGATAAAATTAGCTGAGGAAGCAGTAGACAAAGTCTTTAGAAAGGTCCTGCAATTAGGTGGTGAAGTCTCAGGGGAACACGGTATTGGTATAACCAAAATCCAATACCTGTCCGAGGAAAAGATCAAGGATCTCAAAGAGTATAAGACTCTTGTGGATCCGGAAAATATCCTCAATCCGGAAAAACTGCAACAAAAGGAACTGGTGGTTGCACCGTATACCTTGTCTTGGGACAGGTTAATACAGGACCTCTCCAATACAGATCTCCCGAACAAGGGTATGCTAATAGAGCAACTGGCTCACATTCAGATTTGTACTCGCTGTGGGAAATGCAAACAGGTCTGCCCTATGTATTATCCTGAAAAAGGATATCTCCACCATCCCCGTAATAAGAATATCAGTCTTTGGTTCCTTCTTGAGGCCTTACTCTACTCCAAAAGTGTCACCGGTGAATTAGATGATAATCTCTTATCTCAACTCCAGGAGCTCATGGAGTACTGCACAGCTTGTGGTAAATGTATGAGTGTCTGCCCGGTTAAAATCGACAGTGCCGATGTGACCTTAAACATCCGTTCCTACTTAGAGCAAGAAGGTGCCAGTGGACACCCGATAAAATCGAAAATGCTCCATTATTTTGGACAAGAACCGGAAAAGATACCCTGGGCAGCAAAGGCAGCTGCAGTCGGGCAAACTATCCAAAGTAAGGCGGTCAACTTTATCCCCTCTTTTTGGCGCCGACGTATGCGCAACCCTCTCTTTATTGAGCCAGGACCGAGTATAAGTGCAAACAATATCTTTGATATCTTGAATCTAAAGGAAAATTTCCTCTTTTTGCCTGAACAAAGATTTGAGGAACAATTCAGACACGGGGTCCTATACTTTCCTGGATGTGGTTCAGGCCTATTCTATCCGGAAATAAGCCTAGCCGGTATATATCTCCTTTTGCATACCGGTTTCCCGGTAGTCATACCGAATGAGCACAAGTGTTGCGGATACCCGATTCTCTCGGCTGGTTGTCTAGAGACCTTCGACCAGCTAAAGAAAAAGAACATTCAATATTTTCAAAACATCTTCAAAAAGGCCTCTGACAACGGCATCATTGTCGATTTCATGCTGACCTCATGTGGTACAGGCCGAGCGGCTCTGGAAAATTACGATCTCTCTGGTTCTTTCTCCAACTCTTTGCAACAAATGGATGTCTTCCAATTTATCCTCCCCTATCTCCAGAAGGA
>CAYUNZ010000097.1:0-1921 GCA_964446205.1 uncultured Desulfohalobiaceae bacterium | reverse complement strand
AAATCAAAGGCAGCGACTGGCAAAACAGGTTTTTGAACTCCTTGCAACGGCAAACTGAGGGGGATACTCCTTTGGTCATATACAAAGACTTGTGACTGAATTGGGCAAAAAATCTTGACAAATATTGTTAGATCAATCTATGATATGTATAGGGTATTTTTATCAAACCTAAATTAGGAGGTTCATACTATGTCCGAAAAGTTGGGAAAAATTGCAGAAAAACTAATCGCCGGTGATATTGAAGAAGTAGGCAAGCTAACTCAGGAAATCATTGATGACGGCGGCGGAGCCGAAGACATTATGAAAAACGGCCTTTTTGCCGGTATGGATGTTGTCAGCCAAAGGTTCAAGAATGGTGATATGTTCATACCAGAGGTTCTTCGTTCAGCTAAGGCCATGCAAGCCTCGATGGAAATACTCCGCCCCATCTTAACCGAAACAGGTGCATCCCATTCTGGTACAGTTGTCATGGCCACTGTTCAAGGAGACCTCCACGATATTGGTAAGAATTTGGCCGGAATGATGATGGAAGGAGCTGGTTTTAAGGTCATTGATATGGGGATTGATCAAAAGACAGAAGACATTGTCAACTCTGTCAAGGAGAACAAGCCAGAGATCCTTGGTCTGTCCGCCCTTTTGACCACAACAATGCCCAAAATGGGTGAGGCTATAAATGCCTTGAAAGAGGCTGGTATTCGTGATCAAGTCAAGATCATTATTGGCGGGGCACCAGTTACAGATGACTTTGCCGATGAAATAGGGGCTGATGGTTATGCACCCAATGCGGCCATAGGGACAGAACTGGCCCAAGAACTTGTCAAATCGTAATCACAGCGTATTGCATAAGATTAGAATGATGAATTGATGCCACTAATTAGGAGATGTCCTATGAAAATAAACCAAACAATTCAGACAACGCCACAGTTTCAGGTCCTTTCTGAGGACCAGATCGAGCGTATCTATTTTGCCGCCCTGGATGTAATCGAAAATACTGGAGCTCGCTTCCATCATGACGAAGCCCTTGAGCTCTTTCGAAATAGTGAGGCTGTGGTCACAGATGACAAACGGGTTCGGGTGCCCATCTCTCTTGTAGAACGGGCTCTAAAGACACACCCCAAAAAAATTAATCTGACGGGTCGATCCGGAAAATATCCAGTCAAGCTCCAGAAAGACGAGGTCACTTTTGGTACCGGTTCTGATCTCCCTTTTACCTATGATAGGAAGACCGGTAAAAGGAGAAGAACCTGTTATCAGGATGTCAACAATGCCGCCAGGATAGTTGACTACCTGCCCAACCTGGACTTTTTGATGTCTCACGGTATTGTCCAGGATGTCCCTAATCCTCAGACCTACGACCGTCATCAGTACATGGCTATGCTGGAAGGCTGTACCAAGCCCATGGTCCTGACCAGTGTTGACGGCGAAGGACTCGAGGACCTTTGGAAGATGTCCACCCTTTTCCGAGGAGGAGAAAAGGAATACCGCCTCAATCCAATGTTTATTGCCTATATTGAACCTATCTCCCCACTTATGAACGATCGTACTGCAGTTGAGAAGCTCTTGTTCTGTGCTGAAAAGGGCATCCCCTGTATGTATACCCCATGCCCAAGTTCGGGGGCTACTGCTCCGGCAACTCTGGCCGGGATGCTTGTCCAATCCCTGGCCGAAACCATGATGGCCTCCGTTTTAACATATCTAAAAAATCCGGGTATGCCACTGGTTATGGGTGGTGTAACCACTGTCTTGGACATGCTGACCACAGCTTATTCCTATGGGTCTCCGGAGCTATCCTTAGCCTCTGCCGCTAACACAGATATCTCCAAGTGGCTGGGACTACTCATGTTCTCAACCGGAGGATGTTCGGATTCCAAAGCCATGGACGAACAGGCGGCCATTGAGTGCTCAACCAGCCTTTATTATG
>CAYUNZ010000096.1:0-10128 GCA_964446205.1 uncultured Desulfohalobiaceae bacterium | reverse complement strand
TGCTTTTGACAGGTTCTCTGGGAGATGTCCTCAAAGAATCAGCCCAGGCGGCTTTGAGTTATATCAGGAGCAATACCGACCAATTCAATGTTCAAAACCACTTTTTTCAATATCAAGATATTCACATCCACGTACCATCCGGAGCTATTTCCAAAGACGGCCCTTCAGCAGGTTTGACCATAGCTGTTGCCTTATTGTCCCTGATCATGGATCGACCTTGTCGAAGGGAGGTCGCCCTTAGCGGGGAGCTGACTCTAAGCGGCCGCATCCTGCCTGTCTCAGGAATACGGGAAAAATTTCTTGCTGCCAGAAACTCTGGTGTTTCGACAGTGGTTTTCCCTGCTAAAAACGAAACAGATATCAAGAACATCCCGGAATCAATAACCCAAAAACTAAAAATTATACTTATCCAAGAATTGACTGAAATTGTGGACTCTGTCCTGCTCCCTGCTGATCACAAGTGATCTTTCCATACACATCAACAAGCAAAACATAAAAAAGAGAGCTGCTATGAGCCATAAGGGACGCTTTCAAAAAGTCGGCAAAAAGAACAAAACACTATATGGCCCCCGGAGATTATTGGTCTGTGGCTATCCAACCGAGGAACACAACTACTTTCTCAACTTCCTAGAAGCAACAGGTCTCTCCCGATTACCGATCATCTTTGCCACTGATAATGATCTAGACAAGGAACTGAAAGACATCCTGAAAGCTGAACATAAAGCAGGTTTTGAGAGTTTGTCTAACATGTCACGGGCTATCATCATGTCCGGGATAAATGAGAGTGAGTTGCAAAATCTGATGGGTTGTTACAAAAAAACGGAGTTACCGGGCCAGCTTTGGGCTACCCTGACCCCTTACTCAGAAAAATGGACCCTGCAACAACTCCTTAATGAGCTGGAATCGGAGTCAAAGGCCATGAAATCCAAAAGACAAAAGGGATAAAGAACAATCCTTTTCCGACCAGAGAGATCTTGACTATAGTAAATATTTCATCAATTGACTTTGTTGCCGACCAGATACAATCTTGTAATCAACTTAAAGGAATTGGTTAGGTAAATACTCAATTGTTCCCTGGCATCTTGCCCCAAAAAGAAGCTCTCACCATTTTTCATGGGCATACCGTTTATAATTGGCAAATACATTTCTCCATGACTTGGTCCATAAATATCTGTCAACTTATACTCCCCAGGCGGAATATGAAATACATTTTCTGTTCCAATAGGGAATTGGAACCTGTGCCCCTGTTTAGAAGATAGTTCAAGACCTTGAATCTTTTGAGGAAGCACCAGAACAGTAAATTCTGAGTTGGTCTCACCCGAGGTTTCTCTTATTGCTCGACATCTCCAATGGGATGGATTGTCTGCATCCATCAAGTATTTGGAGATGAAAAAATCCTTTGATAAAATGATTTCCCGCCCCATATCCTGTCCATCATTGTAGCCCGCTTGGCTCACATAGCCCTTCAAATTGATCACTTCCTGAGAGCCTCTCTGCCACATCCCGAGCATAACCAGACGGTCCCCTTCACGGGCCACTAATTCTTCCCCGGCAGAGATGAAATGCATCTTGTTGTTTAAAAGGCAGACAAAGATCGGCTGGCTAAAAAAATTGTGTATCTCGGCCTGAGATCTGTTCCCAAGCTCCATGTGACTGACAATTTGACCATCGGATTTTAGGCTTATTTTTTCCGAAAAATGAGGCAACTGGGAACATGGGAGTCTCAATATATTTAATTGCGGCCAGTCATCCGTATAAGCCCCTACAGATGGATTAAACCCTTTTAAGTCCTCCTGAAATCGAACCTTGGAAGAAAAGCAGCCCTTTGTATCGAGACAGGAAATGTCTGAACCGTTATGGCTGCGATACTCTAAGAGATTATTGTAGGTTTGATCTTTTTTTATCCTTTGAAAATACTCCTTGAGAACCATCTTTGAAAAATCCGGCAGGTCAAGCCGAAGACCAAAGCGATACAAAAAAAAGGTGGTAGCTCTTAGCTGCTGCTCAACCTTCCAGGCAAGATTTTTTATGTCTTTACTGACTTCAATGGCTAAAGCCGGGATCCGGCATCTTTGAAGGGTATAATAGGTCAAAGACCTCTTTTGTTCCGGGTATTGAGTCTTTGATGAAAACGTTTCCGTATTGAATAATTGGAACCTGTACTTATTGGTAAAGATCTTCTCATTCAAACACGGCAGGACATTATTGACAGTTTTGGCCAGGTTAATTCTATCCTCAAAGACAGCTGTATCTATAATAACCGACTGTCCATATCGATTTGGATTCTGAAGCCTGTTTACATATCTGGGACAGTAGAAACCTGAGCCTTCATGTAAATGGATCAAAGCATCACTGTTTTTAACCAGAAACTTGATGACCCGGGCCAGATAGTCTTCATAGAATTGTGTATATTCCTGATCAAAACGCCTATTCAAGTCGACATTAATGGTTCTTTCACCCTCTATTATAGCTGGATAATTAGCCCTGGGAACAACTATGAGATTGCCTTTTTTAAGTTTGGATGAGGCAAGGATTTGAGCGGTTAGATAACCACTTGGCTCATCACCCTGGATGCCACCCTGGACCATTACTGTTGGACCAGGCTCCTGTCCTTGTATATAATAGACCTTTAGCGGAAACTGTGTCTGAGAAAAAAAGGTAAAACTCTTACAGCCATTCTTTGCAGAGTATACCGGTCCTGACATTCCAAGCAACAAAAACAAGACAATGATGCTTGAAATAAAGCAATAGCTACTTAAAATTCTCATAAAACCCTATTCCTTTGAAATACGTTTCCACATTTCTTTGATAATAAAATAATCATTCCCATCTGGTAAGACAGTCAACCTTTTTAGGCCATAATCTTTATAACCTTTTGCCCCTTGATAGATCTGTCGAAAGGTCACTAGAAATCCCAAACGGTGCTTGGCAATCTCAATTTGATCCAACAAAATCTTCTCAGGCTTTTCCTTATCCCAAAGGTTTTTCTTGTAAGATTTGATGTCGGCTAGCCCTTGTCGATTATTTTGCCTGGCCTGGGGTAGATAAAAGGATTCATACTTCTTAAGATCAGCCTTTTCCCAAGCCTCTTTCCACCTCACAAGCCATCTGCGAAGCTTCTGTCTGGAATGAACAAGGTATTTATTTTCCAGGGCACGGTTCTTTTTACTTAGCCACTCCTGCCCGACTATCTTCCAAGAGTCTTGACATTCTTGCCAGTACAGGCGTTTGACCCCTTGAGAGGAAAATTTGGGGCTTCGAAAATATTGTTTGAAGTAAGTAATCCAATAGCTGGGAGTTGATAAGATCCTAATATTGTCAATGTAGACATCAATCCACTTATACTTTTGGAAATAGGTTCTCTTATTATCTCGAAAATCTGCAAAACAGGAACCAGAGGACTGACTGAATTTCTTTGGTGCATAGAATGAAAAAAAGCTGTCTGATTTCTTTTCCCAAGCCAATTCCCACTGCTGGACTTTTTTCTCCAAGAGCCCGGCTATCTTTTTTTGTTTCGGATGATTATTGATTATCGATATGTCTTCACCTATCAAGATAGGTGTCTCTGCCAATCGAACATAGTTGCTAACAGCCTGGAGATTCTTTTTGGATAGGGCAATACACCCCTTGGTATTCCTGGGACTCAAAGCTATCCCCCTGGCATGGAGCCAAATCCCATAACCTGTTTTACCTTGAATACAGTCCACCGGATTTGGATAATTCAAGGTATAGGCCAGATTACCGTAAAGCTCATAATCAAGACCCTTATTGAGTCTTTCTTCCAGGAAATATATCCCTTCTGGTGTCTTTCTGTCACCCTCTTTTCGCTTGTCCCCTAGTTTTTGACCGGTTGAGCAAAAAAAGGAATCAAGGACATTTAGCGGACTCTTACGTTGCAAGATATGTATGCTTTGTTTTGACTTCTCTACTGCCAAGCAATATTGCGGAACAGCAGGGTATGAACTGATTGTAAGCGATTGGGCACTAGCTGTAACAAGCCCATAAACAACAAGCAAAGCAATACAGGATATTAAGCTAATATTTACAACTTTGCATATCAATTGTTTAAATCTCCGATAAACCTGTTAGGACTATTTATGAAACTATTTGATATATATTAATTCTCATTAGATATTGACATTTATGTCTGTTTATAGTCAAAAAAGTTTTTTATCAATAACCTACATATCTTGTCTATAGCCAACTTTACATTTTGACCAGAATAATAATGCTATCTCTTGTCCGTATCCAAAATAAACCCCAAAAATTTAATTTGACATCTTTGCCTTTTTATAAGTAAAATAATATAATTTTTAATTATATTGACAATTATTTTAAATAGTTACAATAAAGACAACCATCTAATTTCCATCCGGAGACACTTTCTTCCTGGATACTGAGACTATTTTTTTCAATTTAAAAACTAATTGAGAGGTTAAGAAACTTGTTCTTTTATATCCCTAAGGAGGTAAAATTTTGTCTCGCATAAGCCTTTTTTGGTATTCCCCCAAAATCAAAACCTACAAATACTTGTCTTTTAAAAGATCACTAGCCTTGACATCGGCTGCATTTATATCATTATTGCTAATCTTATGTTGTTATTTTTCATACCAGTCACTAAATATGCAAAACAAGCTTGCCCAACTCAAGACTAGCAATAAAGAGCTTGTGAAAAAAAATCAAAAAAAAGAGCACAAGATTCAAGAGATACAAAAGAAGCTCTCAGCCAAAAAGGATACGGTTGAGCAATTGAATCAGAAATGTGCCCATTTTCAAGACCAATTGGGAAAGATCAAGAAAATGGAAACCAAAATCCGTCACTACCTGGGACTATATTCAGATGACAAAAAGATTAAAGACCATTCCCACCAAGGGGGATTCCAAGAGTTCAATCCAGACTTCCAAGATTACTCCCCAAACTCTAGACCACCCTTTCAAGGTAAACCCACAAAAGTCAGTCTAAGGCAAAAATACCAAATCCTGAGTAACAGCCTGGAACAGATCTCCCAATACCTGGTTGAGAAAAAAAAGATTTTGAAAAAAATACCTTCCATTTTGCCTGTAATCGGAGAAGATGTTTGGCTATCCTGCGGATACGGCTGGCGCAACAATCCCTTTACCTCCAAAAAAGAGTTCCATGCGGCTATTGATATTGCCGGCCGATTAAAGACCCCCTTAATTGCCCCTGCTGACGGAAAGGTCATTGATACTGGCCGCAATAAGATCTGGGGCAAATACATTAAAATACAGCACGATCAAAGCATTTCCACTGCCTATGGCCATCTGTATTCCTTTGAGGTCTCTGAGGGCCAAGAGGTCAAACGGCGAGATGTCATAGGTTATATGGGCAGTACTGGCCACAGTACCGGGACCCATGTGCATTATAAGGTCTTACGCAATAACAAGGCCATTAATCCCAAACAATTTGTCCTTGATCGAGACTTCAATTCACTATCCTTAAAGGAACAATATGAAAAAGAAAAATAAGATCCTTAGCGAAGAAATCAGCGATATTCCTACCATTATTGGAACCAACACAAAATTCCATGGCAAAATAACCGGGAATGAGAGTGTCTGTATAGATGGCTCATTTGAAGGTGAGATCGAAACACAAGGTAACATCTATATCAACCAGAACGCGAAGGTCAAAGCACAAATTGTAGCCCTTTATGTAATTGTCCATGGTGACGTCCAGGGGGATGTCTGGGCTCAGGAACGACTGGACATTGGCGAAACCGGTAAAATACATGGCAATATCAAGACCAAGCAATTCATAGTTGCCTCAGGTGGACTTTTGAACGGCAATTGCACTATGGATGAGAATATAGAGATAAAAACGCACAATGAATCCTTCAAGCATTTTTTGGAAGAAGGCAAGATTAAAGAAGGAAATAGTTCCAGCTCAACAAAGGACCACCAATCAATTGGTAGCAATACCTCAAAGTCGGCAATCTTTGATGATCTTATCGACACAGTCCAAGATGATAATTGAAAAAATGCTATTAGTCTTCATTAAATCTTTACCCGCTGGAATCTTGTCATATTTATACCCGATCTTTTTCAATGAAACGAAAAAAACAATCTTCAATTCAAATCCAATCCCCTTTTTTTTTCTTACTTTTATAAACCATATGCCCAAAAGCGGCACAAGCAAGCATAAAAAACTCAAAGCTCACAGGTAAGCAGAAACAAGTAGGCCTTCTTGCTTTCAGCCTTTAGCCCTGAGCATTGAGCTTTTTTCTTTAACAATAAATTCAAAGTTTATCCAAAATGAAGTGATGGCTAGTTTTTTCCTGATTGAAAGTTTTAAAAAATTATAGTAACTGATTAATCAAAAATTACAGGAAAGCATTTCTTCAATCAACAATGCATCAAAAAAAGAGGATATTGTAACTGTTTAACCCTTTGCAACTAATTGAAAAAGGTACTTTCTTTCGAACTTTTTAGTGAAAAAGCAATAGAGTTTCTTATCTTAGATATGTATCTGAAAGAGACAAAAAAACCTCAATGTTTGATGATCCTCTTTCTTGATTAGGTATAGAAAGTCTAAAATGTGGCTGCAGCGTATTATAGACAGAATGAAAAAGCGCAAGGTCCAGGTTCCATACTCAATCCGGGTAAGTCCTAAGGCAAAATATTTGCGATTGCGAATAATTGATGGAACAGGGTTAGAGGTTGTAATTCCCAAAGGGTGTTCAACGGCAAAGGCTAAGGCCTTTGTTCAGTCCAATCACGGTTGGATTCAAAAAAACTATAGAAATATTGAGATTGCAACCAAGCAGGTTTTGGGGAAAGATTGTCTGCCGGATGAAATCATTCTCCAGGCAATTAACCAACGCTTTTATGTCAGGTATGAGCCTAATCCTTCAGAAAATCTGTCCTTATATATGCCTTCTTCAAATCAGCTTATTGTTCAGGCTGACCCCGATTCCCAAGTAGAAGTATGTTGTGAATTGTTACAAAAATGGCTTAAGAATCAGGCCCGGGATGTGCTTGTTCCTCATGCATACTCTTTGGCAGATAAGTATAAACTTCCAATAGCCAGAGTACAAATTCGGCGTCAAAAGACTCGCTGGGGGAGTATGTCCACTTCTGGTACTTTAAGTCTTAATTGTCACCTGATGTTTCTTTCCCATGAGTTTGTGCAACATATATTAATACATGAACTCTGCCATGTTCTACACCGAAACCACGGCCCTCATTTTAAGTCGATGCTTTCTGAGTTATCTCCAAACAGTGCTAGATTCGAAAAAGATCTTAAGCGTATTCATAAAAATACCATACCACTTTGGGCCAGAGTTTAAGCTAAAATCAAATTCCTGTACCAACTGCTGAACTAGTAAATCTGTGATCGCATAACCTACCATTACGGTAAATTAAAGGTTTTTTATGCAAAAAAATCCTACTTTAATCACTATCTTTTCTTCCATCCTGTGCTTGCTGTTTTTTTCCTGTGGGAACGTGCATGGCACAGCTATGTATCAGCAGGAAAATAAGGAAGAGAATGCTACTCAACAGACGAAGCAGGACGATTGGAAGCTGAGTCTTTCCAAGCCTAAACATGAGTTTCTGACAAAAAAGATCCCAAGAAGTCGTTCCGGTCAATTCCAGACCATGGCTCAAAAGGCCGCCAATCCGAGACCTAGCAATCAATTGGGGCTAGCTGTGGGAGGATCTAAAGATATACATAACTTTAGGGAAAACATAAAAAACAACTATATGCCCTTGCCCCAGGACGTTACCTATGAAGGACTCTTTTATGACTACAGGTTTGAAACCCCAAAGTCCGATACATGCGACAGCCTGTTCTGCCCGGTCTATGAGTCCTGGGTAAGTCCGGATCCCTTCTCCCATCAAAACGAGCATTTTCTCTCAATCGGCCTGCAGTCAGGAATGAAAGAGTCTGATTTCAGACGCGAACCTCTAAATCTGGTCATTGTCCTGGACATCTCCGGCTCCATGAGTTCTCCTTTTAACCGGTACTATTACGATCGTTTCGGCAATCGCATCAAGGGAAGAGAGCAGGGGGATAAGGCCAAGCAAAAAATGGAGGTAGCCAAGGAGTCCTTGATTGCTTTGACCAAAGAGCTTCGTCCTTCAGACAGGCTGGGGATAATTGTCTTTAATAATCAAGGATATATAGCCAAACCACTCAATCTGGTTTCAAAGACAGATATGCAGGCCATCAGGGGCCATATAAAAAAAGACCTCTATCCCCAAGGCGGAACGAATATGCATTCCGGCATGCAAAAAGGGACTGAACTTTTCAGGGAAGTGGGGCTTAAATCCAGGGAAAACAGGATCATTTTCATGACCGATGCAATGCCCAACCTGGGAGTTACGGACAAGAGCAGGCTGGGCAAGCTATTGGGAAAAAATGCTGCCAAAGAGGTTTATACCAGCCTTGTAGGGATTGGAGTCGATTTCAATACCAGGCTGGTGGAGTCCTTGACCAAGATTCGAGGGGCCAACTATTATTCTGTGCACAATGAGGAGGAGTTCAAGAAAAAACTGGCTCAAGGTTTGGAGTATATGGTCTTTCCTTTGGTCTTTGATCTAGGCCTAACCTTAAAAGCCAAAGGATATTCCATAGAAAAGGTCTTTGGTTCACCAGAGGCGGATAAGTCCACTGGGGAAATGCTCCATGTTAATACCCTTTTCCCCTCCCCAAGCTCAGAAAAAGGGGTCAAGGGGGGGATAATAGTGGTAAAGCTAAACAGGACCGGCCAGAGAAAAGACATGGAATTAAAAGTATCTTATGAGGATCGCTTGGGGCATGAGCATAGGAACTCAAGAGAGATCCAATTTAGTGGCTCTAGCCCTTCAACCGGTTTGCGCAAAGGAGTACTGTTAAGTCGCTATGCCGGTCTGCTCAAGGCCTGGCTGGTTCATGACCGCATACTTGTAAAAGAGAGAAGCAACACAGGGGTTAAACCTGAAAAATTCAATTTAAAAGGACTTGAAAGCAACGGGATTCCGGTTCCGGTTGTGGATTACCCCTTAGGCAAATGGGAAAGACAGTCAGTACCTCTTACTGTCTCATCTGAATATAAAAAGATATTCCAAGTCTTTGCTTCTTATTTTGTCAAAAAGGCTGACAACCTGAACGACCCAGCCTTGCAAAAGGAAGAGAAAATTCTGAAGAGTTTGAGCAGGTTTAACAGGCGGGAGAATAACTCGGGCAAACGGGATGATTGGAAACTAGAGAAGTAAACTGAAAAAATACCCTGTGAGCGATAAATATGAAAAAGCAATAGGAAATCAAAGAGCAGAAATCAACAAGGAAAGGGGTTTGATAGACCTTGGCTCTGATCCGGAAAGCTATGGTGAATATACATCTTGTATCTAAACTGTGCAGATGGGTTTAATCGAATACGATATTCATGTTCTCTTTGGATCTATCAAAAAAAGAGGACAAATCCACAAAGTTTTGTTCCAGGACACTTATGCCGATTTCCGATGATATTTTCTCTTGACAGAAAATTAATTTGATTTATTAGTTGAAATGAAAGGAAGTTAAGGAATTCAAAAACTTCTGGGATAGGAGGTGATTTCTATGTTACTCACTCCAAGACTCAGAAATCCGGAAAGCCCTCTTCGGAATAATCGGTTTGGGAACCCTTTTGGTGAAATAGCTCCAATTATGAGTGAGCTATTCCGTATGCCAGAGAGATGGTTGGAAGAAGAGGATTCCTTTAGTCCAAGCATTGATCTGCAAGAAACAGACAATGCCTATGTGGTCAAGGCAGAGATGCCCGGCATTGATCCCAACAACGTAAGCATCTCGGTCAATAACGGCGTTTTGAATATACAAGGCGAAAAAAAAGAAGAAAAGGAATCCGAAGAAAAGGGAAATACCTGGACCGAGTGCCGGTATGGGGCATTTCATAGGCGGATTCCCTTGGATCAGGAGATCAAGGAGGATGAAATTAAGGCCACCTATAAGGAGGGTATCTTGAGGATTGAAGTGCCAAAGGCTGCGCAGGCCGTTGGCAGCAAGACAATCCCAATTGAGACCGACCAGAACTCATAAGGGTGTGCTACAATCATCATCTCTATCAAGCCCGGTTTTTAAGAGCCGGGCTTTTTTAATTAGTTTTCATCCGGAAACTGCCCTTTTTCCGTTTG
>CAYUNZ010000095.1:3870-10160 GCA_964446205.1 uncultured Desulfohalobiaceae bacterium | reverse complement strand
TGTTTGAGATTGAGCGAGCGAAACTGTTCTGCCCTGACCACTCGCTGTTTTTTTTTCTCTGGTTTCTTTTGTTGATCCGGTATATTTGTCGAGACCTGGGTAGTTGATTCAGGAGAATGACTGTCCTTGTCTCGCTTTTGCAGGATCATTAGCTGATCCTGAATGATTCTTTCGATCGATTGCCGGTTTTGTCTGGTGGCCTGCTCCATAAGCTGTAGTTGTTGCCTCATGAGATGGACAATAGAATCCGGCTGCTCATTGGCTTCAGAGGAATTGATTGGGGCCTGCCTAGTTGCTTGGGATGTGGTTGTTATGGTTTCAAGCTCTTCCTTCTGACCGGGCTCAAAATCGGTTATCACACTTAGATCCCCGTGTTCCATCACGTACTCAACCAGCCTTTGGAGTGAATGAATCTCTTGAAAAAACTGTTGCATGCTCAGTTTGACCTGAAACCGCTTTTCCACTTCCTGTCCCATTCTCACCAGCATCAATGAATCCAAACCCAGTTCCATCAAGCTATCGTCAGGCGAGATATCCTGTGGATCGAATCCACCTACCTCGGCCAGTTGATCGGTTAGTTCCTTGAGCAAAGTCTTTTGTATATTCATGCTTGCTTCGCTTTGATTCTGAAGTTCAAAGTCTTTTTGGGTATGATTTGTCTCTAGCTCTTCTTGTCTATCTCCGGACAAGGGATGTTCTTTGCCTTGATCTTGCTTTCTAACCGGACACAAGTCCATCCAGTAAGGCTTTCTCTGGAAAGGATAGTTGGGGACATCAATCTGCTTATGTGGGAAAAAAGATTCAAATCCCGGCCAGTCCAAGTCTATTCCGTGGACATAGAGCTCTGCTACACAAAAGTAAATGCTCTGCCAATCACTGACACCCTTTTTTAATGAAGACAAAAACAGTCCTTCCGGACATGTCTGACTGGCAAAGGGAGCTAGACTCTTTGTTGGCCCAAGCTCAAGGAAGATCCGATACCCGTCCTGGTAGGCCTTGTTTACAGCCTGATCAAACAAGACCGATTGAGAGATCTGATCTTCCCAATAACGGGATGAAATCAATTGCTTGGCATCAATTCGATTTCCGGATATTGTGGAATAAAAAGGGATTCTTGGCCCAAGACGTTGTTCTTGCTCTACAGCCTGATTGAACCCTTCCAAGGACATGAGGTTACCGTCTGAGGCCTGCATGCTTTTGCCCCGCTCCACTGCCAGTCTCAGGCCAGATTCCAGGGACATAACCCCGGCGACTATGGCCGCGGTATATTCCCCAATGCCGTGCCCCAACACAGCATCCGGCAAAATCCCCCAATGTTCCCATAGCTTGGCAAGGGCGTATTCAAAGGCCACCAAGACGGGTTGGCCTGTTTGTGTCTCATTCAACCTGGCTTCTTCATCTCGATAGATTAAATCAGTCAGGGACTCCTTCCAGTATGGGGGCAAAATCTCCTGACATTGTCTCAATGCCTTTTCAAACACAGGATGATGGGTATACAAGGCCTTTCCCATCCCGGCATAGATGTCCTTTTGACCGGTAAAGAGAAAGACAATGTCCTTGGAAGATAACCTTTGTTTGGCTGTGAATAAATTTAAAGACTCTTCTTCTTGTAAATAGGCCTGTAAAACAGAAGTAACCTCATCAGAACTCTGTCCACCAACAACAAGTCGTTCGTATAAATCCTGTCGCCCAGTATTGGCCGAATAACAAAAATCCATGAGGCTGATGTCCGGATTTTGGGCCAGATGCTCGTTATACCGATGAACGAGATCCTTTATTGCCTGTTTCGATTGCGCCGAGATTTTGAGTAAGTGATAATCGCGTGGGTCGTTATCCTGTTCAGGTTCCGGCATTTCCGGGGCTTCTTCCATGAGGATATGGGCATTGGTTCCGCTCAAGCCAAAGGCACTGACTCCAGCAATACGTTTTTTCCCTTTTCCATTCCAATCCTGTAATCTCGTGGTCACTTGAACGGGAATCTGGTCAAAGGCGATATGCTGGTTAGGCTGACCAAAATGCAAACTGGGTGGGATCTTCTTTTGTTGCAAGGACAAAACGACCTTAATAATACTTGCGATCCCGGCGCTGGCTTCGGTATGGCCGATATTCGTCTTTACCGAACCGATATACAAAGGCCGGTTTGCCTGACGACTCTTCCCGTAAACTGAGTCAAGGGCATGCACTTCGATCGGATCACCCAGGATGGTGCCAGTACCATGGGCTTCCACATAATCGACCTCTGCCGGTTTAAGACAGGCCTCATTTAACGCTTGTTGAATGACCCGCTGCTGTGACGGTCCATTTGGCGCGGTGAGTCCGTTGCTGCATCCGTCGTGATTAACCGCCGATCCGCGAATCACAGACAAAATGCGATCTTTGTCACGCAAAGCATCTGACAACCGTTTCAGCAGAATCAGTCCACAGCCTTCCCCTCGTCCATACCCCTTGGCCTGGTTGTCAAAGGCCCGGCATCGTCCATCCGGGGAGAGAGCATTCACCTTGCACATGGCAATAAAACTCTCGAGTGACAGGATCAGATTCACTCCACCGGCCAGGGCATAATCGCATTGACCTTTTTGTAAGTGTTTCATTGCCAGATCGACTGAGACCAAAGAGGACGAACAGGCGGTATCCACAGTCAGGCAAGGGCCCTGGAAGTCATAGAAATATGAAAGGCGTCCGGCAGCAGTGCTGAACATGACCCCGCTGCCGGAGTGGGGTGTAATTCTTTCTACATCGCCGGAATGGATATGGGCCTGGATGTAATCGTAGTTGGAAAGGCCGATGAACACCCCTGTCTGGCTGCCGCGCAGCCGGTCAGGGTTTAATCCGGCCTGTTCAAATGTTTCCCATGATACTTCAAGAAGGATACGTTGTTGGGGGTCAATTGCTTTCGCTTCCTGGGGGGTTATACCAAAAAAGGCCGGATCAAAGCCTTCTATCTTCGACAAAAAAGCTCCTTGCTTGGTATACATCTTTCCCGGTGCTTCCCAGTCCGGATCGTAATAAGTATCAACATCCCATCGATTAGATGGAATGTCCGTAACAGTATCTATGCCCTGGCCAAGTACTTGCCAAAACCCTTGTGGACTCCAGGCATGGCCCGGAAAACGGCAGCCCATGCCAACAACCGCTATGGGCTCGGACTGGCGCAGGGATTCATTCTCTGCGCTCAAGGCCTTAATACGCTCGGAAGCCTTCTTTAGTGTCTCCTTGTACTTTCGCTCTTTTTCCACATCCATCTTGTTGCTTTCTCTCATTAGTCTTGCTTGAAGTCCATTTACAAAAAGGCGTGATCACGACTCAACCAAATTGTCAATCTCATCCAACAAATCGTCCGAGGTGTATTTGGCCACGAATTGGTCATCACCCATACTCTCTTCTCCATCATCAATTGTGATAATATTTTCAAGCAAATAACCAGCAACTTTTTCCAAGGTCGGATAATCGAATAAAAGTGAAGCCGGCAAGGTCTGATTGAGGCTTTTCCCCAGCTTATTGCGCATTTCCACACTCATGAGAGAATCAAATCCTTGATTGATCAGCGGCTCATTGGTCTCAATCTGTTCCGAGTCACTGTAGCCCAGGACCTCCAGGGCTGTCTGCCTAAGAAAGTCGAGTAAAACATGCTTTCGCTGGGAGGCCGGACAGACTTGCAGTTCATCGAGGATAGAAGAGTGATCCTCTTTGGTGCTTGATTTCTCAGGATTGGATTGTCTTCTTCCTATCAAATATGAGAAAAACCCTTGGACTCTATCCATATCCCGGCTCTTGGCATACTGCTCCCAATTTATTTCCAGGACACACGGCTGAGTCAGGTCTTTAGCCAGCAAATCCTTTAAAACCTGCATACCACGATCAAGCTCAATATCTGCAATGCCCTGACCAGTAAACCGTTGCTTGGACACTCCCGAAGCCATCCCGACTTCAGCCCAAGGCCCCCAATTGATGCTGAGTGCAGGCAAACATTGTTGACGTCGGGCATGGGCCAAGGAGTCCATAAAGGCATTGGCGGCAGCATAGTTGCTCTGGCCAAGATTGCCCAAAACCGAGGCAATGGAAGAGTACATGACAAAAAAATCCAAGACAGCGCTCTTGGTCATTTGATGCAAATTCCAAGCGCCAAACGCCTTGGCTGCCATCACGGTCTGAAAACGATGCCAGGTCTGATCGGACAACATCCCGTCCTGCAATACACCTGCGGCATGGATGATGCCTTTCAACGGCGGCATGTCTGCCTGGATTTGCCGAACTACACGTTTGACATCCTCTTCCCGGGCGACATCGGCCGGCAAGGCCACAACTTCAGCTCCCTGCTCCCGCAAGGACTGGATGGCGGTCTGGCTCTCCTGGTCCGGCTTTCTTCGGCTGGTCAGGACAATATGCCTGGCCCCTTCGCCCACCAGCCAACGAGCTGTTTGTAGCCCCAATGCTCCCAGCCCGCCGGTTATCAGATAAGTCGCCTCGGCCCGAATAAGACCATTTTCTTGTCTTTCTTCACCTCGGATATCGTCCATCCGGGAAAGCACAATCTTGCCTGTGTGTTTGGCCTGGGCCATGTACCGAAAGGCATCCTTGGCCCGACGTATGGGAAAGACAGAGTAAGGTAAAGGACGTAGCTGCTTGGCTTCAAACTTGGGTACAAGCTCATTGAAGAGCTCTTTTATATATCCTGGATTCTCTCTTGATACCAAAGACAAATCAAAA
This sequence comes from uncultured Desulfohalobiaceae bacterium, assembly GCA_964446205.1. Classification (GTDB taxonomy): domain Bacteria; phylum Desulfobacterota; class Desulfovibrionia; order Desulfovibrionales; family Desulfothermaceae; genus CAYUNZ01. The sequence goes on along the minus strand of CAYUNZ010000095.1, from coordinate 5,453 downwards.
GGATAATAAGAGTAGCTGGGATCCTTGGCCAGGACCTGGTCCTGGCTCCATATCCCAATCTTGCCCATCTCCAGGAAACGTCCATTCTTGGCCAAAACTGAAAGGCTTTGTTCGATAAATTGGCCAGACAGGGAATTCAATATTACATCGACACCATATCCCTTTGTCTCAAAATGGATTTGATCGGCAAAGTCGAGTGTCCGTGAATGCATGACATGATGGACACCCACCTCTTTTAGCAAGGCCTGCTTCTCCTCCGAGCCGGCCGTGGCGAAGACTTCGGCTCCAGCATCCAGAGACAATTGCACCGCTGCCAGACCTACCCCGCCGGCTCCGGCATGAATCAAGACCTTGTCCCCGGCTTTGACCTGTCCCAGTTTGATCAAGGCATAGTAGGCAGTCAAAAAGGTGGCCGGCAGAGTTATCGCTTCATACAGGCTCAGGCCATAAGGGACCTTCACCAGGTTATTCAATCCACAGGTAATATAATCACAAATACAACCAGGAGCGTCCATGACAATGACCCGGTCTCCCGGTTGAAAAGCTTTGACATTCTGTCCCGTCCTTGTCACGAACCCTGTCGCTTCATAGCCCATGTTTCCTGCCTGGCCGGGATACTGGCCCAATACATTTAGCACATCGCGAAAGTTCAGCCCAGAGGCATATACCTTCACTTCGACCTCATCTGTCTTAGGATCGCGCCGAGCACGTTTCTGGAAATTCAGCTCATCCAGGGTGCCTTTGTTTCCGGTATCCAGAAAATAGCCTTCTTGCCTGGAACATACCGGAATGCTAAGTGCCCCTTGTTCTTGTCCCTTTTGCCTTTTCCTGGAGGGGATTAGTCTGGCAGCATACAACCGCCCGTTTTGACTTATGGCCATTTGGTCGTTTGGACTTTGTCCAGCTATTTGATCGACTAGGGCAGTGTAGGCCTTGTCCGTTGGATTGGATTCCAAATCAATCAATCCGCCCCACATCTCCGGATACTCCATGGCCAAGGTCCGACCCAATCCCCATAGCGGGGCCGAAATGGGATCGATGAAGGGATCCTGATTGTATGCCGGCTGGGTCTGCTCTGTTATTAGCCAAATCTTGGCCTGAGCAGTCCAATTCCTAGATTGAAGGGCCTGAATAACGGTCAGCAGTCCTTGAACAACCCCTTGCTCCGCCTGTTCCAAATCATCTGCATTCAGTCCCTGTGCTGCCCTATCTTTTGACCCTCGACAATAGATTATTTGTAATGGTCCGCTCTTGTCCTGCAGCAGGACATGCCCTAAAATATATGAGATATCCTCGATGCTCTCTGGCCTGACGATATACTCTTTATCTGATTTCTGTTCAAAGAGATCGCCTGGGGCAACCCGGATACAATTCTGGCCTTTAGAACAAAACATGTCCATGATCGGTTGTCCAAAACCATTTTTGTCATCAAAAAGGAGATATTTGGATGGTTGCCCCTTTGAAGGTAGTGTCTCGGCCTCATGTAGATCACATTCTTCCCATCTAGTCAGGAAAACCATGGACTGGATATCCTGGTTCAACTCGCGGTAAAGGGTTTTGCGATCAGTGTATTTGAGCAAGAA
>CAYUNZ010000095.1:0-3770 GCA_964446205.1 uncultured Desulfohalobiaceae bacterium | reverse complement strand
GATCAAAGACGTCTTCGGATTCGGCCATAGTCCGGATTTGCCCTTGGCAATGGTTAATCCAGGTGGCCTTTCGATCCAACCCATCTCTACTCATGAGACGGAAACTTGCCTGGTCAGTATCCTGTTCTTCCAGGACCATCTGGACAATGCGGCCACCTTGGCCTTCGATAACCAGGGGCTGAGTCATATCCACATTTTCCAAGACACAGGGTAGATTGCCTTTCTCGTTTCGCCAGGCAGACAGAGCCATGGATAAGTGGGCTGCTCCAGGGGAAATAATCTTGTCAAAGATCTTGTGCTGCCTTAAGAAGTCAGGCCAGTCCTCGGTAAAATAGGCCTGAAACAAAGTGGTATCTTCCATAATAAGCGGGCTGTCGATAGGCTCTCCTAAATACGGATGCCTTTGACCAGCCATGGCCAGGCCTGGTCCCTGTTGATGACACTCCTGGACAGGATGTACATAAAAGCTCTTTCGTTGAAATGGGTAGGTCGGCCCGGAAACACGTTTACGTTGGTAGGGCCGATCATAATTTTTCCAATCTACGGAGACCCCCTGGACATACATCTGACCCAGGGCATGAAGCATAGTTTTCCAATCACCCTTGCCTTTTTCCATGGAATGCAAAATCGAACAAAGATCATTTGTTAAGGTTCGCCTGGCCAACCCTGACAAAATCGGCATGGCCCCGATTTCCAGTACAATGGTCGATCCTTCTGAAGCAAGCCTTTCAACTGCATCACGAAATCGAACCGGACGTCGTATCTGTTGGCTCCAGTATTTGGCACTAGCCAGCTCGCCCTTCTGAATGAATTGGCCGCTAACCGTTGAAATTACAGAACAATTAGGTGACTGATAGGCAACCTTATCGGCAATATGTTCAAACTGATTCAATATGGGATCCACAAGTGGGGAATGGAAGGCATGGGAGACGTTAAGTTCCTTGGCTGATATCCCCTTTTGGTTCAATTGATGGACAATCTGACCAACCGCCCTTTTCTCCCCGGAAATGACAACAGACTCAGGTGCATTGACCGCGGCCAGAGAGACCAATGACTCGTCCAAATGAACATGAGACAACATTTCCTCTTCACTGGCGAAAATCGCAGCCATATTGCCGTTTTCTGGAAGAGACTGTAAAAGCTCGCCTCTGGCGGCCACAAGGCGCAAGGCATCGTCCAGACTCATAATCCCGGCAATGCAAGCCGCGGCGTATTCTCCGATACTATGCCCCAGAACGATATCGGGAGTGACTCCCCACGACAGCCACAACCTGGCCAGGGAATACTCCAGAGCAAAGATTGCCGGTTGGGTGTATCGTGTCTGCATCAAAATGGTGTCATCGGCTTGTTGCCCATAGAGCAAATCCAAAAGCGAGTCGTTCAAACACGGTCTCAATCCGGCATCGCAAGCGTTCATGGCTTCCCGGAAAACAGGGGAGGAATCATAGAGTTCTTTGCCCATCCCGACATATTGTGATCCCTGACCGGTAAAAGCAAAAGCGACTTCCGGTTTGGACGAGGTCCTATTTAGAAAGAAACAGCCCGGGGATTTCTGTCCCTTGGAAAATGTCTTCAATTTGTCTTCAACTTCTTCTTCTCTCTGACCAATTACGGCCAAGCGGTGGTTGAAATGGGTTCGGCCCACACCGGCGGTATGGCATACATCGGAGAGTCTCTGTTTGTTTCGGCCTAAATGCTGACTGTATCTGACCGCCAATTCGTTCAGGACGGTTTCGCTTTTGGCCGATAAGGGCAACAAATGAAAGCTTCGGTCTTGTATGAGCTTATGCCCTTTTGTTTCCTGTTCTGTTACCAGGCTAGAGGCTTCCTCCACAATGACATGGGCATTGGTTCCGCTAAAGCCGAATGAGCTAATCCCGGCCCGAAGAGGGGAATCCTCTTTTTGCCATGGCGTCAATTCGGTTGGGACCTTGATCGGAATCTCTTCCCAGGCGACATAGGGATTGGGATCCTTGAACTGAAAATGCGGCGGCAGGGCCTGATTACGCATGGCCAGCATGACCTTGAACAGGCCGGCGATACCTGAAGCCGGTTCTAAATGCCCGATATTGATTTTCACTGAACCAATCCGGACCGGATTTTCTTCTGTGTGCTCTTTGCCCATAACCCGGGCTATCGATTCCACCTCGATCGGATCCCCAAGGGGAGTCCCGGTACCATGGGTTTCAATATAATCGATATCCGCCGGGGATAACCCGGAATCCTTCAAGGCGCTCCGGATGACCTTTTCCTGCGAGAGACCATTCGGGGCAGTCAAGCCATTGCTCTTGCCATCCTGATTGACTGCCGTTCCTCGAATGACCAAACGGACAGGATCCTTATCACCTATCGCCTCGGACAAACGTTTGAGGACTACAATCCCGCAGCCTTCACCCCGGCCATATCCATCGGCCGAGGCATCGAAGGTCTTACAGCGTCCATCCGGTGAGGTGGTGCCCAACTTTGTCGTACATATGTGGTAAGATGGTGACAAGATCAGATTCACGCCTCCCACCAGGGCCAAATCTATTTCCTTATTGCGCAAAGCTTGGCAGGCCAGATGCAGAGCGACCAGGGAGGAGGAACAGGCTGTATCCAGGGCCATGCAGGGGCCTTCAAAACCGAAATAGTAAGAAATCCGGCCCGCAGAAGTGGATAGGCTTGTCCCGGTCAAGGAATAGGCATCGATCTGGCTGTAGTCGATGGAATGACGATGGGCCAAGGAATAATCGTCACTGGAGATGCCAACATAGACCCCGGTTTGACTGCCACTCAATCCAGCTGCATCCAGGCCCGCATTTTCCAAAGCCTCCCAGGAAATTTCCATCAACAAGCGATGTTGCGGATCAATGGCCCTTGCTTCCTTGGCAGAGATATTAAAAAAAGGGGCATCGAACTCATCGACGGGCTCTTTGAGCAAATTGGCCCGGTTGGCATGGGTAGTGCCTGGGGTGCCCGGGTCCGGATTATAATACCTATCCGATCTCCAGCGTTCTTCCGGGATCTCTGAACTGGAATCGACACCGCTTTCAAGCAATTGCCACAACCTGTCCGGTGTATTGGCCCCACCAGGGAAACGGCAGGCCAGGCCAATCACGGCCACTGGCTCACGACCCTGGTCTTTTAATTTCTCCAAATCTTGCTGCGTTTTCTCCAATGTCATATAGGATGTTTCTAGAAACTGCTTCTCCTTGGATTGACTCATTAAACTACCTCAAAAAATTTTTAGATCGACCATGATCCATTTATCAGATACCTCACCCCTTTGATCAAGGAATCAGCGTATGTCAGAAAAAGTTATCACCTTTGTCATATAGCTCTGAGCATTTTAGACTACTTCCTATTCGGAAACTGCCCTTTATCCGTTTGACTACGTCAAACTTCAAAATTATGCCTCATCGACTGAAGTCTAATCAAAACAATATTTTTAATCTTATTGTCAGGAATCTGTCAATCAAAAAATCCTCACGGTTCCAGCCTATTTGCAGTATATCCTCAGAACCGGCTTTGGTAATCACTGTCGTCTTTACCCCTCTATGCTTCAAAATCGCATTGGTGGCCACAGTAGAACCATGGACTACCTGCATCTCTTCCACTTCCACTGTCTTGGATAATCCTTGAATGACTGCCTCAGTAGGATTATCCGGAGTAGACAACAAGTTATACACTCCCCACTGGCCATCTTTTTTATATACAAAATCAGTAAATCCACCTCCGGTATCAACGCCAACTATGACCATTTTTATCCCTTAAATTGCCTCTTATGACTA
>CAYUNZ010000094.1:0-10349 GCA_964446205.1 uncultured Desulfohalobiaceae bacterium | reverse complement strand
TTCTTCTTTTCGTGTTTTTTCGTGTGTTTCGTGGGCTAAAATCTTTTCATGTTAATCTTTTCACAATAGTCAAAGTCCAGATTGTCTCCTCGACTTCATGGACACGGTGACAACAAACACCTTTACCAGCCATAATAGAGGTAGCCACCTGTGAGGCGGTTTTTCTCATTTTTGTTGACAAAGCCAACAAATGTTCCCACATAGATTTATTGGATAAACCAATATAAATAGGTCGACCAAAGACCATAAGCCTTTCTATTTCCTGCAAGATTGTCAGATTGTGTTCCAAGGTCTTGCCAAAACCAATGCCAGGATCAATAACTATATTCTCCTCAGGCAAACCTGCTCTAACCAAATCGTTGAGATGATGCTCAAAAAAAATCAATAATTCCTGAACAATATCTTTATATCTAGGAGCATTTTGCATATTTTCCGGCTTACCCTGACTGTGCATCAAAACATATCCTGGTTGATATTGTACCAGAATATCCTTTAGATCAGGATCAAAACTGTATGCAGAGACATCATTAATGATTGATACACCAGCCTCAAGAGCCTTTTGGGCAACTTGGGCCTTATAGGTGTCCACAGACAGACACAAACCAGGATCCTTGTCCAAAAGGCTGCTAACAACAGGTAAGATACGTTCCAGCTCATTGTTTAGATCCAGGGGTTGAGAAAAAGGCCTTGTTGATTCCCCTCCGATATCAACTATATCTGCCCCTTGCTGGAACATGTTTATAGCCCTTTGTATACCATCTTCCCGGTCATAGTACTCCCCCCCATCATAAAAGGAATCCGGAGTGACATTGAGAATGCCGATGACAAAAAAAGGGGCAGGACCAATTACCCCACCCCTTCTAACCGCCCATGTATGTTCACGAAGCATAAGCTCCTCACTGATTTAGGATAACTTTACTAGGCCTATTGAATCAATTTACTTATCCAAGATATACTTTTTTTCGCCTATTATTTTAAAATTTTCGTCACTGCTTAGTCGTTCACAACAATTTACACGTAAGTTCAAAAAAAAAACCTTTTCATAGGCTAAACCAATACAAATTCTATATCACCTCTTTTGAGTCTCATCTTCACTACTGCCATCCTCTTCCTCTTCTAAGGTGAAGGTAGCTTGTTCTTCCAGATCTTCTTTCTCTTGACCCTGGGAACTTTTCTTGTCCTTTAACCTGGAATCCTGATCTTTTTCATCAACATTTTTTGACTCAAAACCTTCCTGCTGTTCTCTATCCTTTGGCTCTTTCGAACCTGAGCTTTTTGCTATCTCCTCTTTCAAGGGTGGAAGATCTTCACCATTCATAATCTTTGTCAAATCATCACCAGATAGAGTTTCTCTCTCCAAGAGCTCTTTTGCTAAATTATGCATAACTTCTGAATGCTGACCCAACAAGTCTTTGGCCTTCTCATAGGCTCCTTGAACAATCCTTTTTACTTCACTATCAATCAGTCTGGCTGTTTCTTCACTGTAATGCTTATGCTGAACCAATTCCCGGCCCAAAAAAACCTCATTGTTATTATCACTCCAAGCCATAGAGCCAAAAGACTCACTCATGCCCCATTCACAGACCATTTTTCTGGCCATCTTGGACGCTCTTTCCAGATCATTACTTGCCCCTGTAGTCTGCTGATTCAAAAACAATTGCTCGGCTACTCGTCCACCCATCATAACCGCCAAGGTCTCTTCAAGGTATTCCTGCGAGTAATTATGTCGCTCATCGATCGGTAATTGCATAGTAATACCCAGGGCTTGTCCCCTAGGTATTATAGAAACCTTATGGACCGGATCAGCCTTTGGTAAAACTCGAGCTACAAGGGCATGACCAGCTTCATGGTAGGCAGTTGTCTTTTTTTCTTCCTCGCTCAAGATAACACTCCTACGTTCTTTGCCCATTAGGACCTTATCCTTGGCCTCCTCAAGATCTACCATATCCACAAAATCTTTATCAAACTTAGCGGCAATCAGAGCGGCCTCATTGACCAAATTCTCCAGATCTGCACCTGAGAATCCAGGAGTACCTCTAGCCAGGACTTCCAAATCGACACCTTTGGACAAAGCAACCTTTTTGGCATAGACAGCCAATATCCCCTTTCGACCGTTCAGATCAGGATTGGGGACAACTACTTGCCGGTCGAACCTGCCTGGACGCAGTAAAGCAGGATCCAAAACATCCGGACGGTTTGTGGCGGCAATCAATATAACCCCTTCATTTGACTCAAAACCGTCCATTTCAACCAACAACTGATTCAAAGTCTGTTCCCGCTCGTCATGTCCACCTCCTAAGCCAGCTCCCCTCTGTCGACCAACGGCATCGATCTCATCAATAAAAATCAGGCAGGGGGCATTCTTTTTACCTTGAATAAAAAGATCCCTTACTCTTGATGCTCCAACTCCAACAAACATCTCAACAAAATCCGAGCCGGAAATAGAGAAAAAAGGTACTCCGGCCTCACCAGCTACGGCCTTACCCAAAAGGGTTTTTCCTGTCCCTGGCGATCCTACAAGAAGGACTCCTTTGGGAATACGCCCCCCCAATCTGGTAAATTTTTTAGGATCACTTAAAAAATCAACAACTTCAGTTAATTCTTCCTTAGCTTCATCTATACCTGCCACATCATCAAAAGTGATTTTGGTAGCTTCCTCTGAGACCAGTTTGGCTTTAGATCTACCAAATGAAAAGGCTTTTCCGCCTCCTCCACCACCACCTTGCATTTGACGCATAAAAAATATCCAGACAGCAATAAGGAGCAACATTGGGAACCAAGAGACAAGCAAGGTGATATACCATGGAGATTCCTCCTTTGGCTCAGCTTCAACCTGGATATCCTTATTCATCAATTTCTGAATCAAATTAGGGTCTTCAGGGGCATAAGTGACAAAATGCTTATCATTGATCAATTTTCCAGTAATCTTCTTACCCTGAATCTTGACTGAAAGAATTTGACTGTCATTGACCTTTGATAAGAACTGGCTGTATGTCAATTTATTCTGCGCCTGTTGGGGGGTACTGAACATATTGAAAAGGGCGACCATGACAATGGAAATTGTTGCCCATAATATTAAGTTTTTTAAGAAGTTATTCAAAAGTCAATCCTCCACGTAGTGTTTTCTAAATATCCTTATTTGAGATGATCGACATCAAACATATTGATTAAACAAAAGGAGTATGTTATAGAATATAGCTGTGGAAGCGTTACGTCACCGGTGTGGCGCCTGGACTTCAAATCCAGTGGATGGGTTAATCCCCATCGGTAGGTTCGACTCCTATACGCTTCCGCCACCACTGCTTTAAGAGAATTTAAGACAAAAGTCTTAGCCCCTGCAAACGTATAAAACCTGCCGCATCAGCTTGATCATAGACCTCTTCAGCCTCAAATGTAGCCATATCTTGTTTATATAATGAGTTTGGTGATTTACGACCAAGAGGATAGACTTGACCTTTGTAAAGCTTCAGACGGACAGTTCCGGTTACTCTTTTTTGACCGGCGTCAATCATAGCTTGTAGTTGTTCTCTCTCAGGAGCAAACCAAAAACCGTTATAGACTGTTTTCGAATACTTGGGTACAAGGCTTTCCCGCAAATGGACTACTTCCCGATCAAGACATATTCCCTCTAAATCTCTGTGGGCATTATAAAGTATAGTACCTCCGGGTGTCTCATATACTCCTCTCGATTTCATCCCGACAAATCGATTCTCTACCATGTCTATCCTTCCGATACCATGACGGCCAGCAACCTCATTTAATGTTCGGATAATCTCAGCTGGAGAATATTTTTCCCCGTTTATAGCAATGGGGTTACCGGCTTGGAAATCAATGCTGACAACCTCTGGAATATCCGGGGCCTTTTCTGGCGGGACAGTCAAAAGATAGGTTCCTAAACCGGGTTCTTGCCAGGGATCTTCTAATTCTCCACCTTCGAAGCTCAAATGGAGAAGATTACGGTCACAGCTATAGGGTTTTTCCTGAGTAACCGGAACCGGGATACTATTCTTGCGGGCAAATTCTATTAAATCTGATCTAGACTTGAGAGTCCATTCCCTCCAGGGAGCTATGGCTTTCAATTCCGGTGCCAAAGCCATTGAAGTCAATTCGAATCTGACCTGATCATTGCCTTTGCCAGTAGCTCCATGTGCTATAGCCTGAGCACCTTCCTGACGAGCAATCTCTACGAGATATTTTGATATTAGTGGTCTAGCAAGAGAAGTGCCCAACAAATAACGTCCTTCATATATGGCCCCGGCCCTAAAGGCAGGAAATACAAAATCCCGGGCAAACTCCTCTTGTAAGTCTAATACATATGCCTTCTTAGCCCCGGTAGACTGGGCTTTCTCCTCAATCCCTTCCAGCTCTTCCTGTTGACCTAAATCAGCTGTAAAGGTAATAACCTGACACTGATAGGTCTGCTGAATCCATTTTAGGATAACAGAGGTATCCAACCCCCCGGAATATGCTAAAACAACCTTATTTATTTCAGACATGAAATCTCCTTATAACTCGCTATTGGCAATAAACCCATTTAAATTAGACACTCAACAACAACTAAGGAAATCAGTAAATTATGAGGAGACGTATCTTAACATGAAAAGAATTTAGCCCACGAAACACACGAAAAAACACGAAAAGAAGAATGAAAATTTATAAGAATAATTTTAGAAGGTTATCGAGATTTTCATTATTCGTTGTCCAGCCCTTTCAAAAGGGCTGGATGGACGTTAACATGAAAAGAACGTGGACCGTGAAATGTTGACCCTTGACCGAAGAAATAAGAACAAAGGAATTATTTCTTAACATCTTTGTCTTACGGTTCACGGTTCTCGCTTCGATTGACGCAGTCAAACGGAAATAGGGCAGTTTCCGGATGAAAACTAAGTAGTTACTCTGAAAACAGCCTGTTCTGTCAACCTATCCATTGTCTCACCATGTTCATAACCGGCTAAGTGCAATATCCCATGAGCCAAAAGACGAACAAGATATATGGACATACTTTGGCCATATAAAAAAATTTCACGCCACAAAGCCTCTACAGAGATAATTAATAGGCCAAGAAGATCTTTGCCCGGATCAGTTTCAGGAAAGCTCAATATATTTGTCGGGGCTAAAACCCCCAAAAAAGAATGATTTAGCAAAGCAATTTCTTGATCATGCGTCAACTTAATCTCCAGACTAAATTTCAGTAAGGAAAAGTCCTCCAGGAGTTGATAGGCAATTTCTCGTACTTCAAAACGGGAGATAGGCCTTCTCAAGGAATCACTGCGGATTACGATTATCTGATTTTTTGAGTTGTTTTTCATGGTTTTCATAGGCCTGAACAATCTTCCCGACCAATTCATGACGAATAACATCTTCTCTTTGGAAATAGACTATCTCAACCTCAGCTAAATCAGCCAAGACATCTTGAGCCTGAACCAGACCAGAAAGAGAATTAAAAGGCAGATCTATCTGGGTTATATCCCCAGTTACCAGGGCATTTGACCCAAAACCGATTCTTGTTAAAAACATTTTCATTTGTTCAGGTGTGGTATTCTGGGCTTCATCCAAGATAATAAAGGCATTATTTAGGGTACGACCTCGCATAAAGGCCAGGGGAGCAATCTCTATAATACCGTTCTCAATCATTTCCTGCACTTTCTGAAAATCAAGCATATCATGAAGGGCATCATAGAGAGGTCTCAGATAGGGATTAACCTTTTCCAATAGATCACCGGGCAAAAATCCTAGTTTTTCACCTGCTTCCAATGCTGGACGGGTCAATATAAGCCTTTGAACCTTTTTTTGGAGCAAAAAAGAAACAGCCATAGCCACAGCCAGGTATGTTTTACCTGTACCGGCAGGTCCAATCCCGAAGACAAGTTCCTTTTCTCTAATAGATTGGAGGTAATCTCTTTGATTTAGTGTCTTCGGAGTTATAGTCTTTTTGGCCGAAACAACAAAGACATTGTCTCGAAACAGGGCCTTTAAATCCGTTCCTGGATCACGAACTAGACAACGGATACCATATTCCAAATCTTTGGGGTACAAAGTATGTCCGGAACGAAGTAAGTCATAGATTTGAATTAGACAATTACTGGCAATATTTATCTGTTCCTCGTCCTCAGAATACAAAAACAACTTGGAACCACGAGTATCAGCTCGAACCCCTAAATTATTCCACAACAATTCCAGATGGTTATCTTGTGGCCCAAAGAGTTCTCGAGCTAGATGACTATCTTGAAATTCAAGCTCTTTTTGAAAAACCTGGGGATTATTACCCATTAAGAATCTATTCTTCCTCCATCATGCACTTTATAATCAAAATATTACTTTTTTCCATATTAGTGGTACCTATAATCATTTTATTCTAAAAGGCAAGGGATATCTTGCTCTGGAGCCTCTATCCCCCTATAGCCGACATAGAACGATGGCATACCGAAGAATCTTTTGTATTCTTTAATATTTCATAACCCATAGGCTTTCTGTCATTAGCCAGCTTCATAATCTTAAGTACATTTTCAATGCCCAGTTTAGATGAACGTAAGATAGGACGCAATCTATACTCCCGATCCGAAAAAAGACATGTCCTAAGTCTGCCGTCAGGAGTAATACGAAACCGATTGCATTGAGCACAGAAATGATTTGAGAGAGGGGATATTAAACCTATTTTGCCTTGTCCGTTATGGATAGAGTACATCCTTGCTGGTCCGCTTGTATCCTCTTTTACCGATAAGGGGACAATCTCCCACTCTGCCTCAATTATGTTTAACATCTCTTCAGCAGACCAATAATAGGAAGACTCCCAATGAGAATCACAGCCTATGGGCATAAATTCTATAAATCGGACATCAACCGGATTGTCAGAAGCAAAACGGACAAAATCCAATAGCTCATTATCATTAATGCCTTTCATGGCAACAACATTTATTTTGACTCGGATTCCATGATGAAGACAATCATCAATTGATTGTCTAACTTCAGAAAAATAATCCCGTCCTGTAATCCAGCGAAACTTTTGTCTATTTAATGTATCTAAGGAGATATTTAGATAATTCAAACCGACTTTTTTGAGAAAAGGAATCTTGTCTTTTAGTAAGGTCCCATTTGTGGTCACCCGAAGGTCAAGATCAGGAAACAACTCCAAGGCCTTAGCAATAAATCGGACACAATCCTTTCTTACAAAGGGCTCACCCCCGGTCAATCTAACCTTACTAACACCCAAAGAATCAGAGAGCCGGATTAAAGATAGACATTCCTCATAGGTAAGGATTTCCTTATGGGGTATAAACTTATAATCGTTGCAAGTATTGCAATAAAAACACCTTAGATTGCATCGATCTGTAATACTCAAACGAAGATAATTGATCTTTCGACCATATTTATCAATCAAAACAGGTTGTTTAGTTGATGGTAAAGAATTAGTCTTGAACATGGTTCATCTTCCTTATGTTTTTATCTTCAGGTCTTTGAAGCAAATTACTGAAGTCGTAATGACTTTTCAAATTGACTATCTAAAGAGACCCTCATTGTCTCCTGGATCTTATAGACCCGAACTTCTCCCAAGGCAGCCCCTTTAATCTTCCGGACATCCCTGACTAGAGCGCAAAGTATATCAGCTTTACTGTCAAGGGAGTGGTCGCTGGCCAAACCAGCCAAAACAGCAGCCTGAATTTTACTGGTCCTTGGGACAGTTTGCATTTCATTATCTCGTTGTAAAATAACATGAGCTCCAGAACCATACTTGACATGGAACCAGAAATCAAATGGTTTGGCCACATTACTCAGGAGCTTGTGGTTCGCTCTCTGATTCTTCCCCCTAAGTATAATGTAATGGTCACTACTCTTGTAGACCCGGACCTGCAATCCCTGCCAACGTGAGATACGGTCCTTTTTTGAATCTCCAACAGAACGACCCTGCTCTATTACAGGGGAGATATTATGATCTGATCCATTTATTTGATCTTGCTCGGCCAGCTCTTCTTTCAAAATCTTACGTCGATCTTGAAGAATTTTAAGCCCCCTATTAGCCTTTCTGGCCTTTTTGTACCATTGATGCATATTCTCCAAAACCGTCAATGTAGGGTCAAGCTGGATTTTATAATTTTTCCCGGCCCAATCCTCAAGCCCTAGTTCAGACGTCCGCTGATTGTAATCCAGTTGATGAAGGTTCATCTGTAAGATATCAGCCCAATCCCTTAAGTCCAGCCAATTCCTTAACTTGCTCTGGTCTTCCTCAACTCGTTCAAGCTTTCTGTGTAACTGCTTAATCCTCTTTTGTTCTTCCCTTTGTTCCTGCTTTTGCAATGACATTTCCTGGTGAATAACTTGCCATCCATAGTAAAAGGCTGCCTCTTGAGCAGACGAAAAATGGTCACATTTTATCTCCGAGCTCCAAGAGGAAGGGATTGGCCAAGAATACAGTGTCAATTTAAGATTGTCTGAGGCACAAAGATGATAAGTGTTAGGTCGACCTTTTTTGACCTCTTCAAGGAGATCCTCTCCTTCCTGATAGGAGAGGCTTTTCAAAGTCTGACGCAAAGGGGGAGAAAACTGAGGGTAGACCTTATAAGACTCCTCTATATTACCTATCTCTTCCAGTGCAGGCCACTTAGGTTCAAGACCGAACTGTTTGTCTAAGCTGTCCAACAAGTATAAGCCCTTGACAATATCAACAAGCAGCCAGCTTCCCTCTCCAGAAGATAGTTTAAAGGCCACTTGACGATCCGGCCAATTTGAAACGTAATCCTCAATATATCTTTTAGCAAGCCTCTTTCTCCACCACTTGGCCTGAACTGAAGGCTTTTCCGGATTGTGCGGCTTTAATGAGGAAAGAAAAAGGGCTCCAGACTTTTTACATGTATGAAGGATCAAATACTCCTTGGAACCACATTGAATAGTCCATACTTTAAGATCTGGTTGATAAATCTTTCCCAATTGTCTGCCTTTGAGCAAAGGACCAATCTCTTCGAGAAAAAAACGGAAAAAATTGCTGTCCATATTCAAAAAACCTTAGCGCAATTTTTCCATCTCTTCCTGTTTGCTTTTGCATTCAATACAAAGAGTTGTCACCGGTCTTGCCTTGAGACGAGGAATACTTATTTCTTGCCCACATTCTTCACAAATCCCATAGGTACCATCATCGATCCTTTCCAAGGCCTCATTGATCTTATTGATCAGCTTCCGATCCCGGTCCCGTAAACGAAGGGTAAAGAATTGATCCGATTCCTGAGAGGCACGATCCGCTGGATCAGCATAGGCCTGATTTGAATCCGACATATCCTCTATGGTATTTTGACCCTTTTCTTGGATATCTTCAAGCATCTGTTGAAGACGTTCACGGAAATATTGGAGATCATTTTGATCCATCTTGTTCAACCTCCTCTTCCAAAACTAAACATGAACATTTTCTTATCTCCCTCTTTGTCAACGTCGGTCGAAATAAAACTTTTGAACCTGTAGACGGGCAACGCTGAATATTGCAAAACATCTCACCCAAAAACAAGGAGCTTTCTAGACCTAAGCTGTGTTTCAAGGGGATTTTTATACCAATTACCTATAAAAAGTAAAGTCAAAATTCATGTAAAACCATATGATCACTGTAGCCCCTAACTTTTTCAATTAACAGATAAAAATTAGACAAAGACTATTTATCCGGAAATCTATACGAGTTGACCAAGAAATCTAGAGCAGGGCAATTGCTATATTAGCTACTTTACGTTCATCGTTCACCGTTCACCGTTGACCGATGAATTAAGAACTAGAAGTAATTCCTTTTCTTTTTCTTACTGTAAACAGTCAACATCTTAAACCAGAGACCTATAATACAAGCTTAGAAAATCTATTGCACAGGTCCAGAAATCTTGTTTTTGACCGATCTAAAGCAGGCTTTTGATCTTACTTTTGATCTTAAGAGCAAAAAATATATAACCTTGTTAATCATTTAGATATACACAATACAATCTGTATCTATTTTTTAAAATGTCAAGAAGAAAAGACTGTTGACAGCCAAACTGGGGAAAAATTACCTGCAAGTTGACTATAGAAATCCAGTTTCGTATTTCTCCAAATTGGTTTTTAATTTTATATTCCATGTTGTTACCAAATGCTCAGCGCTAAAGCCCCAATTCATAATTACGTTAGGTATAAGATATAACCAGGGTCTTGACAGGGGTTAGTACATTGTATATTTTCTGTTCGTTTAGCGGGAGTAACTCAGTTGGTAGAGTGCAACCTTGCCAAGGTTGAAGTCGCGGGTTCAAATCCCGTCTCCCGCTCCAGCTTTCAGTCGGGCGGCATAGCCAAGTGGTAAGGCAGAGGTCTGCAAAACCTCCATTCTCCGGTTCGAATCCGGATGCCGCCTT